>SVOG01000008.1 GCA_015066525.1 Oscillospiraceae bacterium | reverse complement strand
CTTCATAGCTTCGAGTACGATGAGCACGTCGCCGCTCTTAACTGCGGTGCCGGTTGCTACCTTCACATCGAGAATATTACCGGGCATCGGAGCATCAACGCTGACTGCGCCTGCTGCGCCCTGCGGTGCTGCGGGAGCCGGAGCTGCCGGTGCCTCAGCAGGAGCGGGGGCTGCTGCGGGGGCAGGTGCTGCTGCCGGTGCGGGAGCGGCTACAGGTGCAGGAGCAGAGCCGCCCGCCTCTTCAACCGTAACATTATAAGGTGTGCCGTTTACTGTAATCTTGTAGTTTTTCATATCTGAATCTCCTTTATTTAACAGAGTGTTTTCTGGGTAAGGTTGTTTCGCGCTTGCTGATAAGCATTTCAATAGCGCCGATAAGTTTTTGCGTTGTCATATCGGGAGTGAAAACGTCATCAATAGCGCCGCAAGCTGCAGCGGAATAAGCAGAGCCGATCGTTTCGTTGAATTCTTTTTCAAGCGCTGCTCTGTCCTCGCCGTCAGCAAGTCTGTCGTTCCATAAAAACGCAACTGCGCTGTCTGTGTCAAGCGGTGAAACGACAGCAGTATCCCATGCGAGCGTCAGGTCTGCGTTTGCTCCCTTGCCTGCAAGAGTGATATATGCTCCGCCAACTGCCTTTTTTGTAATAAGGCTGATTTTCGGGCAGGTTGCAGAAGCGTACGCAGAAGTCAGTTTTGTCGCCGCTGTTAGCATTTGCGCTTCACAGTCCTTTGCAAAGCCGTCTGCGTTAGCAAATGTTATTACCGGAAGGCTGAACGCGTCGCAAAGTTTAAGCATTGCTTCAGCCTTATATGCCGCCTTTGGACTGATTGCGCCACCGTCAAAAGCTATAACGCCAGCGGTTTCGCCACCGATTACAGCAAGTGAGGTTACAACGCTTTTTGTATAATCAGCCTTGAATTCAACTGCATACTGCTGTGTTGAAATCGCAGCTATCAGTTCTTTTGTATCCATATCCGCGCTGACGGGTGCATTGTTTTCTCCGTCGATATAAGCAACAGGGATACTGAGATTATTTTCAGGAAGAAGCGGAAGAAGTGACTTAACGCTGTTTACCGCGCTGTCAAAAGCGTCTGCAAGAATATCTATAACACCGTTTTCGGCACTGCTTTGTGCAGTTACTTCACTTGGTGCTGTTACATAAAAATCTGCTTCTTTTACAGCGATTACAACGTCAGCAAGGTTAGCCATAAGCGCAGATGTGCCGATGCAAGCGCCGGCGATTATACTTATCTGCGGAACGACGCCTGAAACGCGCGCAGAAGCCTTGACAATTTCGCCGTAAGCGGAAAGCACCTCAAAGCCTTCTGTAAGTTTAACCCCGTTTGAGTCGTATATGCCTATAACAGGTTTGCCTGTTTTTTGCGCAAGGTCGTAAACTTTTTTGATTTTTGCGCAATGTGCAACAGTTACTGCGCCGCCGCAAACCTCGCTATCCTGCGAAAAGGCATAGGCAAACTGACCGCCGACTGTTCCGTAGCCTGCGGCAACCTCAATTTCGCCTTCTGCGGATTTGGCAAAAGGCTCGATCTCGGTAAAAATACCGTCGTCAAAAAGAGCAGTAAGTCTTTCATATGCTTTTGAATTATTGCTCATTTGTAATTCTCCTTTAATCCAAAATTACCTAGAATATATTATATCATAAATTTTGACAATATCAACTATTATTTATAAATAAAATCGGAGCCGCACACTGACGCTCCGATTTTACTATTTTTCAGTATGTCCTGCGCTTCTAAGCAGTTTTTTGATTTCCTGTTCTGAAAGCTCGCGGTACTTTCCCTGGGGAAGCATACCGAGTTTAAGCGAGCCGATGGAGGTGCGCTTCAGGCGTGCCACCTCAAGACCCTGGCTCTCGCAGAGTTTGCGGATTTCGCGGTTTCTGCCCTCATGGAGAACGAACTCGAGCACGACCCTGTTTTCCTGTGTTTCGAGCACGGTAATCTCGCAGGGTGCGGTCATTCTGCCGTCAATTTCAACGCCGTTTCGCATATTGTAAAGCGCCTCGTCGGTCACCTTGGGACGGACGGTAACGCGGTAAACCTTGGCATAGTTATGTGACGGGTGCGTCATCGCGTTCGTAAACGAGCCGTCATTCGTGAGAATGAGCAGTCCCTCGCTGTCCTTATCGAGTCGTCCGACGGGATAGATACGCTCGTCGATGTCAGACACCAAATCCATGACGGTCTTTCTGCCGTGCTCGTCTGAAACGGTGGTAACATAGCCGCGCGGTTTATGAAGCATAATATAGACCATCTTGCGATGCTTCACACTCGTGATTTTCTGTTTGCCGACGGTGACCAAATCCTTGCGCGGATTAATCTTCTGTCCGATTTCGGCGATATGTCCGTTTACTTTTACCTTGCCCGCTTTGATGAGCTCCTCGCTCTTGCGGCGGGACGCCACGCCCTGCTCGGCTAAGAATTTTTGTAATCTGACTTCGTTATTTGCCATTGTGATAAACCTTCCGTTGTTTTAATTTCAGCGGTGTAAACCGATGTATTTCCGAGATAGACTTCCGCCCTGCCGACCACCTGCCCCGCACTCAAGGGCGCATAGACAAAGGGATAATAATACTCCCGCACGGTGTATTCTCCGATACAGCAGCATTTGACGGGATAGGCGGCACGCACGCAGTTTTTATCGCCGCCGACGGCGCTGATGGTGACGGAATTTGTTTTGTCTATCCTTTTATACCATTTTTTTGCGCGGGATACAAGTGTTTTATGGTCGTTCCAGTCATCGGGCGCGGATAATGTCACGACGATAATCACGCTGCCGCCGTACTGATAGGCGCTGACGAGACATCTGCCCGCTTTTTTCGTGTAACCCGTTTTCAGTCCGATGAAGTTCTTATCATAGGATAAGAGTTTATTATGATTATAAATCGTCTGAGGCTTGTCGTTAATCGTAATATCGCAGGCAGTCAGTTTCGCAATCTGCATCAGCTCCGTATTCTGCACCGCCTGTGCCGCCAGGAGCGCCATATCGTAGGCAGTGGACTTATGCCCGCCCTTGTCGAGACCCGATGGGGTGACAAATTTCGTATGCAGCATCCCGATTTCAGCGGCACGCTGATTCATCAGTGCGACAAAATCCTTTACACTCCCTGCGAGATACACGGCAATCGCGTTTGCTGCATCGTTTCCCGAAGCGAGCATCGCGCCGCGCACGAGGTCAAAAAGGGTTATCCTGTCCCCTGCTTTGACATAAATCATCGAGCCTTCCGTACCGTAGAGCATCTCCTCGGTAATGACGACGGTATCGCTGAGTTTTCCTCTCTCGCATGCAAGAAGGCAGGTCATCAGTTTTGTCGTCGACGCCATCGGGCGCTGGGAATCAATATTACGCGAGTAAAGCACCTGTCCCGTACCCGCATCCATCACGACAGCTGCGTCGGCGCTGATGTCATCAGCATAGACGAACGAAGGCAGAAGGAGCAGAATACAGAGAATCACACAAAACCTCTTATACAAAATAATCACCTGCTAAATAATATGCAGGTGATTATCGGTTATTATCTTATTCGGCAGGTGTTTCTGCATTCTCCGCCGTGTCGTCCTTCTTGAGTTCAAGAAGTTCGGTGAGTTTGTCGAGAAGCTCGGGAATCATCGCGATGGCACGGTCAGCGGATGAGGTGTAGTTATTAATCTGCATCATTCTGGTCTTGCCGTTTTGAATCACGATGAATGCAACGGGAGTAATTGAGACTCCGCCGCCGCCTGCACCGCCGAAGAGTTCCTTGCTCTGCTTCGAGGGGAGGTCGGTACCGCCCGAGGTAAAGCCGTAGGATACCTTGGATACGGGGATAAGGGTGGTATCGCCCGTTACCATCGGCTCGCCGATAATCGTGGATACATCCACCATCTCGCGCATTTTATCAAGTGTGCTTTCCATAATCTTATTTACCGGTGTTTCTTTCATCTCAATATCTCCTTACATAGATTTCTTATTTCTGATTAAATTAACTAAAAATACTCTGCCTGCACGCAGTCCCATACGGACGAGCAGTCCGACGTTCAGTCCTGCGATAAGCTGGAATTCATACTCACTGCGGGGTGCGATAAAATCAGCAGTGAGGTAATCGTCGTAATTATCCACTTTCATCTGATTCAGGATAATCCCCTTAATCGGCTGATAGTGCCCTGCGAGAGAGCCGAATTTCTCGGCGATATCGGCAGCGTCGCCGCCTCCGATAATCATTTTAACATAAAGTGAGTAAATATGCAAACCTTTCATTAAGGTATTCACTGCCGTACCCGCCGTTTCAAGCAGATTGGTGATGAATTCCATCATCCCCACGATGCCTTCTTCCTGCCAAATCTTCATAATAAAGTTAGGCTTTGCGTCCTGTGGCGGAGCGGGGTTGGGCTCTTCCTTTGGCTTTTCTGCCGCGGCAAGCTGGCGGGTAATCTCCTCGATTTCCTCTTCGGTGAGGTGGTGCTCTTCATCAGGCGGCGGGATTTGCGGTTCCTCTTTCTTTTCAGGCGCGGGTGCTTCAACAGCGGCAACCATAGTCAGACCGTCGTCCTCCTCAGCCACCTTTACGGCAACCGGCTTTTCTGCGCCACCGATGATTTCATCAGCCGCCTTCTCCGCTGCCTCCTCTGCCGCTTTTTCGGGAAAGAGAAGAAAATTAATCAGTTTGGAAAGTTCGATATCCTTCTCAATCCACAGCACCTTGATGCGCGTCGTCCAGCCGTTGTCAAAGATGACCGTGAACTCCGCCGAAAGCGAGAGTATCACCGCGATAATCACCACAAGAACGGCAAGGATTATCAGAAAAACTTTCATTTATTCCTCGGTCGCCTCCTTTAAGATGCTCTCCTTCTGCGCCTCTTCTTCGCCGTCGAAGAGTGAGGTCTGGGAGGAGTCCTTGGCAATCTTTTCGATTTCCTCCGTTTTCGGAAGGTCAGGTAAATCCTCAAGCGAATTCAGTGAAAAACAGCGAAGGAATCGGTCCGTTGTGCCGTAAATCAACGGTCTGCCGGGAAGGTCAAGTCTTCCCTTCTCTTCAATCAGCCCCTTCTGCACGAGCGAGGACACGGGACCTGAACAGTCCACGCCGCGCACCTGCTCGATAAAGGCTCTCGTGACAGTCTTATTATACGCCACAATGGCGAGAACTTCAAACGCCGCATTCGAAAGAGGTGTGTTTTTCTTGATTTCAAGAAGTTTGCGCACCTCTTCGGAGTACGCCTCACGGGTGCAGAGCTGATATTTATTATCAATCTTAATCAGCATCAGTCCCGACTCGCGCTCATCGTACATCGCGGCGAGATAGCCGAGCATACGCGTCACGGTCTCCAAGTCGATTTCGAGCACCTCCGCGAGTTTCGTACCCTCGACGGGGTCGCCTGCCGCAAAGAGCATCGCCTCTAATTTTGAAATATAATCATCGGTTTTATTCAACTGTTTCTACCTCGTTTACATCATTTACTATCTGTACCAACGGATTATTCATATCGCCATCGATGGTAATGCGCTTCGTCTTGGCAAGTTCAAGCACGGCAAGGAATGTCGCGACGAGGTCGCTCTTGCTCTGTGCACCGTCAAAGAGGGTGATGAACTGCACTTTCTTGCCGCTCCAGAGTTTACGCATTACAGTGCGCACCTTTGACGCCACATTGACGAACTTGCGCGCTACGATGCCCTTGAAATTATCAATCGGGGGCGGCAGTCTGCGCTGCGCCTTGCCGGCGGCGTTGATGTACGCATTCAGCAATTCCTCGCCCTCGTGAAAACGCTCATAGTCGTAATTAATCATACCGCCCTGCGGCTCGCGGACATAGCGGTTAAAGCCGTCGGTCTGATGGGAGAGTTTCTCTGCCATCAGTTTACAGTCACGGTACTCAATGAGTTCTCCCGTCAGTTCGCGCTTGAGTTCCTCCGCCTCTTCGTGGCGCGGCAGCAGCGACACGGTCTTGATATAAATCAGTCTCGCCGCCATTTCAAGAAAATCGCCCGCGACTTCGAAATCTGCTTCCTCCATCTGCCTCACATAATCGAGATACTGATTCACGAGTTCGACGATGGGGATGTCGTTGATATTCAGTTTATGCTTGCTGATGAGGTGAAGAAGGAGATCCATCGGACCCTCGAACACCTCGAGTTTATAGGTTAAATTTTCCATTATTACATTCCAAAGATGAGTTTCGGTACAAAGAGTACTAAATTCATTAACAGATTTTCAAGAAAGATAAGCGGTACATCGAGGATATTTGTAAAAAGAAGCACCAATACAAGTATCATCGCATAGCGTTCGTACTGCATATATTTCCAGTACACTTTATCAGGGAGGATACCCGCCAGAATCTTCGACCCGTCGAGCGGCGGAATCGGGAGCAGGTTAAATACGGCGAGCGCGATATTGATATAAGCGCCATAAAAGAAGAATACCGAAATAATCTCCACTGCCTGTGCCTGCGTTGTCATAAAGAGCTTTTGCAGCGCGACGTAACCGAAGCCTAAGATAAAAGACATTACAATATTCGAAGTCGGTCCTGCGAGCGCTACGAGCGCACCGTCGCGTTTCGGATTATGCAGTCTGCCGAAATTGACAGGAACGGGTTTCGCATAACCGAAGCCGAAAACAAGAATCATCAGCATACCGATGGGGTCGATATGTTTCAGCGGGTTAAAGGTCAGGCGTCCGTCACGCTTGGCAGTATCATCTCCGAGTTTATAGGCAGCCCACGCATGCGCGAGTTCATGCACGGGTGAACAGACAAATACGACAAAGCAGCCCGACAGAATGAACATCAGCGCACCAATCGTATCGCCGTTTCGTATTAATTTAATCAATGAAAACATAGTGTCACCTTTTTGCTATAATCATACGGTCGTTGCCGTACATATCTTTGAGCACCTCGGCAGTGCTGAGTGAGGTCAGCACCGCAGGCACATCGTGTCCCTGCTCGTTGCCGATTTCGAGAAGGAGCAGTCCGCCGCAGCGCAGATTATCGCGCGCAATCTCATCGATAGCACGGTAAAACACCAGTCCGTCCGCACCGCCGTCGAGCGCCATGGATGGCTCAAAATGCACCTCGCTTTGAAGGTCGGCGAGGTCATCGGTTTTAACATACGGCGGGTTTGAAACAATTATATCCGCCGTCGGCAGTTCGAGGGGTTTCAGGATGTCGCCGAGAATCACGCGGACATTCGGTACATTCTGCGCATTCTCTTTGAGATAGCGAATCGCGTCGAGACTCTTTTCCACGCAGTATACGATCGCGTCGGGAAGCTTTCGCGCAAGGCTGATGCCGATACAGCCGCTGCCCGCACAGAGGTCATAAATGACCTTTGCCCCCAGCTCTTTTGCACGGCTCTCTGCAAGGGAGACGAGTTCCTCGGTTTCGGGACGCGGAATCAGCACGCCCGCGCCTACCTTGAAGGTTTCGCCGTAGAAATCCCACTCACCGAGCACATACTGCAGAGGCTCACCGCCGAGCAATCTAAGGAGCGGCTCGGTCAGCCGTATTTCCTCGAATGAATCGTTTTTATGAAATCGAAATGCACTGTTTGGTACGCCCGCCAGCGTGCTGACAAGGCAGAGCGCTTTGAAATCCGCTTCGTCGATGCCGTTTTTTCTCAGGCAATTCAGTGCATACTGATAAGCATCATAAAACGTCATTACTTAATCTCATCATCCTCGGGGTTTTCGGTAATGACCGCTTTGAGCGAGGCAATACCGACCTCGATAATATCGTCGTCGGGCTCCTTCGTCGTGATGCGCTGCATCCAAAGACCGGGCGCCGAAAGCACCTTGACAAAAGCATTGTCGTGCCGTCCCGCATAACGGATGAACTCATAACCGATACCCATAATCAGCGGAATCATCGGCAGACGGATAAGCACCCAGAGAATCGTCACTTTCTTAACCTCATCGGGAACGAAGAACGAGAGAATGGATATAACAAAGATACTGAGTATCAGCATTACAAACATAAACGAGGTGCCGCATCTCGGATGAAAACGGCTGGAATTGCGCACATTCTCCACGGTGAGGTCGAGTCCTGCCTCGTAGCAGGCAATCGACTTATGTTCCGCGCCGTGATACTGAAATACCCGTTTGATGTCCTTCATCTGAGAAACGCCGAGCATATAGAGAACAAAGATGATGATTTTCAGCACGCCTTCAAAGGTGCCGCGAAACGGCTCCAAATCCGCCGCAGTGTGCGTATTGATAGTCTTAAAAAGAAGGGACGGCAGATACGCAAAGATAAAGAACGCGAGTGCAAAGCCAAGAACGGACGCGATACCCGTAATGATACCCATCAGTTTATCGCCGAGTTTATCGCTGAGCCATTTTTCGAATTTGCTCATCTCAGCTTCTTCAATCTCCTCCATACCCGACACCTCCGCCGAATACATCAGACATTTATATCCCGTAATCATCGACTCGATAAAACCAACAATACCGCGGATAATCGGAATGTTCCAGAATTTACTTTTATCGCGCAGGCGTGTCACCTCGTGATATTCGGTGAGGATTTCGCCGTCGGGTTTGCGCACTGCGGTCGCCATCCCCTTCGGTCCCTGCATCATGACGCCCTCGATGAGCGCCTGTCCGCCCACAGAGGTTTTATGACATTTCTTAGGCATAGATTTTCCTTACTGTTCCTGATAGATTTCTTCGACGGGTAACTGAATCGTGACGAGTGTGCCCTTGTCCTTCACGCTGTCAATATCAAGGAATCCGCCGTGCAGATTAATAATTTCATTCGTGACCGCCAGTCCGATACCCGAGCCGCGGACACTCATATTCGCTTTATAGAATTTTTCCTTGACATACGGCAAATCCTCCTCGGAGATACCGCATCCCTGGTCGGCAATCGCAATCTGGGCGAATTCCCTGCCGTCCTTTTCAACGAACTCCGCCTTGACAAAAATCTTGCTTCCCGGACGGGAGTATTTGAGCGCATTGTCGAGGATGTTCATAAACACCTGTTTGAGGCGGTTCGGGTCGGCATTTGCCACCGAGGGAATCTCGGGTACCTTCGTGCGCACCTCGTAGCCCTCGCGCACCGCGCGCTCGCGGAAGGTAAAGAGCGTCTCCTCGAGTTCAGCGAGGATATCCGTCTTTTGCAGTCTCAGTTGCATTCTGCCGCTCTGCAGTCGGGAGAAGTCGAGCAGTTCCTCGACAAATCCTTCGAGGCGTCCTGCCTCGCTGACAATAACCTGCAGTCCCTTCTGCGTCAGTTCGTCGACATTGCCCTTATTGCCGAGGGTGAGCGTCTCGCCCCATCCCTTAATCGAGGTCAGCGGCGTTCTCAGCTCGTGGGAAATCGTGGAGATAAAGTCATTCTTCATCTTATCTGCCGCTGCAATCTCGGTCGCCATCGTGTTAATGCTGTCGGCAAGGTCGCCGATTTCATCGTCGTACTGCTTTTCGATACGGACATTGAGGTTGCCGTCGGCAATCAGTTTCGTCGCTTTCTTCACTTCCTGTACGGGAATGATAATCGAGCGGATGAAGAACTGATTGGAAAAGACGATGATGCCCATAACGAGCACGAGCAGCAGGAAGATAACAAATCGCAGCGTGCGTATCTGGCGGTCAACTGCGTCGATATTACTCATAACGCGAATCGCGCCGATTTCGACGCCGTCCTCGCCCACAATCGCGCGGCTGACTGCCATAATCTTTTCGCCGCCCTTCATCCTGCCGACGAATTTCGCCGTGCCGTCAGGTTTGGCAAACGCCTCCTCGACATCGGGCATCTCCTGCTTGTCCACACGGAAACCGCTCGACGACATCACGATATTGCCGCCGTCGTCGATAATCCAGAGCGTCGTGCGGTTCTTATACGCATAGGAGTTGACAAATTCCGCCGCGGAGTTCTCAATCGAATTGCCGTCGGCGATGTTATTCGTGAAATACGCCACGGCGTTATCGGATGCGCCCGCGCGGATGATATCCTCGACGCTATTGTAATAATACGATTTAATCGCAAAGGATGATACGATAAAGGTGAGGATAAACATCGCAGCAATAACGCCGATAATATTAATTAACCAGCGCCGTGTAATGCCCTCTGTCTTAAGGCTCTTCAGTTTTGCGATAAGGGAGTTGAATAACTCTTTATCCACCTTAATGTTCATCCGTGTTCAGTCCTGTTTTAGTTCGTTTCGGTAATCCACTTATAGCCGAGTCCCCAGATGGTAACCAAGCGGCTCGGGCTCGAGGCGTTATCCTCAATCTTCATACGCAGGCGGCGTACATTGACATCGACAATCTTCTCATCGCCGAAGTAATTATCGCCCCACACCTGTTTGAGAATATCGGTACGCGAAAGCGCCGCGTTGGGATTCTTAAAGAAATACTCGATAATCTGGAACTCAACCTGGGTGAGTTCAATAATCTGTCCGCTCTTTGTCAGCGTACGGTTGCGGAGATTGAGTTCAAACTCATCGAGGATAATGCTGTCGCCCGTCGTATCGTTTTTGCGAAAACCGCGCGTCATCTCGACACGGCGGTACACCGCATCCACGCGCGCCATCAGTTCACTCGGGGAGAACGGTTTGGTGACATAATCATCGGCACCGAAGAGTAATCCCGTAACCTTGTCCATCTCCTGCGTTTTCGCGCTGAGCATAATAATGCCGAGGTCTGAGGAAAACTTACGCAGTTCCTTGCACACGGCAAGTCCGTCCACCTCGGGCATCATAATGTCGAGAATGGCGACGTCGAACCCCGCTTCATCCTCATGGAATTTCTGCAGTGCGACGGCACCGTTTTGCGCCTGCTCGACCGTATATCCGCTGCGCGTCAGATTGATAACAATAAACTCGCGGATAGATTCTTCATCTTCTGCTACAAGTACCTTTTTCATAAATTTTACCTCACTTAATATTAATCAGGGACTTTAATTCGTCCGTGGTAATCTTCATTTCTTTACTGTCGCCTACCTTAGCGAGATAGCAGTAACCTTTATCCTCAGCCATTATCTCATAGCCGCTATATTTACTGCGGGAGTAATTCGCCTTAAGCACCGTACGAACGGTGAACGCCGGTTTCTTATCCTTCTTACTGATAACGGTCATCTCGCGCTGCTTCGCGTCATACTTAACGCGGATGTCGTCGATATAGCGGTCGGGAATGATAACGAGATAGCCGTCGTCCTTAGGCGATACGGAGTAATCGGTGTGAATTAGCGTGGTATTCTTATACACACGCCACTCGGTGCACGAGACAGCCTTAGGCAATTTATCGAGTTCTTTATCCCGCGGGATTTCTATCCGCTTGTCGCCGTTGATGTCGCGGCTCGAAATCGGAATGCTGCGCGTCGTACCGCTTGTGACGCCCGTCGAGTAGGAATAAAACGGAGAGATAATCGTATTATAGGTGTCCGACCAGTAGATAAGCTCGGTCAGCATAGACGCACCGTTTGTGCCGAGTGCGTCGGCATAGACACGCCGTCCGCCATCCGTCTCCTCCACCCGAAGGCTAACATAGGAAGTGATATGCGCGTCAAGTTTCGTCTCGCCGAGAAGGCGCACATTCTTATCCCTGAGCGAATAAAGTTCCGCTTTCGCACGGCTGTAAATCCCTGAGTTCAGTTCAAAGAGGAGTAACTCCTTGCATCTGTCACCCGTCATATCGACGGCGATGTAGTTATTCACCGTCACACCCGAATAAAAGCGTCTCAGCCGTTTCTCCGTCGCGTCAGGGTTATAGGAATAGACCGCGAGTTCGTGGTTACTCGAATTGGTAATCGTATCCCAGCAGACGATGAATTCATTTCTGCCGTCACCCGTCACATCCTGAAAGTCAAGTGAGCTGACGTCCGCGCCGAGACCCTTGATACTTTCAAGAACTTTCCACTCATCATCGCTCTTTTTTATCACCGCCATACAAACAGTGCCAAGGTTGTCGGACGGCTCATAGAACGCAACCGCCTCATCAGCGCCGTCTCCGTCAAGGTCGACAAAATTATACGCCGTGATGTAATTGCCCTTATTGGGCGTCTTGAGCGAATAGCCCTTCACCGCAAAGGCATCCATTGCCTCTTTAATATCAGCGTTATCGCCCATCGGTGAAATCGGGGATATTAAGTCGTCAATCGAAGAGGATATCCGCATACTGCATCCGCTCATCACGAGCGCCAGCATCAAAACGGCAACAAACACTCGTGCCTTTTTCATACGCATACCTCCCCTTTTACACAATAGATAAGCACATTGTAACATAAATTAATAATAAAATAAATACTTTATGTCAAAAAAATTACAAAAGAAATAAAAAAACAACCCGTCTGTAACGGGTTGTTATATCCAACATAACTAATTATTACCGAAATAATCGTATTCGTCGTCCTTATGAAGGTCGTTGTCTTCCTGAGAAGTAGGGTCCGAGCCGGTAAAGATATGATCGGCTACGCTGTAACGGTGAAGTTCAGCCGTCGGCTCTTCATACATTTTGCGCATTTTTATCCCCTCCCTCATTTTCTACACAACATATTACCAAATGCGTAACGCAAAATCAATACCTTTGTAACGATTTTTTTAATTTGTTTACAAATTTGGTATGATTATACAATCGTGCCGCCGCCGAGGACATAATCCCCGTCGTAAAGCACAACCGCCTGTCCCTCCGTCACGGCACGCACGGGAGTGGGAAAAGAAACGATAACGCGTTCACCGTCGCAGTGCGCGAAACAAGGAACCTCGCGCATATTATAGCGGGTTTTCGCCTTGCAGGAAATCTCGCCGGACGGTTTCTCGCAAATCCAGTTAAAATCCTCTGCGACAAGGCTTTTGCACATCAGGTCATAGTTGCTGCCGAGGGTGACGGTATTCTGCTCCACATCCTTACTAACGACATAGACGGGATGTCCGACCGCTACGCCGAGACCCTTGCGCTGTCCGATGGTATAGTGAATGATACCGCTGTGGTGCGCAATGAAATCCCCCTTCGTGTCGATAAAATCGCCCGCGGGATACGTTCTGCCCGTATAACGCTCGATAAACGCCGCATAGTCGCCGTCGGGTACAAAGCAGATGTCCTGGGAGTCGCGCTTCTTGGCATTCACAAAGCCTTCGCGCTCGGCAATTTCACGAATCCGCTCCTTCGTATATTTCCCGAGCGGAAAAAGGGTGTGCGCGAGTTGTTCCTGCGTGAGTGAATACAGCACATAACTCTGGTCCTTGCCGGGGTCGATGCCCTTTTTCAGAAAGTATCTGCCGTCCTTTTCCTCAATGTCCGCGTAATGCCCCGTCACGACATAATCGTAGCCGAGTTCACGCATACGGTGGTGGAGTTTTTCAAATTTCAGATATCGGTTACAGTCGATGCAGGGATTCGGTGTGCCGCCCTGCTCATAGGTGCAGATAAATTTGTCGATAACTTTCCGTTCAAACTCATCTTTGAAATTAAAGACGTAGTAAGGCATACCGAGGCGATGTGCCACGGCGCGTGCGTCATCAATATCGTCGAGCGAACAGCAGGTCTTTTCCCTACTGATGCCGATATCCTCATTATCGTAGAGTTTCATCGTTGCGCCGATGCACTCATATCCGTTTTTCTTCATAAAATAAGCGGCGACGGAAGAATCCACCCCGCCGCTCATGGCAATAATTGCTTTCATATTGTTCACCGATAAAATAGGCAAGAACTCTTGGATGCTCGTATAAGCAAAAGCTGTTCTTAACTATCCCATTTCAATCATTTTGTCAATACATCTCTTGGCGCCGAGGCGGATTTCCTCATCAAGTTCGATGACCTCGCCGCCGATGCCCCTGCAACAAGCGAGCACATCGCCGAGAGTGGTCGCCTTCATATTATGGCAAAGAAGGTCAATCGAGAGCGGATAGAAACGCTTGTTGGGGCACTCGTTCTGAAGATGTGTGACAATCGCATTCTCCGTGCCGATGATAAACTCCTTCGCGTCGCTCTGCTTGGCAAAGTTCATAATGCCCGTTGTCGAGCCGACATAGTCCGCCTGCTCCACAACTTCTTCTCGGCATTCGGGATGTACTAAGAAGAGGGCGTTGGGATGCGCCGCTTTCGCTTTTCTGACATCTTCGGCAGTCATTTTAGCGTGGGTCGGGCAGCAGCCGTGCAGGAGCTTAAACTCCTTCTCGGGCAACTGTTTTGCAATCCACGCGCCGAGATTTTGGTCGGGGATAAAGAGGATTTTATCATTATCAATCTGACGACAGATTTTCAGCGCTGATGAGGAGGTAACGCAAACGTCGCATACGGTCTTAAGCTCGCTCGTGGTATTCACATACGCCACGACGGTATAGTCCGGATACTGTTCCTTGACCTGCTGAATAATCTCCCTGTCCATCTGCTCCGCCATCGGGCAGCCTGCCGCTGCATTGGAGAGAATGACTTTCTTATCGGGTGAGAGAATCTTCACCGTCTCCGCCATAAAGCGCACGCCGCACATAATAACGGTCTTATTCTCGACCTTCGCCGCCTCAACCGCGAGCGCAAAACTGTCGCCGACAAAATCGGCAACCTCGAGAATCTCGGGTGTCTGGTAGCAGTGCGCAAGAATACAGATATCGTTTTCCTTCTTCAGTTTCAGAATTTCCTGTTGAATGTCCTTAATCGCCATTTCTTTATCCTCTTAATAGTATAATACGGGAGGTTTTGTCCTCCCGTATATCATATATGATTATTGAAATTTAGTCAACATCTTTCTCTTTGAACTGCTCGGGGTCGTATTCAATGCCGTTTCTGTCATAATAGTCCTTGACGGCAGCCTTAATCGCCTCCTCCGCAAGCACGGAGCAGTGGATTTTTACCGGCGGCAGACCGTTGAGAGCCTCGACAACCGCCTTATTCGACAGTTCAATCGCCTCGCTGATGGGCTTGCCCTTGATAAGACAGGTTGCCATCGAACTTGACGCGATAGCGGACGCGCAGCCGAAGGTATTAAACTTCACATCGGTGATAACCTGGTTCTCGTCCACCTTGAGATAAATTTTCATAATATCGCCGCATTTTGCGTTGCCTACCTCACCGACACCGTCTGCGTCGTCAATCTTGCCGACGTTACGCGGATTGGTGAAATGGTCCATAACCTTTTCTGAATAAAGTGCCATTACTGTACTACCTCGCCTTTCTGAATCTTTTCCCATACGGGAGAAATGGAACGAAGGTATGTGACTACCTCGTGAATTGATTGAATAATCAGGTCAACCTCGTCCTCGGTGTTATACTCGCTGAGAGAAATTCTCAGGGAGCCGTGCGCGCTCTCTACCGGCACGCCCATCGCCAGCAGCACGTGGGATGGGTCAAGCGAGCCGCTCGTGCAAGCAGAGCCCGATGACGCGCAAATGCCGTTCTGGTCGAGAAGAAGAATCAGTCCCTCGCCCTCGATACCCTCAAAGCACATATTCACCGTGCCGGGAAGTCGTCTGTCAAGGTCGCCGTTTACCGTGCAGAGTTCAATATCCTGCACGCCGTTAATAATTTTATCACGCAGCGCAGAAACATACGCGCCGTTCTTATCGAGATTTTGGCAAGCTTCTTCGAGCGCTGCGGTCATTCCCGCAATGCCCGCCATATTTTCCGTACCGGCGCGGCGGTTACGCTCCTGCGCGCCGCCCTCGATGAACACCTGAAGCGGTACACCTTTTCTGCAGTAGAGGAAACCGACGCCCTTCGGACCGTGGAATTTATGTCCGGAAACCGAGAGCATATCCACGCCGAGTTCGTTTACGTCGACTTTGATATGTCCTGCCGCCTGCACCGCATCGGTATGGAAGGTAACGCCCTTCTCACGGCAGACTGCAGCGAGTTCGGCAATCGGCTGAATGGTACCGACCTCGTTATTCGCCATCATAATCGTCACGAGCGCCGTATCATCGCGAAGCGCCGCCTTAAGGTCGTCGACCCTGACGATGCCTTCTTTGTAGACATCGAGCAGCGTTATCTCGAAACCGTCTTTTTTGAGTTTCTCGAGGGTGTGCAGCACTGCGTGGTGCTCGAATTTTGAGGAGATGATGTGCTTCTTTCCTTTTCTTGCGCCATTATAGGCAGCCGACAGAATCGCTTGGTTATCCGCCTCGGTACCGCAGGAGGTAAAATAAATCTCATTCGGCTGTGCGCCGATGCAGTTTGCCACACGCTGGCGGCAGTCGTCGAGTACCTCCTTGGCAATCTGTCCGATATGGTGAAGGGAGGAAGGGTTACCGTAGGTCTCCTTCAGCAGCGGGAGCATGGCATTCAGCGCAGTTTCGCTCACCTGCGTCGTCGCCGCGTTATCCACATATACCGTGTTCATAATGTCACCTGATTTCCGCAAAAAATTAATTTCCTATAAATGTTATAGGTATTTCGCCATATAATATACACATTATTTCCTACTTTGTCAATAGGAAAATGAAAAAAGTCTCGGGGTCGAGACTTTTTTCATTCGTTTCAATGAGTTGAGCGAAAGGCAGTCCGTTATCGTCCGCGCGCGAAGGAGCGTACGATAAACCGGGCGCCGATTTCCTCGCAGATGCGGCGGGATTTTTCGATATTATCCTCCCCTATCACATCAACGACGGTCATATGCACCTCGTTGCCCTCAGCGACACAGTCACGCGTAAACTGCAGCATTGCATCAAACGCCCTACCCGGGTAAATATTCTTTGTTATCCTGTCGTACTGCTCACTGTCGGGGTCATTTAATGAGACCGAAATAATATCAATCACGGCACAGATTTCCTTCGCCGTCGCTCTGCCGTTAATGAGGTCGGAGAGACCGTTCGTATTCAGACGCAGTTTAATAGACGGCTTAATACTCTTCACGTATTGCGCCGTCCGAATGAGTTTGTCGAGTGCGTTCGTCGGCTCACCGTAGCCGCAGAACACCGCCTCGTCCACCGCAGAAAAATCGTAGGCATCCACTGCTGCCTTAATCTCGTCAAAGGTCGGCTCTTCGTCAAACCACAGCCGCTTGGCGCTGCCCACGGCGTCCGCCTTCTTACGAATACAAAACGCGCAGGAACAGGGGCACCGGTTCGTAATATTAAAATACGTTCCGCCTTCGAGTGTATAAATAATATCTGCCATAATTACCTCTTAATTCTATCCATAATATGAGCGCGGTCGAACGCCGCCGCCAGAATGATGAAAATCACAGCGCTGGCAACAGACTGCACCGCGTTGCCGAGAACGTCCGCAAAGGCGTATGCGCGGCTGATAACGAAATCCGCCGCAAAGTAGCCGCCGACATTGAAAATTCCTGCAAAAACGGTCATGAGCGCGCTTTTCTTCGTCAGCAATTTGTCGCCCTGCGCTCTCACAAAAAGAAGCGCCATCAGTGCCTTAATCACTACAGTCGCGGGGATATATGATGCAAAACCGCCAGCCAAATCCGCAAGTCCTTCACCGACTGCCGCCGCAAGGAGCGCCCACGGGGAGCCGAGAAGCAGTGCGCTGAGATAAATCAGTGCATCACCGAGATGCACATAACCGCTCGGTGCAGGAATGTGCAGCACTGCCGTCAACACGAATATCATCGCCGCAAATACCGCCGTCTGCACAACACTATGTACTTTACTGTTCACAACACCGCCCCCCCTTGCATTCTTGTTAAGGATAGTATATACTATTACTGACATCATTAAAATACACAATACCAACAATATTTTAGGGTACAGTTATGAAGAAATACATAGAAGTTTACAACTACTATAAGGACTTAATCCTCACCGGACAATACAAGAAAGGTGACAAGATACCCTCGGTGCGCCAAAGCACGGCAATATTGAATGTCAGCAAGACGACGGTGCAAAATGCGTATTTTGAACTCCAGGCAGACGGTTATATCATCGCGCAACCGCAGAGCGGATATTATGTGTCGGGCGGCGCAAGAGAGATGCTAAACGAAACGGAAGAAAGCCCCGCCTCCCGGCAGATTCTCTACGACCTCAGAAGCGGCGATGCTGACAGCGAAAGCTTCAACCTCGCATTGTGGCAACGCTATATCAAGAGTGCTCTGCGCCAGGAGGAGAGACTGCTTTCATACAGCATCCCGAAGGGCGAGGCGGATTTGCGTGAGGCACTGAGTACCTACATCCGTGAAAAGCGCAATGTCATCGCTTCCCCCGAGCGCATTATTGTCGGCGCAGGCGTGCAACCGCTCCTCGCTATCCTCTGCGCGCTGGCAAATGACCGCCGCACGGTTTCCTTCCCGACCGAAGGTTTCAAGCAAGGTATCCACACCTTCAAAACGCATGGATTTGAGGTACACACGAGGGACAAAAATGCTGAGATTATTTATGTCTCGCCCTCGCATATGACCGCTTACGGCGATGTGATGCCGATTAAAAGACGACTCGAACTCGTACACCACAGTGAGACGACGGGCGCGCTCGTCATCGAGGATGATTTCGACAGTGATTTTATGTATCAGAATAAGCCCGTGCCCTCGCTCTTTGCGCTCTCAGGCGCAGGAAACGTCGTTTATATGGGCTCATTTTCGAATGTGCTTACCCCCGCTATCCGCATCAGTTTTATGGTACTGACCGAAGAACTCACACGCCGCTTTAACGAGATAGAAAGCTGTCTCGCACAAACGGCGAGCAAAACTGAGCAGATTGCGCTTTGCGGCTATATCCGTGACGGTCATATCTCACAGCAGACCCGCCGCATTCGCCGACACTACACTGCAAAAACACGCGCGATGTACGACGCCATACGCACTGCCATCCCGCAAGCGGAAACGACCGTTTCCGAGAACGGACTCGTCATTAAAGTCGAAGCGGCATTCTCCGGCTGTGCCGAGGATTTCATCGCTAAGGGTTTGTCGGTCTATATTTACAGCATAGATAACGGCATTCTCAGAGCGGCGCTCACCCCGTCCGCCCTTGAAACAGAGCAGATTCCCGCGGCGGTGAAGGCACTGAAAGCCGTACTTGAAGGAGATAACACATAATTTTCGCTTTTATAGTCCTCTTTTTCGGACAGTGAAGGTGCGAGGTATTGCATTTACCTCCCCCGTGCGTTACACTCGGATTGTAAGAAATAAACGCACAACAAGGAGGCAAATTTATGAAAAAGTTAGTGAAAGCAATCGTCTTATCCATCGCGGCACTCGGAGTCGGCTATATGGCTATCTCGCTCCCCTTCCATCTCTTCACAACCCTCTCGGACGGTATGATGGAGGTTATCTTTATAGCAGAACTGATTATCTACGCCATCGTCGGCGCGCTCTTTCTCATCGTCAGCGAAAGGAAGAAGAAAGAAAAAATAAGAACTGCCGAGCGCCACACCGCCCGCCGCGAAAAAATCGAACGCGTACAGCGCGAATGGTATGACCTCGCTGCATAAAAGAATCCCGTGTTTTCACACGGGATTTTTTCATTTATAATAGTAGCGGATGCGGGTGAGCACGTAACGGAGATAGGAATAAAATGTATATGTTTTCTTCGTTCCCGTGCTCCGGGAAGTGGTTGTTTCCGCTTTCTTTGTGGTGGTGGACGACTGTTTCGTCGTTCCGGGCACTTTACGGGTGGTTGTTTCGGCTCTTCGAGTGGTCGTTTCCACCTTTTTCGTGGTGGTTTCCGCCTTCTTCGTCGTTGTTGCTGCTTTTTGCGTTGTCGTTTCAACAGCTCTGCCTTCCGTATAAGACTGCGCGCCGCTCGTGAGGGAAACATTGACCTTCACCGACTGTACACCGTTCGGGCGATAAGCCGTACCGCTGCCGCCACTGAAAGCCTGTGCCCAATAGTAAGTGCCACCGTACTCAAAGCATCCCATTCCGACCGTGGTAAAATTCGAGGAGAGAATATTCGCTCTGTGTCCCGATGAATTCATCCACGCCGTCACAACCTGCTGCGGTGAGCGCTGACCGTAGGCAATATTTTCACCCGCTGCCCTGCTCCAGGAAAAGGCGGTAAAGCACTGCTCGCCATTGGGGCGGGTATGCGAGAAGCTGACGGTTGTTTCCGCCGCTCTGAGCATCGCACCGTCGGTGAGACTCTGCGTCATTGTCAAGGGCGACAGCCCGTAATTTGCACGCTCGGCATTCACTAAATCAAGTACCTCGGTTGCGTAGGTATAATTGTATGTGCCGGTCACACTCTGATACTGCGCTGCAAAGGCGCTGAAACTCGCCGTCGCCGCTGCCATCAGCATTATAATTGAAGAAAGTAAAGCTATTACTTTTTTCATTTCATCACTCCTTTTGATTGGTGACTTCATTATACGGCAGCGAGTGTGTAAATTCAACACACAATTTTTGGGCAAATTTTTAACAAAAAACGGGAGGAAAATCCTCCCGTATCATCATTTCGTTTTCACTTTTTGCTTCGCACTCCAGAATCCGTGCAGGCGACTCTTGGAAAGTTGCTTAAAGGCTCTGATGCGGACATAGTAGGTTTTATTCTTCTTAAGATTCGTGATGGTTTTTGCTGTTGCAGCGGGGTCGGTAACGGTCAGCGTCACAGGATTTTTGAAATCCTCGGTAGTACTGTACTGAATCTGGTAGCCCGCGATATAATTCACTTTCTTCCAGCTCAACTTGATGCTGCCCTTGCCCGCCTTCACAGATGGAGTCATACGCGCCGGTTTCTTCACAGCCGCCACAAATTTGAAATCATAGTACGGCGCGTAGGTGTCAACGCCCACATTCTTATCAAACGTAGTCGGGAAGAATCCCCAACTGCCGTCAAAGAGATATTTCTTGCCAATAGCAGATTTCTCGGAAATAAAGAAATAGGTATTGCCCGTCTTGTTCGACGTGTATCCTTGCAGACGCGGGTCGACAATATACGGCACGCCAGCGAGGTAAACATACGACCATTTATGCATCACGACAGAGCCGTCATTATTGCGGAAATTGCCCGCCATCAGATTGATAAACGAATCGTACTGCTTGCCGCTGTCGGCAAAGAGAAAAGCGAGGCAGGTATTGAAATTGCTATTGCAGCCGACGCAGTTCCAGCCGTATTTCTTATGATTCTTTGAATGCCAGTTATAAATCGCCTTCACGCGGTCATAAGTGGTACTGTATTTATTGATATCGACACCGCCCGCGGTGAATTCCTTAATATACTTTCTGCCGGCCATCGTAGTCTTAATAGCGTTGAGCGACTGCTTGACTGAAGCGCCTTTCTTCGGCGTCAGATGACGCACGTAGCAGTAATCGCTGCAGAAGAAATAACCGCCGTAAGAAACAAAGGGACGCACACGGAAATAGTATTTCTTCTTCGCAAGACCGCTGACGGTCTTAGCCGTTGTTTTCTTACCTGTTCTGACATAACAGGTGCGTCCGTCCTGGGGGAATTTCTGATTCGGCGAGTATTCAAGCAGATAGCCGTCGGCTTCACTGACAGACTTCCACGCGATTTTCACTTTACCCGTGGATACATATTTAAGTGAGGTAATGGTCGTCTCTCGCGGTGCCGTCGCAGCGTAAATCTTATCGCTGTATTCGGAGTAGACTTTCTCGTCAAACTGCGTAATATACGACCTCACGGCAAAGACGTATTTCGTCGCTTTCTTGAGGTCATACGCAGTATAGGAATAGACAGACTTGTCGGGGTCAGCTTTTACATCGCGCAACAGCGTATAGGACTTATCCGCCGTGTTATAACGATAAACTTCGTAGCCCGCAATCTTGATACTCGAGTAGTAACGGTCGATGCCGCTCCAAGTAATTTTGACGCTCGTCTCACTGATTTTCTCAAACATCACCGAGGTCACCTTTTCCGGCGTGTACTGGTCGATTTCCTCAGCAAAGGCTATCGTATTGCAGGAGAGACACAGAAAAACGGTCAATAAGATACATAATACTTTTTTCATAGGGATACCTTCTTTTGGAATTGCTAAAAGTATTATAGCACTTATAAATCCGATAGTCAAAAGAATTCATTTCGATTCCCGGGTGGCAAAACAAAAAAGGACTTGAAGAGTCCTTTTTGTTTTGGTGATCCACCCGGGAATCGAACCCGGGACACCTTGATTAAAAGTCAAGTGCTCTGCCACCTGAGCTAGTGGATCAGGTATATGTCGCTTCACGACTTTGCATATTATAGCACAACGATTGTTTAATTGCAAGTGTTTTCTTTTCAAATTATAAAATACTTGATATAGCGAGTTGCGCAGGGCGGTACCCAAAATTTGTTTCGCCTTGGAGCGGCGACAAATTTTGAGTGCTACTGACTTCTTATTGCTCCCTTCATCTGCCGCCGCCAGCGGTCGCAAACGAAGCATTTCTCACCCCATCTCCCCAACCTAAACGAAAAAGCACTGCAAAAATGCAGTGCTTTTTCTGGCTGGGGAGGCGGGGTTCGAACCCACGAATGACGGAGTCAAAGTCCGTTGCCTTACCGCTTGGCTACTCCCCACCGTACCTCAACATTATGAAAAAAATGGGGTGGGATATCAGAGTCGAACTGATGACCTCCAGTGCCACAAACTGGCGCCCTAACCAACTAGGCCAATCCCACCATATTTTCTGCGCCTATGAGGACTCCTCGTCCCCTTGCGGCGCTATGGCGCGCTATGGGGGACTCTCCTCTCAACTATCGAAAGGTCCACCGAACCTTTCTCCCAATCGGCTCACATTCTGCGAGCCTCTTGGAGTTCGTTTCGAATCCCTTACAACAAAAAAACAACCACCCGTAAGGGGTGGTTATTTTTTTGGCGGAGAGCAAGGGATTCGAACCCTCGAAACCGCTTTGACGGTTTACACGATTTCCAATCGTGCTCCTTCGGCCAGCTCGGACAACTCTCCGTGTTGCCTTGCTATTATACACTAATCATTTCCAAAATGCAAGAGTGAATTAAAAGATATTTGATAAAGATATTTTTTCATTCTCGTAGTAGGCGTAGATTTGGGCGCGCAGTGCCTGGAGTTCCTTGCTTTCATCGCCTCTGCCGTAGGGCATGGAGCGCACCTGCACGGCAATGGTGTCGAGCGTCGCGTGCTCGCCAAAAGCGTAGAGAATATCGTTTTTCTCCGTCCAGAGTTTTGTGATTTCCGCCGTTTTTATCTCGTATTCCCGATAATCTTTATTTTCGAGCGCTGCCTCGGCGGCGCTTATTTTTGTGTTCATATCCCTGACGAGATTGTCGATATAGATCTGTTCACCCGCGCACATTAACCCCGCTAATACCAAAAATATTACCGCAAACCAGAGTCGTTTCATTTCGTTTTATCCTTTCTGATGAGATATGTTTTGCCGTTTTCGTCAATGGTCAAAAGGAGGATGTCCTCCTGCTTCACCCCGAGCGTCTCAGTGATGATGGCAATCTTGTTTTGATTCTCGATGGAATCGGCAAAGTATTCCGTGATGACCTCGCCGTCCATCACAATCGGTACGGACGCCGTCTTTTCGGGAACTTTCATTCCTGCTGCCTTCGGGGTAACGGGGGAGATTTCCGCCTTAGTCTGAACGGTGAGCGTGCCGTTAGTTTCGACGACGGCGTTGAGTACCTCGCCGATGTTAAATACGTCTTTCTGCCGCAGTGAGTCGAGTAAATCATCCACCGTAAAGCGCAGCCTCTCGAGCGCCTTTTGCTGCAGGACGCCGTCCTTAATGACATAGACGGGTCTGCCCTGAATAATGTTGCGAAACCAGAGCGATTTCATCGAGAGCGCCGACTCGATAATCTCGAGACTGATGAAAATGAGTATCGGTATCAGCGAGGTCGAGAGCGGTATCGCGTGCTCCTGCAGCGGAATTGTCGCCACGGCGGAAATCAGAATGGTGATGACGAGTTCCTGCGGTTTGAGTTCGCCGACCTGTCGTTTTCCCATGATGCGCACAGCGACGATGACGAAGATATATATGATAATAGATCTGATTAGTGTTACTGTCATTTTATCACCCTTAGTATTCTGTATATTTTTTGCGGGTGTATACATAATAATAGCGGTGATGGGATGAAAATTTTTGATAACTATGAGTTTACACGCGACTCTATTAAGAGCGATTTTCTCGATTGCTCGGATTTTCTATTGCGTGAAATCTGCGTCGGCGGGCAGCGCGCACTCTTTGGTGCGATGGACGGGCTGATTGACACCGTGGCACTCTCAAACGCTGTCACTGAGCCGATTCTAGGCGTCAAAAAACAGTTTGACACGCCCGACGAACTGATGGAATATATTAAGACGAATGTCGTCAGGGTTGCCGAGATGAACGAGGTCGAGACCTTTGAAAAAATTGAGTTTTTCCTGATGAGCGGTTTTGCTTTTTTATACATTGAAAGGTGCAAAAAGGCGCTTGTGTTCGGCGTGCAGGGATGGAATCGCCGCAGTACCGACGAGCCGACAAACGAAGCGATGGTTAAGGGCGCGAAGGAATGCTTCGTTGAGGTGCTCAACGATAACAAAGCGCTACTGAGAAAACGCCTCAAAACCCCGAAATTAAAGCTCAAGCAGTTAAAACTCGGCACCGAAGCGGAGGTGCCCGTCGTGATTGCCTATGTGGAGGACCGAGCCGAGGCGGACGATGTCGCTGAGATTGAGCGGCGGCTCAAAAGCGCGCCCCTTGAAACAGTGACGGATTTCGGCGAGGCGGAGTCGTTTCTGACGGAGGGGGCGTACTCGTTTTTCTCAACAGTCGGCAATACCGAGCGCCCCGACGTCTTTGCCTCCAAACTGATGGAGGGAAGGGTCGGCGTGATGATTGAGGGGACGCCCTTTGCGATTTATACGCCCTATCTCTTTACGGATAATTTCTCTTCACTCGATGATTATAATAACCCGCCTTTTTATGCGTCGTTTATCCGACTGCTGAAATATTTTGCCTTCGGCATCTCGGTATTTTTGCCGGCGCTTTATGTCGCCGTTGGCTCTTTTCATCAAGAGATGATACCGACGACACTCCTGTACCTCGTGGCGTCGAGCGAGGAAACGACACCGTTTCCACTCCTCCTTGAAGCCATTATTATCCACCTGTTGTATGAAATTATGCGCGAGGCGGGACTGCGTCTGCCGAACACCATCGGGCACGCCGTGTCAATTATCGGCGCGATAGTCATCGGTGAAGCAATGGTAACCGCGGGCATTATCGGTGAGCCGATGCTTGTGGTCGTCGCGCTGACTGCGATTGCGTCCTATGTGGTCTATCCGCTCTACGAGAGCGTTGCCGTGCTGCGCCTCGTCTTTATTGTCATAGCAGGCTTTACGGGGATTTACGGGCTGGTCCTCTCCGCCTGCGCGCTTACGGTCAATGTCTGCTCGCTGACCTCTCTCGGCGTGCCGTATACTGCGCCGCTCAGTCCGCTGACACCCGATTCAGTCGGCGACAGCCTCGTGCGTATGAACTGGCGTCGCCTTGCCAAGCGACGCTTTCGGGTGAAGGAACTGGAGGGAACGGCTGATGAATAAGGGAAGAACAAACCGTATCTCAGGCGGACAGTTGATGTGCCTTTTGATGATGACGCGCCTTGCAACACTGATGCTCTCGCGCTCAATGTCGTTTATTCTGCTGCTTGTCGAATTGGCAGTATCTGCAACGCTCTCGCTCGCAGTCTATCTGCTCGACAGAACGGGGATGGAAGTGCACAAAAAGCCGGTGATATTTGCCCTGTCCGTACCTCTCCTCGCGCTGCTGTTTCTCGATGGACGCGACTACTTTATCTTTACCAAAACGGTGTCGCACACCGACGTGCCAATATGGCTGATAATGGCGCTTTTTGTGGTTTTTTCGCTCTACGCCGGACTGCTCGGAACAGAAGCGGTGGCGCGCTTTTCAGCGCTCGGGCTCATCGTGGTTTTGCTGTTTATTATCGTTGCCATTCATACGAATCTCAAGGCGTTTCGCGCGGACTTTCTCGCGGTTTTACCGCGCTCAAAAATCACCGCGTTGCCCCTGCTGCGCTGCGCTGATGTGCCACTCTTTTATCTGCTCCTTGCCCCGCGCACGGCGGACAAAAAGGGCAGGGCGCTTCTTGTCGGAAACGCCGTGCCCTATGCCTTATTTGCACTCGTTATTCTGATGTGCCGCGCCGTAATGGGAAAAACAGCGGAAATATATAGAGCGCCCGTTTTCGCCCTCTATCAGCTTGGCGAAATCGGAACTTTTACGAAACTCGATATTTTATATGTCTGCGCGGTGCTTGTCCTGCTGCTTAGTGAAACGGCACTCGCCGTCAGCATCATCCTCGGCGAAAGAAGGCTCAAAAAATGAAGAAACTGATTGTACTCCTGATAATCCCCGTAGCGGCGCTTGTTTTTACCTCGTGTACGGGCAGCGAACGGCTGAAAAATATGGCAATTGTGCAGGGCGTTGCCTTTGATATAAACGGTAGCAGTGTGACTGCCACAATTCAGTATCTCGACCTTACTAAGGGTACCGGCAAGAATGAAGAAATCGGTACGAATATTACGGCGACGGTGTCGGGAAGCGGCGGGAGTATTGACGCCGCCGTCAGAAAGGCGGAGAAGAAACTCCCCGACAAACTCTTTTTCGGTCAGAATAAGATTATCGTCGTCAGCGAGGATTTCGAAAATCGGTACCGCGCCAAACTGCGCGATTACCTTGTGAAAAATACAGAGAGCCGCCCCGACGTGCTCATTATGAAATGCCACGGCAAAGCAGCCGACATCCTCAACACGGCGCAGAAACATACCCGCGTTCCCGCCGACAGTATCTATAAGCAGCTCGAGAAGAATAAACAGGCGGTTACCTGCAGTGATTATCTTGCGGGGGATGAACTGCACTATTATCACTGAGCCGTATTTCCGAGGAAAAGAGGGTTACCATCTCGTTCGTTTTGACCTCCTGTTTTTCTCGGAAATATGCCGCAAGGGGAATCAGTGTTGTCAGTGCAAAGATTATGGCAAATATAATTACGGCTCGTTTCATACGGTCACCTTGACTTTGGGAATTTTTTTTAGTATAATATATTAACTTATATTACTAAAGGAGTGCTGACAATGGCAGGATATATTTCTCCTATATCGATGGAGGCTATTTCAAGTTTATGCGGCGAACTGAATAAGAATAACTCCATCAATCCCGTCAATTTTGAAAAATTTGATGTCAAGCGCGGACTGCGAAACGCCGACGGAACGGGCGTTATGGCAGGACTGACGCGTATCTGCTCGGTTGAGGGTTATTATATCCTCGACGGCGAGGTAATCCCGAAGGAGGGTAAACTCTCCTACCGCGGCTATGACATTAAGGATATTATCAATAACTGTATCGCCGAGGGTCGCTACGGTTTTGAAGAGGTGGCGTGGCTTTTGATTTTCGGAACGCTGCCGACGATGGACCAGCTCGACTCCCTGCGCGAGGTTATCGGCGAGTGCCGTAAACTGCCCGACGATTTTGTCGAGGACTTGATTATGAAGCATCCGTCGAATGATATTATGAATAAGATGGCGCGCTGCGTGATGGCGCTCTATTCGTTCGATGAAAACCCCGACGATATCTCAGTGGCAAATGTGCTGCGTCAGTCGTTGCAGCTTCTCTCGCAGTTCCCGAGCATTATGAATACGGCGTATCAGGTAAAGCGTCGTGCGTTCTATAATAAGTCGATGTACCTCCATCCGGTTGTTAAGGATATCTCCACTGCGGAGTATATTCTGCGCCAGATTCGCAGGGATAAGGCGTATACCCAGGAAGAGGCGCATCTCCTCGATATCTGTCTGATGATTCACGCGGACCACGGCGGCGGTAATAACTCGACCTTCGCTACCCGCGTGCTCACCTCGAGCGGCACGGATACATACTCCGCGATTGCAGCGGGTCTCGGCTCGCTGAAGGGACCGCGTCACGGCGGCGCAAATATTAAAGTTGCGCGCCAGATGGATTATATTCTCGAAAACTGTGCTGACCCGACCGACGAGGCGCAGATGAAGGATATGCTTGTAAAAATTCTGAATAAAGAAGCGGGCGACAAATCCGGACTCATTTACGGTATGGGCCACGCCGTTTATACCAAGAGTGACCCGAGAGCCGTTATCCTGAAAGCGAATGCGCGTAAACTCGCGTACGAGCACGGCTTTGAGAAGGAATTTGTCACCCTTGAAAACATCGAGAAACTCACCCCCGAGGTGTTCGCCGAGGTCAGAGGTGTCGACAAGGCGATGTGCGCGAATGTCGACCTCTATTCGGGACTTGTTTACAAGGTGCTCGGCATCCCCGAGGATTTATATACACCGCTCTTTGCTACCGCCCGTATTGCGGGTTGGTCGGCACACCGCCTCGAGGAGATTACCTCGGGCGGCAGAATTATGCGCCCTGCTTATAAGAGCGTGTCAAAGTCGCGTGAATTCATCCCGATGAGCGAGAGGTAGGGTTGTGCGTTTTAACGAATCTCTTACCCATATCCTTTCGATGATTACCGTCGTTGTGGCGGGTGTTCTCGTCTGCGTGCAGACGGTATTGGCACTCGGCGTCGGCGTGAATTATTCGATTTTTACCTTGCTCCTCTTGTCGCTCGTACTGATGTTTCTTGCGTGTCATAAGAGAGAGCAGCGGCAGCCCGCCTTTGATTTGAAATCGGCGGGGAAGCTGAAACTGTATGCGTTGGCGGTCGCGGGAGGATTTGTTGTCGAGATGGTTTGCGACCTGCTCGGCATCTATGCGCTGATAACGGGCAATACCACGGCATACGGCGGCGCCGGTCTGCTGGGTGCAACGGCGGTGTGCGCACTGCTGAGCGCATTTGTGTTCGTGATGGCGGCGCTCTCTTTCGGCGATGCGAAATATGATTTTCGCCGCCTGTCCTATGCGGTGTTTGTGCCGCTCTTCTGGTCGATGCTGAAGATGGCGCAGGCGCTGACGGAGTATATCAGCGTCGGACGGGATTTGCTGCCCACGCTGAAGCTGATTTCCTATATCTTTCTGATGGCGTTTTTTTACTGCTTTGCTGCGGAATCACTCCGACACGAGCCCGCTATGAAGAGCACCCTCTTCTTCTCGGGCGCTATGTTTAACGCAGGCGTTCTGTATTACGCCGGCTATCTTTCGGCGGTGACGGCGCGGCAGGGAAAGGCGTTGATATTTGACATAGGACTTATGATGACGGTTTTTTGTGTCTCGCATTTTGCCATTTTTTTCAGACGGAGTATCGTTGACAGATGTTAAATGATTTTTTAGGTAATCTCCAGATTGTAGCCGTTCAGGTTATCATTCTGTATTTGATTGCGGGTCTCGGATTCGCTGCGGACAAGATGAAAATCTTTGTCCAGGCGGACGGCAAACGGCTCGTTGATTTACTGTTTAATATCATCCTGCCGATAGCGGTGATTAACTCCTTCCTCTCGATGGAGCGCACCGCGGAGCATATCAAAGGGCTGGCGCTCGCGTTCTTGCTCGCGTTTCTGACGCATCTGCTCGGCGTGGGTATCTCCTCGCTGACCTTCCGCAAGAGACCGCGGATGGAGAGTGGTATTTATCACTATGCGACAACTTTTTCCAACGCCGCTTTTCTCGCGCTCCCGCTTGCGGAGAGCGTCGTCGGCAAGGAGGGAATCTTCTATTCCTCGTGCTATGTCGCGGTGTTTAATGTGTTTGCGTTTACATACGGAATCCACGAGGTCTCGGGCGGCAAGGCAAAGATTAATGTGAAGAATCTTTTTGTCAATCCCGGTTCCATTAGCGTTATCATCGGCATTCCGCTCTTCCTTCTCGGCGTGAAACTCCCGGATTTCCTCTCGGATACAATGAGCAGGGTCGCGGCGTGCAATTCACCGATGGCGATGATTGTGTTCGGCACCTTCTTTGCCAATTGTAATTTTAAGAATATCTTTGCGAAAAAGGAAATTTATTTCGTCTCCTTCCTGCGCCTCATCGTCATACCCGTAACGATGATGCTGGTGTTTAAGCTCATCGGCGTGGAGGGTCCGATGCGTATCGCGCTGACGATTTCCGCCTCGGCACCGATTGCGACGAATACCGCGATGTACAGCGCTAAATATGATAACGATACCGCGCTGCCTTCGGAACTGGTGGGGCAGACGAGCGTCTTTTCCATTATCACGATGCCCGTTATCGTGGCGCTCGCCTCCGTGATATAATACAAAGAGTAAAGTAAATATTTCCAAATTGTAAAATCATCCGTTTTCCGATGGACAACCGATTCGGATTTCGGTATAATGGGGTGTAAAGAAAAAACATTAAAGAAGTGATTATATGAAACTTGTTATGACAATCGTGTCAAACTCGGACACGGAAAAAGTGTTGGAAGCCGTTGCACAAAACGGCTATTTCGCCACGAAAATCTCGACCTCGGGACAGTTCCTCAAGGACGGTCATACCGCGATTCTCATCGGATGCGACGACGAGAAGGTCGAGAAGCTTTATGAGATATTGAAGTCGAATGTTAAAAAGCGTGTCGTCAAATCCCCGGGCGTCAAGAGCACGATTACCGGCTCGCTTCTGAATCAGGAGATTGATGTCGAAGAGTACGGCGCCGTGGCGTTCACAATGGATATTGAGAATTTTCAGAAGTTTTAGGATATGAATTTTAATTTTGTAGGTAATACAAGGGTGAAGGAGCAGCTCTCCTTTCTGATTGAGTCGGGCAGATTGCCCCACGCCATCGTCATCGAGGGCGAAGAGGGACTCGGCAAGCGGACGCTTGCCAGGGAGATTGCACTCAGCCTCTTTTGCAGGGGCGAGGGTGAAAAACCCTGCCGTGCGTGCCCCCAGTGCTCCAAGGTACTGAAGGGTTACCACCCCGATATATATGAATACGCTGCCACGGGCGGTCCGCGTTCCTTTCATGTTGATGTCGTGCGCGAGGTCAAGGAGGACGTCTTTGTGCGCCCGAACGAGGCGGACTACAAGATTTACATACTCGGTAATTGCCAGTGTATGAGCGAAAGCGCACAGAATGCGATACTGAAAATACTGGAGGAGCCGCCCGCCTATGCGGTCTTTATCCTCACGGTAAACAGTAAGGCGGCGCTTCTTGAAACAGTGCTGTCGCGCAGCGTCGTTATCTCGCTTGAAGGTGTGGAGCCTTCGCAGGGCGCGGAGTATATCTGCGATAAAATACCCGATACCGAATACACCGACGCGCTTGCAGCAGTGACGGCGTGGAGCGGCAATATCGGCAAGGCGATGGACGCTCTCGGCGACGGAAAACTCTCTAAGATTACGGAGATTGCCCGCTCGATGGCGGAGGCGATGATTATGCCCGACGAGTACGAACTGCTGAAGGTTTGCTCCGTCTTTGAGCGCGACCGCGATACGCTGATTGCTGCGGTGGAGCTGCTGAAGGTGATTGTCCGTGACGCGCTGCTTTATCAAAGCGGCGACTCCCTCTCGGGGCAGAAGAAGCAGGCTGAATTGCTTTGTACCAATTTGACAAAGGCAAAATTACTCAGACTGATTACCGTCTGTGATGATATTCTCGATTATGCCGCGCGAAACGGCAATAATGCGATACTGATTACAAAGGTCTGCTACGCGCTTCGCAGAGCGCAGAACAGATAGAAAGGTTTTTACTATGGTTAAAGTTGTGGGTGTCCGCTTTAAGGACACGGGCAAAATGTATTATTTTGACCCTAAGGATATTGCAGTGGAAAAGGGCTGCAGCGTCATTGTGGAAACGGCGCGCGGCGTGGAGTGTGGCGTTGCCTCCACGGGTGTGAAAGAAGTGAACGACAACGAGGTCGTCCAACCGCTCAAACCCATTATGCGCGTGGCGACCAAGCGGGATTTGGAGCAGCTCGAGGAGAATAAGAAAAAGGCGGACAGCGCTTATAAAATCTGTCGCCGCAAGATAGAGGAGCACGGGCTCGAGATGGATTTGACGGAGGTCGAGTACACCTTTGACCGCTCGAAGATTATCTTCTATTTCACGGCGGAGGGCAGGGTCGATTTCCGCGAGCTTGTCAAGGATTTGGCATCGGAATTCCATACCCGTATTGAACTCAGACAAATCGGCGTGCGCGACGAGGCTAAGATGCTCGGCGGTCTCGGTATCTGCGGCAGACCGTTCTGCTGCTCGACCTTCCTCAGCGATTTTCACTCCGTGTCCATCAAAATGGCGAAGGAGCAGGGGCTCTCGCTCTCGCCCGGCAAAATCAGCGGCTGCTGCGGCAGACTGATGTGCTGCCTGAAATATGAGCAGAACTCCTACGAATACCTCAATAAGATTACCCCGCGCGTCGGCACGACTGTCGATTGCCGCGAGGGCAGGGGGGTTGTCGTGGACAGCGCCGTGCTCACGGGCATGCTTAAAGTGCGGCTTGATAATGTGCCCGACGGCGCCCCCGTGACCGTGAATCGCAGTGAAGTGCGCATAGTCAAAAAATAACAAAATATAAAAATGTCTTGCATTTTTGATTCTTCTTTGTTATATTATTTGTAGGAATGGGAATTCTGAATTTTCACAGGAGGTTTTGTTATGGCATACACAATTAACGACGATTGCATTATGTGTGGTGCTTGTGCAGGCGAGTGTCCTGTTGGCGCTATCTCAGAAGGCGATACCAAGTATGTAATTGATGCAGATACTTGCATCGAGTGTGGCGCTTGCGCAGGTGTTTGTCCTGTAGAAGCTCCTCAGGCATAAGAATACATAATTGAAAACGCCGCTTTATGCGGCGTTTTTTCTTTCAGGTGATTTATGATTAAGACGATTTTGTGGGATATTGACCGTACACTGCTCGATTTTGACTTGTGCGAGCGCAATTCCCTGAAGGCACAGTTTGAAAAATACCATCTCCCGCCGTGTACCCCGGGGATACAGGCGCTCTATGCGCGCATTAATATCAAGTATTGGGATATGCTCGAGCGCAGGGAGATTACGAAGGAACAGGTGCTCGTCAAGCGCTTTGACGAGCTGTTTGAGGTGCTCGGGATTGAGGGCGTGCGCAGCGAGCAGTTCACGGTTGACTATGAAAACGGCATTGCCGATACAACCGCGTTTATCGAAAACAGTCCCGAAATCCTTGCCTCGCTGAAAGGGAAGTACCGCCAGTATGCGGTCACAAACGGTGCTTACAATGTCCAGACGAAACGCCTGCATAACGCCGGCTTTGACGAAATCTTTGACGGTATCTTTATCTCGGACGAAGTGGGGTATGAGAAACCGAGCAGGGAGTTTTTCGACTATGTGCTCAGCCATATCGAGTCGTGTTGCAAGGACGAAATCCTGATTGTGGGGGACTCCCTTACGAGCGATATGCGCGGCGGCGTCAATGCGGGCATCCGAACCTGCCGCTATAACCCTGCGGGCAATCCGAACACGCTCGGTATCCCGATAGATTATGAGATACAATCCCTCAGTGAAATATACGGCATTTTAGCGAAATAAAAAAGACTGCAAGCCTCGCTTGCAGTCTTTTGCTTTGCGTGAATTAGAGCTCGATTTTGCCGCTCTCTTTTTCGTTGATGACATAGTAAACAGCGCTGTCCTCAGCCTTTACATAAAGTCTGATTGACTTGATGGAAGAAGCCTTGTGACCCTCTGCTACCCATGCAGCCTCAACCTTGCTGTTGATGTCGGAAATCTCAATCTGCTTGTCAGCAAACTCGAAGTAAATCTCCTTAGTTGCAAGCTTCTGAGCTGTCTTCTTGGTAGCCTTCTCAGCCTTCTTTGCGGTGCTCTTGGCAACCTTCTCAGCTTTCTTAGCGGTCTCTTTTGCGGTAGCCTCTGCCTTCTTTGCTGAAGTCTCAGCCTTCTTGGCGGTTGTCTTAGCAGCAGTTTCAGCCTTCTTAGCAGTTTCCTTTGCAGCGGTCTCTGCCTTCTTAGCGGTTTCCTTAGCAGCAGTCTCTGCTTTCTTAGCCGTTGTCTTAGCAGCAGCCTCTGCCTTTGCAGCAGTTTCCTTTACAGCTTTGGTAGCCTTCTTAGCAGTCTCTTTTGCTGCGTCTGTCTTCTTAGTAGCCATAGTGAACATCCTTTCGTAAATTATCTATTATGTTGTGATTCGCTATTTTTGTAGCCACGCTACACCTAATATGATATTCAATTAAAAAATAAAGTCAATATTTTGTGCAAAATATCTATACAATGAGCAAATATTGTGATTTGCTAAATTTCAAAATTGTGAGAATTGCACAATTATTATCGCCGTATTTTTACTAATTGTCGAAAAATGCCGCTCGCGGGCGATTGACAGCGTATGATTTTTGTGATTTAATAATATATAAATTAAAATAAAGTGGGATATTGTGTCCTTTAGGAGATTTTATGAAAGTTGTGATTCTTGCCGGCGGATTCGGCACGCGTATCAGCGAGGAAAGTGAATATAAGCCAAAGCCGATGATTGAAATCGGCGGTAAACCGATTTTATGGCATATTATGAAGGAATATGCACACTACGGTTATAATGATTTTATTATCTGCGCCGGCTATAAGCAGCATATCATTAAGGAATGGTTTGCCAACTATTTTTTGCATAACAGCGACATCACCTTTGATTTCACTTCGGGCAAGAATGATATGATTATCCATAATCAGCATTGTGAACCCTGGCGCGTCACCGTCGTGGATACGGGACTGAACACGATGACGGGCGGCAGAATCAAGCGCATTCAGCCCTTTATCGGTCATAACCCGTTTCTGATGACTTACGGCGACGCCGTTTGTGATGTCAATATTGAGGAACTCGTGAAATTCCATGAGAGCCACGGCAAGATTGCGACCCTGACCGCCACGATGCTCGAGCAGAGCAAGGGTGTGCTGAATATCGGCGGCGACAATGCGGTGAAATCCTTCCGCGAGAAGAATATCTCCGACAGTGCTCCGATTAATGCGGGTTATATGGTGCTGGGTCCCGAAATCTTTGATTATATTGATGGCGACGCCACCGTCTTTGAGCGCGAGCCGATGGAGAAACTTGCCGAGGACGGTCAGTTGATGAGCTATATCTACAAAGGCTTCTGGCAGTGTATGGATAATAAACGCGAGATGGACATCCTTGAAAAACTCTGGGACAGCGGCAACGCCCCCTGGAAAACCTGGGAGAACTGATATGGATTTATCGTTTTATCAAGGCAGGCGCGTGCTGGTTACCGGTCATACGGGCTTCAAGGGCGCGTGGCTCTGCAAGGTGCTTACCACCCTCGGCGCCGAGGTCTGCGGCTATGCGCTCGACCCTCCGACTGAGCCGAATTTGTTTTCTATGCTTGACCTATCGATACAGTCGGTGATGGGCGACATCCGCGACTATGACAAACTGAAGGGCGTGTTCGATGCTTTTCAGCCTGAAATTGTTCTGCACCTCGCGGCGCAGCCGATTGTACGCGACAGCTATAAGATGCCGCGCTATACATATGATGTGAACGTGATGGGCACGGTGAATGTCTGCGAATGCGTCAGACAGTGCCCGAGCGTGAAATCTTTTCTCAATGTCACGACCGATAAGGTGTATGAAAATGAGGATTTGAATATTGCCTTTACCGAGGATATGAAACTCGAAGGCTTCGACCCGTATTCAAACAGTAAATCCTGCTCGGAGCTCGTGACCCATAGTTATCAGAAGTCGTTTCTTGCGTCAAACGGCGTGGCGGTATCCACTGCGCGTGCGGGTAATGTCATCGGCGGCGGCGATTTTGCCAACGACCGTATTGTGCCCGACTGCGTGCGTGCCGTGATGAGCGGCAGCGAGATTATCGTGCGTAATCCCTACTCGACGCGCCCGTTTCAGCATGTGCTCGAGCCGGTTTACGTCTATCTGATGATTGCGATGAAGCAGTATGAGGATAGGGCGTATTGCGACGCCTATAATGTCGGACCTGACGACAGCGACTGTATCACAACGGGTGAGCTTTGTGACATCTTCTGCGCCTGCTACGGCGACGGCGCAGCGTGGAAAAATGTCAGCGAGGAAAACGCCGTTCATGAGGCGGGATTCCTTCGTCTCGACACGACAAAACTGAAACAGACCTTCTCCTGGCAGCCCGTTTGGAAAATCCGCACAGCGCTGCAAAAGACCGTGGAGTGGACTAAGGTATACGCCGCGGGCGGAGATGTTGACGCCGTGTGCCAAAAACAGATTAAAGAATTTCTGGAAAGTGTAAACTGATATGTTTGAAAATATGAATAAAAATGAAGCACGCGATGTGATTTTTGACCACATACGCGCGTATTACAAAACCTATATGACCGAAAAACCTTACGAGGAGGGCGACCGCATTCCGTATGCTTCCCGCGTATTTGATGAGCGCGAGATGATAAATCTCGTCGACTCGGCACTCGAATTCTGGCTGACCTCGGGCAGATATTGTAATCAGTTTGAGCACCAGCTTGCCGGTTACCTCGACATCCCGTATGTTTCGCTCGTCAATTCGGGCTCGTCGGCGAATCTTCTGGCGTTTGCGATTCTGACATCGCCGCTTTTGAAAGAGCGTCGCATTCATCGCGGTGACGAGGTCATTACGGTTGCGGCGGGATTCCCGACAACGGTCGCGCCGATTATTCAGTACGGTGCCGTGCCCGTGTTTGTTGATATTACGATACCTGAGTACAATATTGATGTTGCTCAGTTGGAGGCGGCGTATTCCGATAAGACAAAAGCGGTGATGCTTGCGCATACGCTCGGCAATCCGTTTAACATTAAGGCGGTCAGAGATTTCTGTGACCGCCACAACCTCTGGTTGATTGAGGATAACTGTGACGCGCTCGGCAGCCGCTATACCCTTGACGGCAGGGAAGGACTTACGGGCACCTTTGGCGACATCGGCACCTCGAGTTTTTACCCGCCGCATCATATGACGATGGGCGAGGGTGGCGCGGTTTACACTGCGAATCCGCTTTTACATAAGATTGCCCGTTCCATGCGCGACTGGGGACGTGACTGCGCCTGCCCGTCGGGTGTTGATAATCTCTGCGGCCACCGTTTTGACGGACAGTACGGCGAGCTGCCGCAGGGTTATGACCATAAATATGTTTATTCCCATTTCGGCTTTAACCTTAAAGCAACCGAAATGCAGGCAGCTATCGGCTGTGCGCAGCTCGAGAAATTCCCGTCCTTTGCCGAGAAACGTCGCTATAATTTCAAGCGCCTCTACGAGAGCCTGAAGGAGGCGGAGGATAAACTCATCCTCCCGCAGGCTGAAGAGGGCAGCGACCCCTCGTGGTTCGGCTTTATCGTGACTTGCCGCGAAGGTGTGTCGAAAAATAAGGTCGTGCAGTACTGCGAGGCACACGGCGTGCAGACGCGTATGCTCTTTTCGGGTAATATTGTGCGTCAGCCCGTATTCGACGATATCCGCGGTACAGATAAATACCGCGTCGTCGGTGACCTTGCCGTAACCGACCGCGTGATGGCTAACTCCTTCTGGGTCGGTTTGTATCCCGGTATGACCGATGCCAAACTCGACTATATGGCGAAGATTATCAAAGAGGCATTGAAGGATTAACCGTATGAAAACAAATACCCTTATACAGTTCATTAAATTCGGCTTGGTGGGCGTTGTCAATACGCTCACCTCGTACGGCATCTATTCGGTATTGTTTTTCCTTGGCGTCAATCCGCTGATTTGTAATATCCCGGCATTTGTTATCAGTGTGTTTGTTTCATTTTTACTCAATAACCGATTTGTGTTTAAGGAAAATGAGGAAAAAGAAAAGCGCAAGTGGTATCTCGTTCTTGCCAAGACCTATGTTTCGTATAGTTTCACGGGACTGTTTCTTGCCGAAGCACTGACCTTTTTGTGGCTGAGCGTGCTGCATATCGAGCGCTTTTGCGGCGTGTTTGTAATGCCGCTTTCGTCAATGGGTATCACCCTGACGGCGGACAAGATTGCGGGTTACCTCGCTCCGATATTAAATCTTGTTATATCCATACCGATAAACTTTTTACTAAATAAATTCTGGGCATACCGCCAGAAAAATAAGGAAGAAGATGCATATGAGTTCAAAGATTAGTTTGCTTGACTGTACACTCCGTGACGGAGCATATATTGTTAATTCTCAGTTCGGCTCGGCTAATATCAGCGGCATAATCGCCCAGCTTGAAAAGGCAGGGGTGGAGATAATTGAATGCGGCTGGCTGAAAAATGAGAAACACAGGGAAGGCTCGTCTTTTTATCATATTCCGGACGATTTGCTGCATTATATTGACCCCGAAAACAAAAACGCAACCTATGTTGCAATGATCGACTGGGACAGATATAATCCGGACATTCTTCCTCGTAATGACGGCAAATCCATTGACGCCATCAGAGTCGTTTTCCCTCACGGTAGACATAAGGAGGGTATCGCAATCGGTCAGAAAATCAGGGCAAAGGGCTATGCTGTATATTTTCAGGCGGCTAATACGCTTGCATATTCTGACGAAGATTTGTCCGAGCTTGCCGATGAGATGAATGCGTTTATGCCCGAGGGACTCTCGGTTGTTGACACCTTTGGCGCTATGTACGAGGAGGATTTGGAGCATATTATTGATATTCTTGCCTCAAAGCTCGACAGAAAAATAAAAATCGGCTTCCACTCCCACAACAATCAGCAATTATCCTTTTCTCTTACAGTCCATTTCACCAGACTGATGGAAAAATACGACAGGGAATGTATCGTTGATGCGAGTCTCTGCGGTATGGGCAGGGGCGCAGGAAACGCCACTACCGAGCTCGTAGTGAGCTATCTGAACCGCAAATGCGCGGGTCATTATAATCTCGATGCCATTATGGACGCTATCGACATATATATGACCTATTATCAGCAGAAATTTTCGTGGGGCTACTCGACGGAATACTTTATTGCGGGACTGTACTGTACCCATGTTAACAATATAGCATATCTCATCGACAACCACAGGGTTAATGCGAAGGATATGCGAAATATTATCGAGTCGCTTTCTCCCGAGGACAGGCGCAAATATGATTACGACCTGCTTGAAAGCAAGTATATTGCCAACCAGAGCAGACAGATTGACGATGCTCAAAGTATAAAAGAATTAAAAGAAGCGTTTAAGAACAAAAACCTTCTGCTGATTGCTCCGGGCAAATCCGTTATGGAGAACGAAGCGGAGATTAACGAATATGCGAAAACGATGCATTCGCTCAAAATCGGCGTAAATGCCTTTGTAGGCGACTACGACTATGACTATGTGCTTTTTGTAAACCCTGCAAGGTACGAATATGCTCAAAAAGCAAATGCGAAAAAGTTTGAGAATACGAAGAAAATTATACTCTCAAATATTAAGCAGACAGCAGGTAAAAATGAGATTATCATTAATTTTGACAATGCCGTAAAACGCGGATTTAAGCATTTTGACAATGCGGTTATCTGCGCGCTGAGACTACTTGACTATATCGGAATAAACGAAGTCGGTATTGCGGGCTTCGACGGATTTAAGAACGAGTACAATGAAAGTTATGCGGACGAGCATCTCCCATCACTTAACAATAACGGCAAATGGGACGAACTCAATTCAGAGATTAAGGAAATGTATTCTGATTTCAAAGAAAAGAGCAGAAATCTAAAAAAGATTCACTTTATCACTGAAAGTATCTACAATATGTAACGAGGTAACAGCATTTGATTAAACTATCGGATTATGTGATTAAGAAACTTGAGCAAACGGGAGCTTCGCATATGTTTATGCTTCCGGGAGGCGGCGCAATGCACCTCAATGACTCGCTCGGAAAAAGCGAAAAAATTCAGTTCATCACCTGCCTTCATGAGCAGGCGTGCTCTATTGCCGCCGAAGCATATGCCCGTGTAAATAACAATATAGGACTGCTAATGGTTACCACCGGTCCGGGCGGAACAAATGCACTGACGGGTATTGCAGGAGCCTGGTTAGAGTCAACCCCCGTGTTTGTCGTTTCGGGTCAGGTAAAGCGCGCCGATATGATAAACAACCAGGGCGTCAGACAACAGGGAATGCAAGAGCTCGACATTATTTCCGTTGTAAAGCCGATGACGAAGTATGCAGCGCTTGTAGATGACCCGCAGACAATACGCTACCATATGGAGCGCGCTCTTTATGAAGCCACTCACGGAAGAAAGGGTCCCGTATGGCTCGATATTCCGCTGGATGTTCAGGCAACGATGATAGACGAGACTTCGCTCGTCGGATATACTCCCGACACAATGGAGAAAGTAAGCCTTGACGGTATCGTTCTTGAAATAATCGACAAACTCAACGCGTCAGAAAGACCCGTAATTATGCTCGGAAACGGTATACGCCTGGCGGGAGCGCAAGACAAAGCCGCAGAGCTTGTAAAAGCACTTCATATCCCCGTCTTGACCACATGGAACGGTATTGATCTGATTGATGAAACTAATCCGCTTTATTTTGGAAGACCCGGCGGACTCGGACACAGATATGCTAATTTTATTCAGCAGAATTCCGATTTGTTCCTTAGCATAGGAGCGCGCCTTAACCTGCTCCAGACGGGTTATAATTTTGACGGCTTTGCGAGAGCGGCTACTAAAATTATGATAGATATTGACGATGCTGAGCTTCACAAGGTCAATGTCAGGGCGGATATTCCCGTATGTGCGGATGCAGGTGAATTCATTGATACCGTGCTGAAATATAAGGATAAAATTGTTGCAAATCCCCGCAGTGAGTGGTTTGATTATGCAAACAGACTCAAGTCAAAGTATCCGATAGTGCCTAAAGAATATTATGATGACAAGGATTATGTAAACACCTACTGTCTTATTGATAAGATTTCGGATTATATGACAGCTGACGATGTGTATGTGTCGGGAAGCTCGGGCAGCTGTATTGATATTTCAATGCAGGCGTTCAAGGTAAAAAAAGGACAGCGTGTTTTCTGTACCAAGGGGCTTGCCTCAATGGGCTATGGCTTCCCGTCGGCTATTGGCGCTTGTCTTGCTGCGGGCGGTAAGCGAACTGTCGGTGTTAACGGTGACGGCGGATTTGTAATGAATATTCAGGAGCTTGAGACTGTAAGACGTCTCAATCTTCCGATTAAGATTTTCGTGCTTTGTAATAACGGGTACGGTGCTATAAAGGCAACACAGACTAATATTTTTGACGGACATCTTGTTGCTTGTAATGAGGCATCGGGAACGACGATACCGACTGTATCCAAGGTTGCTGAATCCTTCGGAGTGAAGAGCGTTGTTATCCATTGTAACGCCGAACTTGACGAAAAAATCAACCAAGTGCTAAATTACGACGGACCTGTCATAGCAGAAGTTCATACACCGATTGAACTTACTGCAGTTCCCAAGCAGGTGTCATATAAGCGTAGCGACGGCCAGATGGAGTCGCTTCCGCTTGAATATATGAACCCTATGCTTTCCGATGAGGAAATGAAAGAAAATATGATTATTGATTTGTATGAGATGAAGTAGGAGATATTTTGAGAAATATTAAATCTGCCATTGTCACCGGAGCGACTGGGGCAATAGGAATATCGCTTTGTAAGCTGCTTAGCGATAAAGGGATAAAGGTTTACGCAGTTTGTCATACAAACTCAAATAGAATCCCCCGTATACCGTCCGGAGTAGCTGTGATAAAATGCGATATGAATAACTACCGCAATCTCACTAAGCTTTTTAATGAAAAAATTGACGCTGTGTTTCATCTGGCATGGTCCTCTCCTTCGGGCGAGGGAAGGCATAATCCCGAAGTACAGCTGAAAAATGTCGAATATACGCTCGATTTGCTGAAGGCTTCGGTGAATCTCAGTGCAAAGGTGTTCGTCGGTGCAGGCTCTCAGGCGGAGTACGGCAGACATAATGAACCTTTGACGCCATTGACTCCGTGCGAGCCGTATATGCAGTACGGTGCCGCAAAGCTTGCCGCAGGAAATATGTGCAAAATAGCGGCAAGCGACACAAAAACGGATTTTATCTGGACACGGATACTCAGCGTTTACGGTCCCTGTGACGGTGAGAAGTCTATGATTTCAAAATTAATTCACTCACTCGAAAACGGAGAAAAGCCCAAACTCTCAAAATGTGAGCAGATGTGGGATTATCTCTACTGCGATGACGCGGCAAGAGCTTTATATATGCTGGCCCAGAAGGGTGTTGCCGGCAAGACATATGTTGTCGCGAGCGGCGAGTCAAAAGCGCTTAAGGAATATGTTGAAAAGGTGAAGGACTGTATTAATCCTGACGCTCAAATCGGATACGGTGAGTTTGCTGTTAAAAATCCGCTTGAACTTCGTGCGGACATCAGCGCGCTGACTGCTGACACGGGATTTGTGTCCAAAATTGATTTTGACGAGGGCATCAGGCGCACGGTAGAGTGGTACAGAAATACGGAGAATAACGCAGAATGAAAGAATATTCACAAAACGGATTAAAATTGAACAGCGCGCTCAAGAGTGAGGTTGTTACCCTTCTTTCAGGATTGATGTCGTTTGCGGTTAGTGTTATTACAATGATGCTGGTTACGCTTATACCTGCCGATGTGAGTCTCGAAAAGTATGAGGGAATTCTAATGCCCGATGCGATAAAGGGATGCGCCCCCGAGCCGTATGAAATGCTCCAGTATGCACTTTTTATAGTGCTTTATCCTGTTGCATTTTTGCTGTTTTACAGATGGTTTTCGAACCTGAAATGTAAAAGCAGGGAAAAGGCGCTTGTATACTATAATCTCGCCAATATGGCGCTGCCTTTTGTTATCCTTGCGATAATGCTGTTTGCGTATTACATTATGTACGGCGTGTATTATGATGAGTTTGGTGAGATGCAGCCGAGCAGAGCTTTGCACTCGATAAAACGGAGGATTTTATCGCGATGTATTATGTCAAAAGTCATCTGTATTTCTATAAACCCGTAAACTAAATGGAGAAAATGATGAAGAAGATTAGTATTGTCATTCCTTGTTATAATGAGGAAGAAAACATCGTGAATATCACTGCGGCGGTCGAGGCGGAGTTAGTGTCCTCTCTTTCGCAGTACGATTATGAGATTCTTATTATTGACAACTGCTCAACGGATAACACGCGTACCCTGATACGCGGCATTTGTGCGAAGAATCATAAAGTCCGCGCCATACTCAACGCAAAAAATTTCGGACAGTTCAATTCTCCCTACCACGCCATGCTCCAGACGAGCGGCGACTGCGTGATTCCGATTTGTGCTGATTTTCAGGACCCGGTGGAGATGATACCGCAATTCGTGCACGAGTGGGAAAACGGGTATAAGATTGTCTGCGGCATTAAGAGCGCGAGCAAGGAGAATCCCTTTGTCCGCTTTGCGCGTACCTGTTACTATAAATTGATTAAGAAGATGTCACCTGTTGAACAGATTGAGCATTTTACGGGGTTTGCACTGTATGACAGGTCGTTTATTGAGGTGCTTCGAGACCTTGACGACCCGACCCCCTTCATTCGCGGCATCGTTGCCGAACTTGGCTATAAACGCAAGGATATTGAATACACCCAGCCGAAACGCGCGGCAGGCAAGACCCATAATAATTTCTTTACCCTCTATGACGCGGCAATGCTGAGCTTTACTTCGTATACGAAAATCGGACTGCGTATCGCTTCCTTTGCGGGATTTATCGTCGGTATGCTCAGTGCGCTTATCGGTATTGTTTATCTGATTATGAAACTCATCTGGTGGGATAGGTTTCCCGGCGGTACTGTTCCAACAGTCATCAGCATTACCTTTCTTGGCTCGGTGCAGCTCTTTTTCCTCGGCTTCCTTGGGGAGTATATTATGAATATCAATACCCGTGTGATGAACCGACCGCTTGTTATTGAAGAAGAACGCATTAATTTTGAGGACTGATTATGATAACACTGCATTATAAAAAATTTCGCAGCCTTGCCCTCGTTTTGCTGGCAGTACCGTCACTGATATTTTTCGTCACCTGGCTGAAGCTCTATATCGGCATACCGTGTGCGTTCCTGCTTTGCGTTGGTATGTTTTTCGCCTCGAAATGTGAGGATGGAGAAATCCGTATTAAGAAAAGCACGCTTCTCCTTCTCGGCTTGCTCATCATAATGTGGGCGTTTTTGTCGGGACAGGGCGGTTTCTTTACCCAAAAGAGTGACTATGAGTACCGTAATGTCATCTTCCGCGACTTAATCAATTACGCATGGCCCGTGCGATATAAGAACGGCAACAGCGAGAGTCTCGTTTATTATATCGGTTACTGGCTCCTGCCCGCACTTTTAGGAAAGCTCGGCACAGCGCTCGGTGGTTTCAGGGCCGGATGGTTTGTCGCGAGAATGGCGATTTTGCTCTGGAGCGTGATTTTGATTTATGTCTCGTTCCTGCTGGTTCTGTTTAAGATTGGTAGCGGCAGGAAAAAGGCGACCTTTATTGCATTTTCCGTGTTTGTGCTCTTTAGCGGTATGGATGCAGTATGTACTGTGGCGAACCCACAGAGATTTCTGTCGCACATTGAATGGTGGGCTGCTTATTACCAGTATAGCAGTATGTCCACCCAGCTTTGCTGGGTGTTTAATCAGGCGGTTCCCGCTTGGCTTGCCTGTGCCATCACCTTTAACGAAAAAGATGCAAAATCCTTTGCCCTCATCGGGCTGCTCCTCCTGCCGACCTCTCCGCTTCCGCTTGTGGGGCTTGCTGCTTATATGCTTATTTTTGCGCTGCGCAGTTTTGTGCATGCAGCAAAAGAGAAGAAAATCGGCGCCTTTTTGAGGGATTTATTTACCCCGCAGAATCTCCTTGCACTGGTAACGCTCCTTCCGGTTTTTGGGTTGTATTATCTGAATAATATCGCCTCGACCGATGCACAAAGCGGAGGCTTGTCGGGTGTGAATACGATTGATGCCAGCCCGACCGTTTTGGCAGTGATGTATGTGCTCTTTGTACTCTTTGAATTTGGCTTCCTTCTTCTCGCGTTGCGGGATAGGAAGCATCGCTTCGAGTCACTCATTATTCTTGTTTCACTACTGATAGCGCCGCTGATTCGCGTCGGCAATTCGATTGATTTCTGCATGCGTGCGTCTATTCCGGCACTGTTTCTGCTGATGCTGATGCTGATGGAATATCTCTGCACGGTATTCTGTACGAAACCGCCCGAGAAGAACGCGAAGGACTATCAGAAATACGCGAAGAAACTGCTGACCGTGATGCTGATATTCGTCATCGGTAGCGTAACGCCGCTTGTCGAGTATACCTCTTCCGTCTCCCGCTTTATCCAAACGGGCGGCGCCTGCGTGACGGAGTATGATTATATGGAAACGCTTGATGAGATACCGCTTAGAAGTAAGATGAATTTCGTCGGTACCGATTCCGACAAGTCACTCTTTTATCAGTATCTCGCGCGATAGAATAAACACCCCGTGAAAACGGGGTGTTTATTGATTACTTTTTGAATTTAGAAAGGGTTTGATTAAAACTCATTTTGTTGAATTCCGAGAAGGCGAGGTAGAGCAGAATCAGCACGATAATACCGATTTGCAGTCCGCCGAAGAGATAGCATAAAACGGAAATCACATCGCCGTGACCGCCTCTCTGTTGCGGCATCATTTTCGCCGTGTTGGTAACGGTTAAGTCCTCGTTGCTCGTTGCGGTATCTTTTTCGTTCGGTGTCGCGTTTTCGGTGGTTTTACTGTCGTCGTTTTGCTGACTGTCGCTCGGCGGTGTCTGCGGTGCGTTTTGGTTGTCACTGCTCTGCTGATTATCACTCGGCGGTGACTGCTGCGTGTTGCCGTTTTGACCGCTGCCGTTCATCGAGGGCGGTGTGTTTTGTTGCGCGCCGTTTTGGCTGTTATCGCTGCCGAATCCCTCAAGCGGGTTGTTGCCGCCCGATTGACCGAATCCGTCCCGCTGCCCGAATTCCTGACTGAAACTCTGTTGAGGCATCATCGCCCCTTTGTCGCTTGCGTAGGTGAAGGTGACGGCGCTCGTTCCGACGAGCACAACTGCCATTCCGATCATAATAAAATTTTTGATTGATTTTTTCATTTCTTTCATCTCCAAATTGTTTATTCCTCATCTGAGGTTGACTTTACTATACAGCAAGATGATTAAATGAAAATTAAATATTGAATATTGTTTTTAATCGTCCTATAATAATACTTGAGGTGATCATGATGAAACAGACTCTGACAAAGAGAAAAAAGTTCGGCTATGCCTTTGGCATCTTTACGGAATCCCTCTGTTATAATATGTTTTATACATATTATCTGACCTTTCTGAATGAGATTGTCGGCATCCAGCCGAAGTACAGTTCAATTATTATTTTTATCTCCATTATGTGGGATGCGATTACGGACCCGCTCATCGGTAATTACACCGACCGCCCCGGCGTCGATAAGCGCAAGGTGATGAAGGTGTCCATCCTTCCGCTTGCCGTTGTATTCGTCGTCGCGTGGACAAGCATCGGCGCGGGACTCTCGTCGCAACTCCTTAAGATTTTGCTTTATACGCTGCTCTCGATGGCAATCTGGGTATTCTATACGATGTATTCCATTCCGTATTATGCCGTGGTTGCGGAACTGACCGAGGATTACGATGAGAGAACGGATATCCGCTCCCTTTCCTCGCTTCTCAACGCTGCCTGTGTCGGTATCGCGAATATTCTTCCCGCACTTGTGCCGACCGTGGCAACTCTCCTCGGCAGGAAGTACCAGAGTAACGCCTACGCTGTTATCGCTGCGGTTATCAGCATTATGGCGGTCGTGCTCGGCTTTATCTGCTGCAAGTCACTCGAGGGCGTCTATACACCCAAACAGCCGAAGGACGGCGAGACCGTAGAGAAGGTGACGCTGAAATCCACCTTCAGAGCCTTTGCCGATATTCTCCGACTGAAACCGACGAAGTGGTTCTTGCTTTTTGTATTTTTCTTCCTTGCGATGAGTTCGATGATTCAGTCGAACCTCACCTATATGGTCATTGACTGTATCGGTATGAAGTACGATACGGGTATTGTCTTCGTGATTATTTCGCTCGTTGCTTCCATGGCAATCGTTGTGCCGATTGTTGAGAAGGTCGCACAGCACTACGACAGAAGATTTGCCACAATTCTCTTTTTGAGCATTGTATTGGTGCTTGAAATTCTTGTAAAAATTGTCGGTCTCGATGCCGAAATCGGCGGCTTTAAGATTATGTGTATCGTCAGCCCCGCGATTCTCGGTATGGGTACGGGCACTTTCTGGACGCTGTTTTATCCGATGGGCTACGACCTTGTCGAGCTCAATGAATTCAAAACGGGCGAGCGTCGCGAGTCCACGATTACCGCGCTGCCGCAGCTCGTACAGAAATTCGGCTCCGCTTTCGGCATTCTGATGGCGGGACAGCTCCTGTCTGCTTACGGCTATGATTCTTCAAAAGATGTGGCAGGTAATGAGTCCCTCTTTACGAAGGTAACGGATCCCCAAATCATTGAGGGAATGGAAAATATTTCTACGGTGATTCCTGCCGTTATTCTGGCGGTATCCCTGATTTGCGTCATTGTCTATCCGATGACGCGTGCCCGTTTTGATTCACTGATGGTACAGCTTGAAAAGAAGCGCAAGGGCGAGGAATACACTACCGAAGGATTTGAAAAATTATTATGAAAATAAAACCGGATGAAAATTGGAAAACGAATAACGGTGGCGCGCCGCTTGAGAGCGACGAAGTCTCGCGCTATATTTCCGTCGTGCCGAGTGCGGCGCAGATGGAGCATAGCAAAAAACCGTTTTACTGCTTTATCCATTTCGGAATGAACACGGCTACGGGCAGGGAGTGGGGAAACGGTACCGAGAAGGCGACCGACTTCGACCTCGCCACCGTGAATCCGAAACAGTGGGCGAAGGCGGTGAAATCAGCCGGCGCTTCGGGCATTATCCTGACCTGTAAGCATCACGACGGCTTCTGCCTGTGGAATACGGGCACGACGGATTTTAATGTGATGAAATCACCCTACGGACTCGATATTGTCAGTATGACGGCGTCCGCCTGCCGTGAGGCAGGGCTTGATTTCGGCGTGTATCTCTCCCCGTGGGATATGCATGAGCCGACCTACGCAACCCCGCTTTATAACGATATCTTCTGCCGCCAGTTGACGGAACTTCTCACCGGCTACGGCGAGATATTCGAGGTCTGGTTTGACGGTGCCAAGGGTGCCGAGGCGAAGGAATTTGAATATGACTGGGAGCGGTATTATAAGATTGTGCGCACCCTGCAGCCGAATGCCAATATCGCCATCTGCGGACCCGATATCCGCTGGGTGGGTAATGAGGCGGGCGCTGCACGCGAGAATGAATACAGCGTCGTCCCGTCCTATCTGACCCGCGCCGAAATGGTGCAGAAGCATTCGCAGCAGGCGGTGAGCGATGCCGAGCGTTTGCAGAAGATAAAATCCTCCGACGAGGACCTCGGCTCGCGCAAGGTGATTGAAAAGAATGCCGACCTCTGCTGGTATCCTGCCGAGGTGGACGTTTCCATCCGCAAGGGATGGTTCTGGTCACCCGATACGGATTCCACCGTCAAGAGTTCACGCAAACTCTTTGAAATGTATCTCAATTCCGTCGGCAATAACGCGTATTTTCTTTTGAATATCCCGCCGAATACGAAGGGCGTCATCCCGCGTAAAGAGACGCGCACCTTAAAACACCTCGGCGAAAAAATTGCCGCGATTTACGAAAATCCCATACTGGTGAAGAAACTCGGCGCCCTGCAGGACGGCTACCTCGAGTTTAAGTTTCCCGCCGAGACGAAACTGACCTACTGCACGATTCGGGAGGATATTGCATTCTCGCAGCGTGTGGAGAAATTCGACCTCTATGTGATTAAACCGAACGGTAAGTATAAGCGCGTCTGCAAGGGCGGCGTCATCGGTATGAATAAGATTATCAAGGTCGGCGCAAACTGTATCGGCGCGATATTCGTTATCCGTCAGTCGCGCAGTACCCCGCATATTGAAGAAATCGCCTTTTACGGCTAAATGAAAAGCACTCAACATTTGTTGAGTGCTTTATTGATTGTATTCAGTACTTTTTTCTTATCGCCCGACCAGAGCGGCGCGATTAAGTCCTTCTTTGCCCCGTCACCCGTCAGCCGATGGATGACGACGTTTTCAGGAATAATGCTCACGCATTTGACAATCAGGTCGGTGTATGCTTCAAGCGACATTACCTTTACACTGCCGTTTCTGTATTCCGCGGCAAGGTCGGTGCCCTCAAGAATATGAAGGAGCTGCAATTTGATGCCGTCCGTCACTTTGCAGACGTAGGCGACACTCTCGAGTATCTCGCGTTCGCCCTCACCCGGGAGTCCGAGAATGAGATGCGTCACCACATTGACGCCGATTTTGTGCAAATCGCGCACTGCCTTATCGTATGCTTCAAGCGGATAACCGCGCCTGATATAATCTGCCGTGCGTTCGTGAATGGTCTGCAACCCGAGTTCGACGAATACGGGCTTGATACGGTTTAGCTCGTCGAGAAGCGAGAGCACCTCTTCGCCGAGGCAGTCGGGGCGCGTGCCGATGGAAACGGCGACAATGTCGGGGTGCCGTATCGCCTCGGTATATTTCGCATGCAGTTCGTTTGCGGGGGCGTAGGTGTTCGTAAACGCCTGGAAGTACGCGATGTACTTGCCGCCCTTGTTTTTGCTCTCGACGCGCTTTTTGCCGCGTTCAATCTGCTCGGTGATGCTCAGCGCCCTGCTTTCGGCAAAGTCGCCGCTGCCACCCTTGGAGCAGAAAATGCAGCCGCGCGTGTCGAGCGTGCCGTCACGGTTCGGGCAGGTGAAACCGCTGTCAATCGCGATTTTATATACCTTCGTGCCGAAACGCTCCCTGAGGTATGCGTTAAGCGCCGTATATGTCATAAAATTCTTTCAAATTCTTCTCATTACCGCAGGCATAGGACTGAATCACATTTGCGTCGACGGGCGCGCCGTCGCAGGTCGTACAGATACCGCCCGCCTCTTTGAGAATCAGCGTAGCGCCTGCCCAGTCCCACGGACGGAGTATGAGCTCGTAAAATAAATCCGCTTTACCCGCCGCGACATAGCAGATATCGAGAGCCGCCGAGCCGCCGCGACGCACTTCAAGCGCATTGTAGAATACCTCTTCGGTGATATGAAACGTCTTTTTCGCCAGCTCGTGCTCGTAGGGGCAGGTACCGAAGAGTACGAGGCTCGTTTTCAGTTCGCAGTCGCTGACGTGAATCGGCTTGCCGTTGAGGAATGCGCCCTTGCCCTTTTCCGCATAATAGATATTGTCGAGGTCGGGGTCCATTACGACGCCGAGCACGATTTCCTTATCCTTTGCAAGACCGACACTGATAGCGCTGTGCTGAAATCCCTTGATGAAATTCGTCGTGCCGTCAATCGGGTCGATGATGAAGCAGTAGCCGTCGGTCAGTTCTTTATTGCCGTCACCCTCTTCGCCGAAGAACTGCGCGCCGGGTACTACCGCGCTGAGCTTTTCAATCAGAAAATCCTGTATCGCCTTGTCATATTTCGTGACGAGGTCAACGCTCGAGCTCTTCATCTCGACGCCGAGGTCGTCGCCCGCGCTTTTATAAATGGCGGCTGCTTCTTTTACAATCGCTACAATTTTATCTAACATAGTATTACCTCCGTTACCCTCATATTTTATCATAAATTGAAATATTTTCAATATAATTTACTATGATATTTCTGAGTATTCTTGCTGCCCGGCTGGTGTCGGGCGTTTTAAGAGCGTTTCGGCGTGGCGCGACAACCCTGCCGGGTCGCGTAGCGCTCTTTTTCCAATACGATATTCTGACCGCGCTTTCGCGCAGCACCCGCGTCATCTGCGTGACGGGTACAAACGGCAAAACCACGACCTGCGCCTTGCTGGAGCATGCGCTGAAAGGGGCGGGGAAGTCCTGCTTTGTGAATAAGAGCGGCGCGAATATGCTCACCGGCGTTACGACCGCCTTTCTCGAAAACAGCACCGTCTTTGGCAGATGCCGCAAGGATTTCGCCATACTCGAATGCGATGAAAACAGCCTGCCGCTGATATCGCGCTATGTGGATGCTGAGATTATCGCGGTGACGAATATCTTTCGCGACCAGCTCGACCGCTACGGTGAGGTTACGCATACACTCGGCGCGATTAAAAGCAGTATTGAGAACACACCCACGGCAACGCTCGTGCTAAACGCCGATTGCCCGCTGACGCATTCGCTTTCCCGTTGCCGCAACGCGTCCCTGCATTTCGGCATCGACGGAAACTATGGCGGTGCGGATATCTCCGAGGCACGCTACTGTCCGCAGTGTGCGGCAGAATTACTGTACAATAGCCGTGTTTTCGCCCACCTCGGCGACTACCGCTGTCCGCGTTGCGGCTATCAGCGCGGAAGGGTCGATATAAAGGCGCGCGATATTGTTGTGCTCGGGGAAAACGGCGCGCGCTTTGAACTCGGTACAGACGATACCTTCTATCCGTTTCAGACCTCGCTCGGCGGGATATATAATGTTTATAATGTTCTATGCGCCGCTACCGTGCTGCGGGCGCTCGGTGTCGGGGATGTTATGCTCCTCGGCGACTTTTCGGGTGCGTTCGGCAGAATGGAGAATTTTGCGGATGAGAACTCCCGCGTGCTCCTGCTGCTTGTAAAAAATCCCGTCGGTTTCTCTTCTTGCGCCGCCTATGCCGCAAAACTTACCGGCTATGAGAATCTCATCATCGCGCTGAATGACAACGCCGCCGACGGGCGGGACGTGAGCTGGATATGGGATGCGGAGCTTGACTGCCTGCGCGGCACAGCTTATCGCATTTATACGTTCGGCACGCGTGCGGGCGATATGACGCTGCGGCTGAAATATAATTATCTGACCGTCACCGAAACCGTCGAGGGCGATAATCCCGCCCTTCTTGAACACATTATTTCCCGGGAAAACACGGTCATTATGGCGAATTATACCGCGATGATGCGGATTCGCCCTGCGCTTCGCCGTCGCTTCGGCGGAAAGGAGTTCTGGGAGTGAAACGAATCAGAATCCTGCACCTTTATCCAAAGGAAATGAATCTCTACGGCGACAGTGGCAACGTGCGCTGTCTCAGTTATCGCCTTGCCGCTTACGGCTTTTATCCCGAAGTTTTGGAAATCGGCATCGGCGACCGACTCAATGATTTTGATATCCTCTTTATCGGCGGCGGTCAGGACCGTGAAATGGGTATTATCTCCCGCGATTTGCGTCGCAAGAGCGAGGCGCTTTCTTATGCCGTAAACAGCGGCAAAACCGTGCTCGCCATCTGCGGCGGGTATCAGCTTCTCGGTACTTATTACCGCGCTGCCGACGGGAGTGAGATGACCTTGACGGGAGCCCTTCCGCTTTATACCGTGGGCGGTGCCGAGAGAATGATAGGCAATCTTGTATATAAGACGGAGTTCGGCAAGGTTGTCGGCTTTGAGAACCACGCGGGCAGAACTTATCTTGACGGCACCCTGAAACCGCTCGGCAGAGTGCTCAGCGGCTTTGGAAATAACGGCGAGGATAGGGGAGAGGGCGTGCAGTATCAAAACACCTTCGGCACCTACGCCCACGGCTGTGTGCTGCCGAAGAATCCTGCCTTTGCCGATGAGCTCATCCGCCGCGCCACGGGCTGCGACCTGCCGTCCCTGCCCGATTGCGAAGAAACCCGCTGCCACGACATCCTCATCAAAAGGTTTTCATAACAAAGCATCCCTTGTGTAAAGGGAGCTGTCAGCGCAGCTGACTGAGGGATTGTTGAAATATAGTTTTATTTATGATATAATGAATAAAACATTTCACGGAGTTAATATGGACAATAAGTTAATTGATTTCTTTAATGAATACTGCAAAAGTCAGCTTCTCCTGCGCGGTATTACCAAGAGTGTGTGTCTTTCGGAGGATACAAACCAATTTGACGAAAAAATGTACTACTGCGATTTTCAGGGTGACGGGTACTTTTGCCGTATCTATTTGACCGATGACGGTTCTATCAGCCACTTGCTGTCGTGGGACGAGGCGGACTTTGAACACGATATATCCGAGGTGTTTTTGCTTTTTAATATCGATGATTTTAAGAATTATTCCTATGATCACTGTATTGTAGAAAGCCGTATCAAGTCCGCTGTTGACGAAACGGTTGGTATGCTCTTTACTTATGCGCACGATATCAAAAGAGCGGGCGAGGGTGAGAACTACAATAAGCTGCTGACAGGCTTAAACGATTCGCCAAGCAACAAAGGACCGTCTTTAAGACGTGTTCTCAAAAACGGCAGACTGCACGATAAAATGGTAAAAACCCGCTCTGATAAGGACAGACTGAAATATATTGCCGACCTTGAATTATGGGTGCAAAAGGGCTGGCTGTCCGAGTACGGCAAGCGCGAATTGAAACGGCTGAAACAGGGCTATATTGACGAAGAATATGATGAGTATGAGGAATGGGAAAAACGACTTTCAAAGCTTTTTTTCGTTTCGCTTCTGATATGCTTCGTTGCGTCATTTGTCATAGCTTACGGAGTTCTGTTTTTAAGTGATGCGCTGTTTCTCGGCGACGGTGTTCTTGTGTTTGGAGATGGCGCCTTAACGCTCACGGCACTTGCCGGCGTCGTACTCTGGATTACTTCGACGCTTTTTTTTGCGGACAAAATTACAGTAGCGCTCGCACCGCAGGAGCTGAAGAAATACGGCGATGAATACAAAAAGCGCAGTACTGAATTTTTGTATAAAACAAAGTTTGAGCGAAAAGTATCTAAACCCCTGCTTGCGGCTTTTGCGGCGCTTGCGGTTCCGTTTTTTATGTTACTCGCCACGGCAAATTATTCGTTTGGTGACAATTACTTTAAGTCGCATTTCCTGTTTGGCAATACAACGGTTAGCTACAGCGACTGCGATATTTATCTTGTCAGGGGCGAATATAACGACAAGGGTGATTATGAAGAATATCAATATCCCGTATACTGTGTAAAGTACTCAATAGACGGCGAAGAGCTTTCGGATAGTACCGGCAAAATAAAAAATCCCCAAAAGCAACAGCAGCTGAAGGCTATATTTGATAATAACCATATAAGTATTAAAACAATTAAAAACATAGATGAATAAAGGCGCTATCCCGCGGGATAACGCCTTTTGTCTTATTCACTTACTTCGACGGTTTCGATGATAACATCGTGCATCGGCTTGTCGTTCATACCGCAGCGCACGGTTGCGATGTCCTCGAGTACCTCAGTGCCTTCGATAATCTGACCGAATACCGTGTGGTGGAAATCGAGCCACGGCGTGCCGCCGACCACCTTGTAGTTATCAATACACTCTCTCGGGTAACCTTTGTCGGTGAGCTCCTCCATCTGCTCGAGCATCTGCGGGGGCGCCGTCTTAGCCTGTACGATGAAGAACTGCGAGCCGTTCGTCGACGGTCCGCTGTTTGCCATCGAGAGCGCGCCGTAGTAGTTGCGCGCGTCGAGCGCAAACTCGTCCTCAAACGGAGCACCCCAGATGGACTGACCGCCTGTACCGTTGCCGTTCGGGTCGCCGCCCTGAATCATAAAGTCTTTGATGACGCGGTGAAAAATCAGACCGTCGTAGTATCCGTTCTTTGCGTGGGTGGTGAAGTTCTCGACCGCCTTCGGCGCTATTTCGGGGAAGAGGACGAAGGTCATATCTCCCATATTTGTCTTAATCGTGGCTTTTACGCCGTCTTTTATTTCTAACTGATTCATATTATACCTTAACCCTTTCGTTAATTTCTTTTATGGTCTCTGCGTCGACCTTGAGTACCTCGCGGTCGTAGGTCATCAGTCCGTTGAGTTCATCCTCGACATCCGTCACCTGCGTGTAAACCGTCGCCGAGAGTCCGTCCTTTATCTGCGGAATGATTACCTTGTTGAATAATTTATTATACGCCTTCGTGAGCGTGTCGCAGGTCTTATAAATCTTGTAGCCGAACATCCTGTCGCCCCAAGTATGTCCCGTGACCCTTGTTGACAGTCCGCCGAATTCCGAAAGCACATACGGACGGTTGCCCGCTTTTACCTTAATCGGGGTGAAATAGATGTGCTTTGAAATGACGTCGCTTGCACCCATATCGTGCCAGCCCGAGGTTGTGTCGACGATTCTGGTGCTGTCAAACGCCTTGATATGCCGGTAAGCGTCCACGCTGTCAAACTGTCCCCAACCCTCGTTAAACGGTACCCATACCGCGATGCACGGGCAGTTATAAAGGTGGCTCAGCATCTCATCGAGTTCCTGATAGTAAAGACGCATCGCCTTCTCGCTCGTGCGGTGAAAGCGTGCGTGCTTCGTGTCGTCGAGCGTGATGCCGATGAAGGGGATTGCGCTGACTTCGAGACCGTAGTTTCCGCCGCCGTTTACCATATCCTGCCAGACAATGATGCCGTTCTTGTCGCAGTAGTGGTACCAGAGCAGCGGCTCAATCTTGATATGTTTTCTCAGCATATTAAAGCCGAGTGCTTTCACTGTTTTGACGTCGTACTCCATCGCTGCATTCGACGGCGGCGTAAGATAACCGTCGGGATAGTACCCCTGGTCGAGCAGTCCGTTATGAAAATACGGCTCGTTGTTGAGAAACAGCCTTTTGACACCGTTTTTATCAATTCCCGTGGAGAATTTACGCATCCCGAAATAGGATTTCACCCTGTCCTTGCCGTAGGTGAATACGACATCGTACAGAAACGGGCTTTCGGGTGACCACGGTTTGAAATCGGGGATTTTTACCGTGCTGTCGTTTGTGTCGGCAATCATATCGTTGCCGTCATAGATGCGGATGTTGACGCCCTCGCAGCCGATGAAATCAAAATGCACCTGCTCTTTGTCGTAATCGGGCGTAATGCGCACGGACTTGATGTATTCCTGCGGTACGCTCTCGAGCCATACACTCTGCCAGATACCGCTCTGCGGCGAGTACCAGATGCCGCCGCGCTTTGTGCGCTGCTTGCCCCTCAGGTACTCGTTGTCCTCGCAGTAGTCCTCAACGGTGACGATGAGTTCGTTTTCGCCGTCCGCAAGGCAATCGGTAATCTCCATTTCGAACGGCGTGTATCCGCCCTCGTGGGTGAAAATGTCCCTGTCGTTTACTTTCAGATGTGCAATCTGGTCGACCGCACCGAAATGCAGAATGACTCTGCCTTTATTGAAACCGTCGGGGAGTGTGAACTGCTTTCGGTATATAAGGCGCTCGTCCTTTTGCAGTTCTCGTCCGACCCCCGAGAGCGGCGTCTCGGGTGAGAAGGGAACGGTGATTTTGTATTCGTACTCCGTTTTTTCCTCGCCTTCTTTGCAGAAATTCAGGTCCCATTCTCCGTTTAAGGAGAGATAACTGTCTCTGACGAACTGCGGACGGGGATATTCCGAAAGAGGGCAGGATTTGTCGAGTTCCTTGCCCCATCTTGTGTACAGCATTATACTTCCTCCGTTACGATTTTGCTGTCGATAATCTGTACGTGCTTGTTGCATATATCAAGCGCCGCCTTCTTGTGCGATACGATGATGCAGGTCTTCGTTTTCAGTTCCTTGAGATTTTCAAGGAAACGCTTTTCGGTCGCCTCGTCGAGTGCGGAGGTCGCCTCATCGAGCAGCACAATCGGCGCCTTTGCGAGGAGGGAACGCGCGATGGCAAGACGCTGGAGCTGACCTTCCGACAGTCCGATGCCGCGCTCGCCGATGACGGTATCGAGCCCGTCGGGGAGTGTGTCAATGAATTCGTCAGCACAGGAAATGCGGATTGCCTTTTGTATTTCCTCATCGGTAACATCGCTGTTGATAAAGGTGAGATTTTCGTATATCGTGCCCGAGAGAATGAAATTACCCTGCGGCACATAGGAAAACATCTGTCTTGTGTTGTAGTCGACGGGAATACTCTCGCCGTCGAGTTCGAGTTCAATATGACCGTCGCTGACATGGAAAACACCGAGCAGGAGCTTCAAAAGCGTGCTCTTGCCGATACCCGAGATACCCATAATTGCGACAAAATCGCCCTTGTCAATCGTCAGCGAGGTGTTGTCGAGCACGGTGTCACGGTCGTAAGCGAAGGTGATGTTGTTGAAATGGATGCTCTTTAAGTCTTTGTAAGCGAGGTCAACATCAATTTTGCCTTCGTTTTCGTGGAATTCGTCAGGCAGTTCGTCGAGTTCCATCAGCCGCTCCGCGGATGCGAGCAGTGTAAAGTACTTCGGCAGTACCGACGAAAGCGATGCAAACGGCGACTGAATCTGGTTGACGAGCTGAATCATCGCGGTCACATCACCGTACGACAGTCCGAAGAATATAATTCTGTATGCGCCGAATGCCACCGCGAATACAAATCCGACATTAAATACGAGACTGATGCCCGCATTTGCCGAGATGGAGAAAAAGCGGCGTTTCATCTTAACACGGTAGTTCTCTCTTTGCAGCTCATCCGCCGTGTCCGCGATTTTATCTTCTACGACAAAACTCTTGACAACAAGCAGGGAAGTGAGCGCCTCCTGGATGAAAGAGCGCGTCTTTCCTTCGGTCTCCTGTACGGATTTGTGCATTCTTTTGATAACCCCGCGAAACAGATGGGTCATCAGAAATACACCCACACCGCCAACGAGGAAAACCGCGGCAAAGATTTTGTCGATAATGACGAGGTAGGTAAACGCCGCAATCAGCTTGACGACGAAGTAAACCACGTTCGGCAGTATCGTCGTAAATCCGTCGGCGATGACCGATACATCGTTAAACATTCTGTTTTGCAGCTCACCGGTGTGAATCTTACTGATGGAGGCATAGTCTTTTCTGATACAGGTTTCGAGCGTGTGCTGCTTGAGTATCCACTCGAGTTTGCAGCGGCAGCGCTCGGTCGTGCTGCGCTCGAGAATGTAGAGCGCGAGTTGGATTAAAATAGCGCCGAGGAAGATAATCGCGTTTTTGATTACTAAATCGAAGGATTTGTCAATCGTCGCCGCGTTGATAATATCCTTTGACATCTTGGCAAAGGATACGGTAACCACCGCACTGATGGACTCGACAATAATTAAAAACAGTATCTTATATTTTTGCGATTTACAGATATTGTATATCCATTTTATTGTTTTAACGTCGCCTTTATTAAAGACATTTTTGAATCGTATTTCTTTCACTTATTTATCCGCCTTAAACAGTTTCATCATTTTTCTTTTGATAACGCCGTATGCCCATTTCGGCAGGTGCGCCACCCTACGGCAGAAGAACAGCGCAGGCCTCAGGGGGCGCAGCGCAACCCAGATGCGGGAGTACGCCTTGTATAATTTAGAATTCTCACAGTCCACGAAATGCTTGCCGTTTTTATAAAAACCGACGAGCTTGCCGCAAATCATATCCTCAGTGACATATTCTTTAGCGAGCAGGTTGTCGCCCGTGATAATGTAGTGGTCGTCGTGTACTTCGACAACGCGGTGCATAATGTATTTTTCCTGCGGCGTAACATAGAGTGCCACATCGTACTTTTTTAACCTGCCCTCGGGTTTTACAACGATAATGGTGTCCTTGCCCTGGTGGAGCAGGGGATTCATCGAAGTCCCCGTGGTAAGTCCCGAGTACTTACCGTAGGTGTCGAGTATTTCTCTGATGGATGTCAGTTCGGGCATAGCGCGCTCCTTATAATGTGATAATGTTTTATTATAACATAAATTATAATTATTTCAAGTACGCCGAATATAGATAATATAGTGAATAAATCAAAAATATTTTGTGAACGCTCTTGACAAATGGAAAAAACTTGCTACAATATATATTAGCACTCGAGCATCAAGAGTGCTAATTCGACAAAGTACATTATTTTAAGAGGTGATATATATGACGATTAAACCACTTGCAGACAGAGTTCTTCTCAAAGCGCTTGAAGCGGAGGAGACGACCGAGAGCGGACTGATTCTTGCCGCATCGGCGCAGGAAAAACCCGAAATGAGCGAAGTCGTAGCTGTCGGTCCCGGCACCGATGAGCATCCGATGAGCGTTAAAGTCGGCGATAAAGTAATTATCAGCAAGTATTCCGGCACCCAGGTGAAATTAGAGGGCGTCGAGTACACCATCAGCGAGGTTAAGGATATCCTCGCAGTAGTAGAATAACAGATTCCGGAATCCAGACTTCAGTTTAGATACGGCTTGATAGCGGGTATGGGTGAATTCCATCTTTGCCGGAAACCGGATACCGGTAACTGGAGACTGATTTACGACCAAAGGAGGAAATTATTATGGCTAAAGATATTATTTACGGCGAGGAAGCGCGCAAGGCGCTGCAGTCGGGTATCGACAAGCTCGCCAATACAGTTAAAATCACACTCGGTCCAAAGGGCAGAAATGTCGTACTTGATAAGAAGTACGGCGCCCCGCTTATCACCAATGACGGTGTGACGATTGCCAAGGAAATCGAACTTGACGACGCGTTTGAAAATATGGGCGCGCAGCTTGTTAAGGAGGTTTCTTCCAAGACAAATGACGATGCCGGTGACGGCACCACGACCGCAACCCTTCTCGCGCAGGCACTTGTCAGAGAGGGTATGAAGAATGTCGCAGCGGGCGCTAACCCGATGACCGTGAAGAAGGGCATCGAAGCGGCTGTTGAGACTGCAGTTAAGGCCGTTAAGGAGAAGTCCGTTGCCGTGAAGGATAACGACGATATTCAGCGTGTCGCAACGGTTTCAGCCGGTGATGACTATATCGGCTCCCTCATCGCCGAGGCGATGGAGAAGGTGAGCGCGGACGGCGTTATCACAATTGAGGAGAGCAAGACTGCCGAGACCACTTGCGAGGTTGTCGAGGGTATGCAGTTTGACCGCGGCTATATCTCAGCTTACATGGCAACAGATATGGACAAGAT
>SVOG01000007.1 GCA_015066525.1 Oscillospiraceae bacterium | reverse complement strand
GGAGGAATTTATGTCTATCAGTAGTGAAACCCATTTTGGTATCGCACGAAAAATCGTCAGCAATATGACGGCGGAAAGCTGGGAGACCATCCCGCACGCAGTGATGAACTATGAGCCGGATGTTACCGAGTTTATGAAGGAGTGCAAGAAACTCAACGAAGGCAACACCGACCCCGCGAAGAAGATTACGATTAATACCGTGATGCTCAGAGTGATTTGCGAGGGCTTAAAGGCAGCTCCCAAACTCAACGCCCACCTTGAATTTAACCGCAAACTTGTCAGAGGCTGTCTGAGAACCTTTGACCATATCGACATCAGTATGCCGATGATTTTGCCAAACGGCGAGATGATGACGATTAATATGCACGATATGGGCAATAAGACGATGACCGAAATGACCGCGGCTATTCAGGAAGCGGCACGCAAGGCGAGGAATACCGACCTCAACGAGGTGATGTTTGAGGTGTCGCTTGATAATACGCTGACCGCGTTGAAGAAGGGCAAAGTATCGCAGACGATTAACCGTCTTGTCGGCTCTAAGACCGGTAAGCATAAGGTAAAGACGCTCTCGGGTGACGCAAAGAAGAAGTATTATGCCATCCCGACAAAGGACAGACTGACCAAGCACGATATCGAGCAGGGTACCGTGACGATTACGAATCTCGGCTCCATCTACCGCCCGTACAGAGGCGAATGTTGCCTGCTGGAGATTATTCCGCCCCAGGTAGCCGCGATTGCGATTAATGCAGCGCAGCGCAGACCCGTAGTAGTGAAGGACGCTGACGGTAACGAGCAGATTGCGGTTGGTACGGTGATGCCCATCACACTTGCCTTCGACCATAAGGCAGTTGACTACGGCGACGTCGTTCCGTTTATCCAGAAACTCGACGAAATCTTTGCCAACCCCTCCATCATTCAGGAGTGGAAATAGCGTATTCATCAACAAAGAACCCGAAGCATATGCTTCGGGTTCTGAATCGTTTATGAGGTTACTGATTGAGTTCGGCTTTGCCTTCTTCGGTGTCTCGGTAGTACTGCGTGAACGGGTGGAAGCGTTCCTTTTCCTCCCATATTTCCTTTGCTTTCGGCGCCCAGTGTTCGGCGTAGTGCGCGCATTTTGCACAGAGTTCCTCCGCGCTTTCGGGGCAATTGAGATTGGTGGATTTCGCGCCCGTCTTGTTGACAATTTTCACGAGCGCTTCGGGATTTTCGAGCATCGGGCAGGGGCGCAGCATATTGTCATTAAACGGCTGTCCTTTGTAATACTCGTGGAAGAGCGGGGATTTGAGACATTCGAGCACGCTCTTTTCGCGGATATTGCAGTCGCTGTAATGAATGAAAACGCAGGGCTCCACATCGCCTTCGGAGTTGACGTGGAAATAGTTTCTGCCGCCGGCGATGCAACCGCCGACGAACTCGCCGTCATTCTGAAAATCGACGGTGAAAATCGGCTTGCCGTTCTTACTATCACGCTTCGCACGGATGGTACGATATACATGCTCGCGCTGCTCGGGAGTGAGCAGCAGCTCGGTGTCGGCGTCGCTGCCGACGGGCATATAGTGGAAATACCACGCGAAAATTGCGCCGTTTTCAATCTCCATATCGTAGAATTCGTCGCTGGTGACCGCCTCGTAGTTTTTACTCGTGTAGCAGACGGAGGTGCCGAAGATGCAGTTGTGCTTCTTCAGCGTTTGCATCGCGCCGATCACCTTGGCATAAACGCCTTCGCCGCGGCGCGCGTCAGTGGTCTCCTCGGTGCCTTCGACCGAGAGCGCCAGCCCGAGATTGCCCGCTTTTTTCATATCCTCGCAGAATTTGTCATCGACGAGTGTACCGTTTGTAAAGGCGAGGAAGATACAGTCGCGGTTTTCACTTACGAGAGTGAGCAAATCATCCTTGCGTACCAGCGGCTCGCCGCCCGTGAACATAAAGAAATGAGTGCCGAGTTCCTTTGCCTCGCGGATGACCTTGCGCATCTCATCGAGGGAGAGGTTTGATTTGTGACCGTATTCGGCTGCCCAACAGCCCTTGCACTTGAGATTGCAGGCGGAGGTCGGGTCCATCAGAATAACCCACGGGATATTGCACTCGAGTTCGTCCCTTTTTTTACGCAGGGTGGTGGTGCCCACGTATCCTGCGTCGATGGCAAAGGTGAGCGCAATATTAGTAAAAGCCTGTCGGTCAAGCCTCTCAATCCCTTCAAAGAGATATTTGTGCCAGATATTATTTTCGTCCTCGATAATCTCTATCGGCTTTTCGAAAGTGCTTTTCGGATAGATGCCGCCCGCCGCAAATTTTGCGACTTTAACAAGCCTGAGCATATTGCGCTCGGGATTTTTGTAGACATATTTCATGAGTCTGTTGCCGATGCGGTGGAGCAGAGCGGGGCTGATGTTCGCCATATTCAAATCCTCACTTACATAGATTCGGGTGCTTCAATTTTAAGCAATGTCAGAATATTGTATATCGTGGATTTTACCGCGGTGCAGAGATACAGGCGCGCGTTCATCAGCGCCTTGTCGTCCACGACGACGCGGTGTGCGTTGTAGAATTTGTGGAAGAGGGTGGCGAGTTCAATCACATAGTGCGTAATCTTTGCGGGGTCATAATTCTTCGCCGCCGAGATTATCTCGTCGGTCAGCGCGCTGAGATGGGTGATGAGTTCGCGCTCCTCGTCGCTTGTGAGCAGTGCGAGCTCGTCCGCCGTCGGGTCAGTAATTTCCGCGCCCTGTTCCTTCGCGCGCTTTAAGATGGAACAGATACGCGCGTGTGCGTACTGCACATAGTAAACCGGGTTGTCGCTCGACTGCTTTGCCGCAAGTTCGAGGTCAAAGTCGAAGTGGGAGTTCGGCTCGCGCAGGTTGAAGAAGAAGCGCGCCGCGTCAATCGGTACTTCCTCGAGCAGGGTGTTCAGCGTAATCGCTTTGCCCGAACGCTTGGAAAGTTTAATCGTCTCGCCGTCGCGTACGAGGCGTACCATCTGCATTATCACGATGTCGAGTCTGCTCGCGTCGAGACCGAGTGCGGTGAGCGCCGCTTTCATACGCGGTACATAGCCGTGGTGGTCAGCGCCGAGCACATCAATCGCGGTGTCAAAACCGCGGGTCACGAGTTTGTTATAATGATACGCGATGTCGGGCACGATATATGTCGGCAGTCCGTTGTTGCGGATGAGCACGATGTCCTTATCGTTGCCGTATTCGCTCGCCTTGAACCAGAGAGCGCCGTCCTGTTCGTATGTCGCACCCTTTTCTTTGAGTGCGTCGATGACTTTCTGAACGGAGCCGTCCGCGTGAAGCGTGGACTCTCTGAACCACTTGTCGTAGGTAATACGATATTTGCCGAGGTCGCGCTCGAGCCCTGCAATATTCTGCGGCAGGGCGAAGTCAACCAGCGCTTTTCTGCGCTCATCGCTCGGCGCGTCAACATATTTGTCGCCGTATTCCGCCTTGAAATTTTCGGCGTGCTCGGTGATGTCCGCGCCGTGGTAAGCGTCCTCGGGCATCTCGACGTCCTTGCCGCACGCCTGGAGGTATCTGACCTCGAGCGAGGTTGCAAATTTTTCAATCTGATTGCCGGCGTCGTTGATGTAGAATTCGCGCTTTACATCGTAGCCTGCATATTCGAGTACGGAAGCGAGGCAGTCGCCGATAGCGCCGCCGCGGGCATTTCCGATGTGCATCGGACCCGTCGGGTTTGCCGATACGAATTCGACGAGCACTTTCTTATTCTGTCCGTAATCGCTCTTGCCGTAATCCTCGCCGCTTTCTACGACATCTTTAAGAATCTGCGTATAGTATGCGCCGCCGAGGTAAAAATTAAGAAAGCCGGGACCTGCGATTTCTACCTTCTCAAAGAGTGTGCCCTGTAAATCGAGATTTGATACAATGCTTTCGGCAATCATCCGCGGTGCTTTCCTGTACGCACGCGCGCCCGCCATAGCGATATTGCTCGAAAAATCGCCGTTTTTCTTATCCTGCGGCTTCTCGATGATGAAGTCGGGCATCTCCGCTTCGGGTAAATCTCCCTTTGCGACAGCACAAGCAACCGCTTCGATAATCTTTTCTTTGAGTTGTTTTTGTGTTTCTTTGACAATCTTTGACATATCAGTTAATCCTTACTGTTACTTTTACTTCATTTTCGCTGGTGAGCGCGCCGTTGACATCAATATCGTAGCCGAAACGGAAGGTGCCCTCGCCGTTTGCGTATTCACTGTCGATATTCTTGCCGTAAATACCCATCAGTATATCGCCGTAACCCGTGGCGTAATTGCAGAGGTTGCGTTTGGAGCGCTCAATGACGAGCAGCGACCCGATGGCGCCCGAGCGCAGCAGTTCCACGCGCTTTTCGTCCTTGGTGATGGTGAGCTTCGTGCGCAGGGGTTTCATCGGCGGCTCCTGTTCTTCATTGTAGCGCAGGATGAAACTCTCGTCCGTCTCCTCAATCGTGCCCACGGTGGTCATTTCAATTTTATCGCTGTCGGCGCCGTATTTCTGCTTGCCGACAATTTTAATCAGTGCATTCTTTTTCATCAGATTACCTTGAATATATCTACAAATTCACATTTATCGGAGATATCCTCGCCGAGCAGCACCCTTGCCACATCGACAAAGTTCTGCGTCTTGTCGGAGACGAAGAATCGCTGCGTGCCGTGATGCGCGGCGTCGTTTTGCATCCCTTTTTCGCGGAGCACTTCGCCCACATAGCGCGCCTCTTCGAGACCCGAGTCAATGAGGGTGACGCCGTCGCCCGCAATCTTCTGGATAATCGGCGCGAGGATGGGGAAATGCGTGCAACCGAGAATAATTGTGTCCGCGCCGCTATTCAGAATCGGTGTGATATAGCGCTTGACTGCAGCGTTGGTTACTTCGTCGTCGATGTCTATCCAGTTGCTCTCCACGAGGGATACGAGCAGCGGGCAGGAGACGGAGGTTACCTTTGCTTCCGGCAGGAGTGCGGCAATCTCTTTATCAAACGCACCGCTGTTGACGGTGGCGCTGGTACCCATTACGCCGATATTTTTATTTTTCGTAGCGTTAACGGCGGCTTTTGCCGAGGGTTTTGCGATTCCCGTGGAGGGCTCCTTCGTGCTGTGCAGCACATTTGCCGCGGCGGTCGATACCGTGCCGCAGGCAGCCACAATCATCTTGCACGAAAAGGATTGCAAAAACTTAATGTCCTGCGCCGCGTAGGTCTCTACCGTTTCGTTTGAGCGCGTGCCGTAGGGCACTCTTCCCGTGTCGCCGAAATAGATGATGTCCTCACCCGGCAGCAGCTTTTTCATCGCTCTTACGGTGGAGAGCCCGCCGAGACCGGAGTCAAATACGCCAATCGGACGATTATCCATAAGCATCATATCTCCAAGATAGTATTATTCAAGTTATATATTTTATCACAATCTACTATTAATAGCAACAATTAATTTCATTAATTACTTAAATTAAAAATAATTAGTGACAAAGCGGCTTTGAAGTGCTATAATACTATGAGCACAAATTGATTATTATGTGAAAGGACGACTATTATGCAGTTAAGCGAAGCCTTTAAGATTATAGAAAAACATCTCGAGTCGGTGAATACCGAACTCGGATTCAAGAAGAGTGAAGAGACGGAGACCTCCGTTACTTTCAGCGGCGAAAAGGGCGCTTACCGCCTCGTGCACGACGGCGAGAATAGAATTATGGCGTTTGAGTGTGCGTATGAAAACGGCGAGGAAGTGCAGTTTAATACCATTTCGCGCAGCCTCTTTGACCTCGGCAGCGTTGATGAACGCGACGCCCGCAGCACCGCTAACGAGGTGCGCGACGAACTCGAGAGAATGTTTATGTCGAGAAAGCCCGTCGACCTCGACAAGATTAAGATGCCCAAGGCGGTTTCGCGCACGAAGGCGAAGAACGGCTCCGTCAGCTACGACACCGACTCGCTGGCAAACCGTTTCGGCGTGCTCTATCCTGAGTTCAAGGATGAGATTAAGCGCAATATCGCCGCTTACGGCGAATTTTTGCCCGAGACTTTCTTCACCGAGCACGGCAATGCGAAGGTGCTCGATGTTATTAAAAACGGTACCAAAGCGGAGCAGAAGAAACTCTTTAAGATGCTCGGCGAGGTATTCGAGGACGGCACGAATGAGGTGCAGGATATCATCGCCGTTACCATTCTCGGCGAGATGAAGAATGATAAGGATATGATGGCGGTTGCCGATGAGTATATGACCGAGTATATGGCAGGTCCCGTGCACGAGGTCAATAAACTGACCGGCAAGAATAACCGCTACACCAAGAAACTGAAGTATCCCCCGGCATATAAGCCGAAGAAGAATAAGAGTTTCTCCCTTACGAATGCGCTCGGACAGGGAAGATAAGAAACCGAAGGAACTGTGATGAATAAGGAATTCTGGCTCAGAAATACAGTGGTGCCGGTGTTCATCGGCATCTTCTTTGCAATTATCTGCGTGACATTTTTTATCACGCACGCGGACATCTTTTCCCCCGCATACGAGGGCGCCGTGCTCGCGCACCACGAGCAGACAGTGGATACCTCCGCCGTAGTGGACAAGCCTTTTGAAGAGATTGCAGAGGGCGACTGTATCGGTAAAATCAGTGTGGACGGCGGACTGCCGATTGTGGCAGCGGCACCGTATCACCAAATCGGCGATGTCCTCAGTTTCGAGATGGACAGCGCGCAGTTTGGCAAGGCGGGATATGTCTATCTTATGACGGATGCAAGGCATCTCGCTGATATTCAAAAAGCCATCTCCTTCACGGCTGAAGGCTGTTTTGAAAAGCACGATTATGTGCTTGTCGGTACGCGGGAATTCGGCTCCGTCGACGAGATAAAGGCGTTTGCTCCCGATATCAACCGCGGCGCGATTATCTTTGCGCAGGAGCGGGGCATCCTCGGTCTCAAAGATCGCTATAAGGCTCTGATTTTCGAGGAGGTGCAGTTATGAAAATGACGCGCTCCAGAGAAATTCTGGTTACGCTTTTACAGTTGGTTTTCAGCGCCTGTACCGTGGTGCTGCTCTTCAGCTTTGTGCTGAATCTCACCGCCACTTCGCAGAACTATTACGGGGCGCATTTCCCGATTACAACGTTGTCGGCGGAATGCGATGCACAGCTGACGCAAAAATTTGAAAAACTCTCTGACGAGAGCGGTTTCCCCGTGCGTGTCTTTGAGATGGTTAAGACGGATATGCCCACCGCGCAGGCGGCGACGAATGCGATTGCGAGCGCCGAAGCGGGCGAGGATGGCAGTCTTTATTCCGAGAATCTCGTGGATTATTTCTACCATCTCTGCGAGGATTACGCAAAGGGAAATCATCTTGATTATCGTCAGTCGGAACTAAAGGTGACTGCAAAAAAGGCGGCGCGGATTTTCAGCGAAACGGTCGGCGTGACCGGACTGTATGACGCGCAGCAGAAATCGGCTGCCCTGCATCGCAGCGTTACACTCTCGCAATTTCTCAGCTTCGCGATGATGGCGTTGAGCGGCGTTTCGATTGTGATACTCTTTACCCGTAAGCGTCTCGGCTACTACCGCGTACTTGCGGCATTGTTTGGCGGTGCGCTCGGTGCGCTTTTCGCTTCTCTCGGACTCTATGTCATCAAACCGGTGCAGAGCCTGAAGATTGAGCCGGCGGTTTATACGGCTTGTTTCAGCGAAATTGCGGACAAATGTTTCAGCATCGTCGCGATGCTGTCCTTTGCGATTACCGCCGCGTCACTAATTGCGATGATACAGATTGAACGGCATTATCAGAAGAGCAAGGATAAAGTGAACATTGTTTAAGGAGTGGTACACCACTCCTTTTTTATTTGACAATTCTAAATTATATATGCTATTATATATTTGGAACAATATACCCAAAAGGGTGATGATATGAAAAGCAGAATACTCTCATTTTTCCTCGCGGCGGTGCTGGTGTGCAGCGCCTTGTTCGGCGTGCCGTTTTCTGCGGGTGCGTACGACGCGAGCGAAACTTCGCTCGCCGAAGTGTCGGCTGCCGACTGGATGAGCACCATTCTCGACAGCACGAAACTGACGGAGATTACCCTCCCCGGCACGCATGACTCGTGTGCAAGAAAATTCAAAAACGAGGATGTTTTCGGCGTGTTATCGGGCATTTCAAAATGCCAGAGCCTGAATATCACTGAGCAACTGAATGCGGGCATTCGATTTCTCGACATTCGCTGTGAGGTCGACGCGAGCACCTATTCGGTCAAGACCGTCCACGGCTCGACCGACTGCTGGAACGGCGACGATTACTATTATCTCGACTACTGTTTTCAGGATATCTATAACTGGCTCGACGCTCACCCGAGCGAGACGGTCTATGTCTGTCTGAAAGAGGACGACGGCAACAACGGCGTGCCCGCGTTTACTAACGCGATTTACGAGTACATCCACGGCTACGGACAGGGCAAGTACTTCTACGGCGAGAACTATAACTATCATAACAGATGGTATCTCGGCAGAAGTATTCCCACCCTCGGCGAAGTGCGCGGCAAATGTGTGCTCTTTAACCGATTCGACCAGTGGATTGGCAGCGAGGCGTCGCAGGGCGTAGTTGTCGATGAAGAAGAGAGCGGACAGAAGATTAAGTATAATGATATGGAGGGCGATTTCGCCGAGCCGTATTATTCCAATATTTACAGCAACAATACGGGCATCGGCACGGCGCATATCCAGGACTACTATAAATGGACGACCGAGCAGAAGATTACTGCCACCCAGTATATGCTGAATCTCGGTCACTGGCGCGGCGAATACTATATTAACTATTCTTCGACCGTGTCCGACTCCAGTGTACCGAATCCCGAGAATCTGTCGAAGAAGGTTAACCCGAGTTACTATACCTATACTTATACGCGTAATAAACCCTCGGGCATTTACTGTATGGATTTTGCCACGGCGGATTTAGCGCGGCAGATTATTCTGAATAACGAGGCGGTCTGTGCAAAAGTTTCGGGAACGGACGGCAATATCCGTTATACCCTTAATCGCAATACGGGCACGCTGACAATCAGCGGCAGCGGCTCAATGAACGACTATGCCTACACCTCCGATGTAGGGGCAAACGGCGCCGGCTCCACCGCTCCCTGGGGCGACGAGCCGAAAAACTGCCTTTTCGAGGGACAGTACAACACCGACCTTATCACTGATATTGTAATTGAAGAGGGTGTGACTGCCGTCGGCGCGTACGCCTTTTACGGCTTTGACCACCTGGAGAGCGTGACGCTGCCGTCAACGGTGACAAGCATCGGCGAGGGCGCGTTTGCGCGCTGCACTTCCATCAAAACGGTGGATATTGCGCAAACGGGCGTTACCTCCATCGGCGCGTCGGCGTTCCTCGGCTGCAGCGCGATGACGGCGTTTTATACGGCGGACGGCGTGGCAACCTTTGGCAATAACGCCTTTGGCTCCTGCCCGAATCTGACGATGTACGGCAGCAGCGGTATCCCATCGCAGACTTATGCGAACGCAAACTCCATTCCGTACAGTGAGCCGAAACAGTTTTACAGTATCAATTATAAGAGCGGCAATCATGTTCAGGAAAGCGAAAATCCCTTTGCGGGACGTGATTTGTCAAACGGCGTTACCCTGCGCTTTTCGAAATATTGCACGAAGAATGACGACTGGAACAGCGCCCTGTTGAATTTCTCGACGGGGGATGTTCGCGACAACCGCTATTTTATCTTTATGGGTAACGGCGCCGTGTTCTTTAACGACGGCAACGGCGGCGCGGGCGGCAGCAACGGCTGCTATTTTGACCTACGCACCTCGGATGGCTTCAACACAGCAAAAGATGGCTGGGTCGATGTTGTTGTCACGATTTATCAAAATGCAAAGGGCGCGCATATCCTCGATTATTATACCGACGGCGTGCTGGCGGCGCAGTTCAATCTGAGCGCGGTGGCGGCGAGCGGTTACCCGAGTGGTGTCAGCGGAAGCGACGGCGTGTTCTCGTTTCTTGCAAGTGAGGATATTCACCTCTACTACGGCTCGTCGTATACCGTGTACGGCTCGATGGGTGGCACGGGCGACGCCTATCTCGACGATGTGAAATGCTATCCCTACGCTCTTACGAAGCAGGAAATCGGTGCGCTCGATACGGCGCTTCTCTATGATGAAACCTTTGACGGTACGGCGGGCGGCACCTGCATCACGCGTCAGTCGAACGACGGCACGCAGACGGAGTATCAAAGCGAAAATGACGGCAGGTCGGGCACGGTATATATTCCGTTTTCGGACGGCGGCAAGGGCAACTATATCGCGACGGATAACGCGCCGTTTGTTGCCTGCGACACTGCCGACGGCTTTACCGTCAGCTACTTCCAGCGTGTGAACGGTAACCTCTGGACGGATAAGGAAACGCTTACCTTTGCCCAGGGCGAAATCGGCGAGAATAAATACTTCACCCTCGGCACGGAGGGTTATATCCGCTTCAATAACGGCAACGGCGGCAGCGACAGCAGCCTGTCCTCGGCAGGACTCTATTTTGACTACACGACCCAGAATAACGCGCTCGTCAAGGGCAAATGGCAGTATATTACCGTCAGCCTTCTCAGCGACTATCATTTTATGGTCTATGTGGACGGCGTTCTGACGGCGGACGTCACCGTGACCGGTACGGAAAACTACCGCAATACGGGTGGACTGCTTGATTTCCTTGCCAGTCCGGACACCAAACTTTTCTACGGCTCCTACACCCCTTACTGGGGCACGGATACCATTTCACTCGACCATGTAAAATGCTTCGATCACGCCCTCTCACAGAGCGAGGCGGCAGCACTGTACCGCACGGAGTGCGAGAGCGCACCCGTGGCAATTCTCGAAAACACCTTTGGCGCGGATACGGGACTTAATGTCGGCGGCTTCTGCGAGTGGGCGTACGGCTATGGCACGCATCGTGGCGTGCTGCATATTGCCGAGGGCAGCGCCGACGGCAATACCGATATTTATATAAACGGAGTCAAGACGACGGACACATCCTCGATTGCTGAGGGCAGCACGGTAAAGGCGGTCTATACGGGCAGCGGCAGTATCGACTCCTGGAATATCCGCACGGGTGATACGGTTATTACGACGGATGAATTTACCCTCACGGGCGACACGGTCGTGCGCCCCGTCGGAGCAAAAACCGTCCATCATTCCGACACCACCGCGCTCGATGCGGCGCGCGCAAAGGCGAGCACCTTTGACGCAGCGGACTATGCCGCGGAATCCTACGAGAATCTAACCGAAACCGTCAGCCATTATGCCGATTACGATACCGCACTGTCGCAGGAACAGATTGATGACGCTACGGCGGCAATTCTGACAGCAATCAGCGACTTGAAACCGTATCTCAATCTCACCGTCACCGCTGAGAACGGTACGACGAGCCGCATCGGCGGCAGCTTTGTATTCGGTGATAAAGTGTCGCTCAGCGCGACTGCGAATGATGGCTACGCCTTCTTTGGCTGGTACGAGACTGTGACGAAGCGTATTGCTTCGACGGACACGGCGTATTCCTTTACCATCACTTCGAATACTGACCTCAGGGCGATTTTTGTCCCTGCGGGGGCAAATGTTTTGCGCTTTGAAAATGCGAGCGGTCAGCTCGTGAAATATGTCGCAAAAACGCCCGATGAGTGGGCGGCTCTCGACAGCCTTGACGCCCTCGCACCCGCGGTGCCGTACCGTTTCGGTTATACGGACGGCGTGTGGAATTTCGACGGCGCCCATGCGGCACTGCAAAGCGGCGATGTGACCGTGACGCCTGCTTATACGGAGGATGCGGGAGAACTGCCCGCCCTGCCGAACTGTACGGATATTCCGGCTCTGAGCCTTTCTTATCGCCTCGATGAGGATGACAATGTCGGCTCATTTATCATGGCGGTGAATGTCCCCGACGGCGTGCGTGTGCAGTCCGTTGGCACGGCATTTTACTATAAAGATGCGAGTTCCTTTGCTCCGCAGGAATTTGACCTTACTATTAATAATAAAATGACCACTTCGAAGTTCGCGGTCGGCGAGGAGGTCAGCGGCATTTATGTTACAAATATCAATCGTCTCTCGAATCGCTATAGCTGGGCGGTGAGAGGATATGTGACCTATTATGATGCGGTCGGCAATCTCCGCACGGCATACTCAAATCAAGTGAATATCCGGGAACGCGCCGCCTGTTAAGCGGACGCGACAAAAGCGGGGCAAGCCCCGCTTTTTATATTTTTCTTGCAATTTATTGAAAGATTTGTCAATCTCAAAGAGGCGTCTTGCACGGCATTGTGAAATAATTATCAATCTCTTGTGAATTTTACCAAAGTTATTGCACATACATTGACAATTTGTTAAATATCTCTATAATAGTACCTAACGCGTGAATGAAACGCGCCCAATCAAGTATTCTATTTAAGAGAGGTATATCACTATGGCAAGAGTTTACAACTTCAGCGCAGGTCCTTCCACCCTGCCCGAGAAAGTGCTCCGGACGGCGGCAGCAGAAATGATGGATTATCACGGCAGCGGTCAGTCCGTTATGGAGATGAGCCACCGCTCCAAGTGGTTTGACGACATTATTAAGGATGCCGAGAAACTGATGCGCGAGCTGTATCAGGTTCCGGATAACTATAAGGTGCTCTTCCTTCAGGGTGGCGCATCCGCACAGTTCTCCGCGATTCCGCTGAACTTTATGAACGGCACAGGCAAGGCTGACTACATCATCACCGGTCAGTGGGCGAAGAAAGCCTATAAAGAGGCGGCTCGCTACGGCGCCGCCCGTGCGGTAGCCTCCTCCGAGGATAAGACCTTCTCCTACATCCCCAAGGTGGCGAAGGAGGACCTCGACCCCGAGGCGGACTACGTCCACATTTGTATGAACAACACCATCTACGGCACCGTGTATCACGACCTGCCCGACACGGGGAACGTGCCGCTGGTGGCGGATATCTCCTCCTGCATCCTGTCGAAGCCCATTGACGTGAGCAAATTCGGCGTGCTGTACGCCGGCGCCCAGAAGAATATGGCCCCCTCCGGCGTGACGGTGGTCATCATCCGTGAAGACCTCATCGGTAAGGCTATGGACATCACCCCCACCATGTTCAACTATCAGACCCACGCCGACAACGGCTCCATGTTCAACACG
>SVOG01000066.1 GCA_015066525.1 Oscillospiraceae bacterium | reverse complement strand
TAGCACCTGCCTGACCGGTTACGCCGCCGCCGTTTACACGGCAAACGATGTCGAACTTCTCAGCGGTGTCAGTAAGAGCGAGAGGCTGACGAACGATGAGCTTGAGTGTCTCAAGTCCGAAGTAGTCGTCGATGTCTCTGTCGTTAATCGTAATCTTGCCGGTACCTGCGTAAACGCGTACACGAGCAACGGATTCTTTTCTTCTGCCTGTTCCGTAGAAATAAGGATTTGACTCGTACATTCGCTACATACCTCCCTTACATTTCCCAAGCTTCGGGCTTCTGAGCCTCGTGCTTGTGTTCTGCGTTCTTGTAAATCTTGCATCTGGTGAGCTGCTTTCTGCCGAGAGTTGTGTCGGGAATCATACCCTTAACAGCAAGCTTCATCGCGAAATCGCTCTTTTCCTTCATAAGAGTACCGTACTTAACCTCTTTGAGATTGCCGATATAGCCGGTGTGGTGCTGATAAAGCTTCTTATTGAGCTTGTCGCCGGTAAGAATAGCCTTGTCAGTATTGATAATAATAACGAAATCACCGCAGTCTACATTCGGGGTGAAGATAGCCTTGTGCTTACCTCTGAGAAGGACTGCAGCCTCAGCAGCTACTCTGCCGAGCGGCTTATCAGCAGCATCAATCACATACCACTTGCGCTCGAGTGTATCAGCTTTTGGCATAAATGTTGACATAATCGTTTCCTCCAAAATATTTTTAATGCTCAGTAATCATACCAAAACAGTGAAAAAAAGTCAACACCTAATTCAAAATAATTTGGACTTGCTCGCGTTTTCTCTTATTTTCTCGCTTTTTCAATATATTTTCTCATTTATAATTTACGTAATAAGTTGACCTTTTTTCCCGAAACATATATAATACTGAGTGAAAGGGGTGTATATTATGATATACACAGTAACATTTAATCCGGCGCTCGACTACACGGTCACAACAAACAGTGTCACTCCCGATATCATCAACCGTGCGTCGTCAGCGGATATTCACTACGGCGGCAAAGGCATCAATGTGTCCGCCGTTCTCACCATGCTTGGCATACCGAACAAAGCGCTCGGATTTGTCGGCGGTTTCACGGGCAGAGAACTCGAAACCATGCTCAATGCCGACAACATCAGCTGCGATTTCATCCGACTCGAAAACGGGCTCACCCGTATCAATGTCAAAATCAAAGCCGGACAGGAAATAGAGATTAATGCTCCGGGTCCCGAAATCAGCGACGACGATATCACCAAACTGATTACAAAGCTGAGCAAAATGAATAGCGGCGACTATCTCGTGCTCGCCGGCTCCGTCCCGAAAAACCTTCCCCCGGATATTTACAACCGCATCCTCAACAAACTTAAAGGCAAGGATATCAATATTGTTGTGGACGCCACAGGAAAACTGCTGACAGAAACACTCAAATACAGACCGTTTCTGATTAAACCGAACCGCACCGAGCTCGGCGAAATCTTCGACACCGAAATTAAATCGGGCACCGATGTCGAAAATTATGCGGCAGAGCTTCAGCGCATGGGCGCGCGCAATGTCCTCGTATCTCTGAGTAAAAACGGCGCGCTGCTCCTCGATGAAAGCGGTGCCATTCACCGTATCGGCGGTATCAAAGGTACGCTTGTCAACGGTGTCGGCTGCGGAGACAGTATGGTAGCAGGTTTCCTCGCAGGATATGTCAACACGAACGACTATGAATATGCCCTCAGACTCGGCAACGCCTGCGGCGCCGCAACCGCCTTCTCCGAAGCGCTTGCGACAAAGGACAAATTAAAAAAATATATGTAAATAAAAAGGATTTGCCCGGCAAATCCTTTTTATCTTTCTTTTATATTCTTGTCCCAGAATTTCAGCATGGATTTTGAAATCGGTTGCGTAATAAGCGCTATGCAGAGCGTCATCGCAAATACAGTGAAAACTTTTACCGCAGGGGTTGTATCGGGGATGACATATCGAATAAAGGTCAACGATATTCCCTGCATCATATAGAGTGGAAAGCTAAGTTTTCCAAGATAGCACAGTACCTTGTTGCCGCTTAGTTTTGCTGATAAGGTTTTACCGCTGAAGGTCAGCGATACAGCGATTGCCATCAGATAGCACACTGTTGCCTCATACTTTGACTCCCAGCACGAAAACGCAAACAAAAGCGTCAGTGCGTAGCAAATCACCTCGGCAGTCGTCATAACTGATATAATAATTCGACTAAAATTGCGACGGCTTAAAAAGGCACTTATTTCATAGCAGAACATTCCGAGCGCCATAATCGCCACAGCTCTGACATATGTCTTAGATATGATACCGTCAGCAAAAATGAAACGGTCTATTCCGCTGATACGATGGGAATTATGCGCCATATAGCCAATGAGCAGCACGGAGAGAAGCGGACAAATATATGCAGAAAACGCCTTGCGGTATTTCACAAGGAGCGGATACAGCACCGCCATACCCACGAGCATTGCACCAATATACCACTCGTAACGCAGAAGCTCGAAGGAGTCAACCCCGGATTTCTGAATTAGAAAAAACGCAGGAATACAGTCCGCCATCTTCTTAAAATTATTCTCAATCCCCTTAATTGGTCCGAGCCAGAAATAGAGAAGGAATACCGTACCGAACACAAGGATATGATGCGGAAGCACCTTTCTCAGCTTCTTTTTCATAAAATGCAGAGTCGGTTTGCGTATGCCCGCCTCTTCATTGCCGTGTCGGATTACCGAATTCATCATAAGCCAGCCCGAAACGAGAAAGAAAAATTCAACGCCGATATTTCCGTTTTGACAAAATGAGAAATAGTCAGATTTCGGCAGTTCAATTCTGTTATTAATATGATATATTATAATACAAATGCAAAAAACGAAACGCATTAATTCTATTGCGCCGTTTCGTTTAAGTTCGTTTTCCATATCCGCCTCTGAAGCACCGCAAATTAATAATTCTATATCAGAATTATATTTATTATAATTCCGTAACAGAATTTTGTCAATATGAATATGCCTTATAATTCTGATAAAGAATTTTAAGGGGTGTCTTATGAAAACACGCAAGCAGGAATACGGAAACACAAATATCGTAGGAAAAAACATCGAAAGACTGCGCAAAGAAAAAGGTATCAAGCAAAAGGATTTCGTGTCAAAAATGCAGACAATGGGGCTTGATATAAACCCCACCAGCTACTCAAAGCTTGAGGGGCAGGTAAGGCTCGCCACCGACAAAGAGGTGTTTATTGCTGCGCACATACTCGGAGTTTCGACGCAAACATTATTTGACGGCGCGGAAAATGAATTCGTTATTGAATAAATTTTTCTTGACAAATCAGTTTATTGTGTTATAATAAATAACGCTGACGGGAGCATAGCTCAGCTGGGAGAGCATCTGCCTTACAAGCAGAGGGTCACAGGTTCGAGCCCTGTTGTTCCCACCAAAAAAGACACCCTTATGGGTGTCTTTGTTATTATTCAGAGATTATTTCAAACAGTTCTTTGATTCTGTCGTGCTGCTCGGTGAGGTAAAGATAGCCAAACAGTGCCTCGACGCCTGTCGCGATATGGTACTCGCCCTGCGAGGCGGATTTCGGGTTATGCCCGACCTTGGCATTTCTGCCGCGCTTATAGACCGCCGTCTCCTCCTCGGTCAGGCAGTCCTTGATTTTATCATACGCCGCGGTCTGTGCCTTGGCGCTCACGAATTTCACGCTCTCGCGGTGCAGGTCGTTGACGGGGCGGTTCGCCGCGGCAACGAGAGTTTCGCGCACGAGCATTTCATACACACAGTCGCCGATGAACGCTAAGTTCAGCGGACTGAGTTGTTTGGGGTTAAGTTCTATATCGGTAAATCTCATAGGTTAAGGTATGTATTCAAATTCAATATCATAGAGCGAGACGATGTCGCCCTCCTGAATTCCTCTTTCTTTTAATGCGTCGAAAATGCCGCTCTTCTCAAGAACGCGCTGCATATACTGCAGTGACTCGTAGTCCTCGGTGTCGACACCCTTGAGCACCTTCGGGAACCAGTCCGCCTCGACAAGAAAATAGCCCGCGTCCTCTTCGGTAATCTTGAATCCCGTGTCCTGACCGATAATCGACTCAATCGGGATTTCCTCGGTCTCATACTCCTTAATCGGCGGCAGGTCGCGCAGTTTATTCCACACGACATTCATCAGCTCCTTCGTGCCCTCTAATATCGGCGCACAAATGGAGTAGTACTCATATTCCTTGCCCTCGACATAGGACTTGAACTTTTCAATCTGCTCCGGCTCCGCCATATCAATCTTGTTGCCCGCTACAATCATCGGGCGCTCGGCAAGCTCGGGGTTGAATTTCACGAGTTCGGCGTTGAGAGTTTCGAAGTCCTCAATCGGATTTCTGCCCTCGTGTCCGCTGACGTCCACAATGTGAATCAAAAGGCGGCAGCGCTCCACATGGCGCAAAAACTGATGCCCGAGTCCGATACCCTCGCTCGCGCCCTCAATCAGTCCGGGAATGTCGGCGATAACAAAGCTGTTGCCCTCGCCCATTGAAACAACACCGAGATTCGGCACGAGAGTCGTAAAGTGATAATCGGCAATCTTCGGCTTTGCCTGTGAAACGACTGAAATCAGGCTCGACTTACCCACGGAGGGATAACCGACAAGTCCGACATCGGCAAGGAGTTTTAACTCGAGGCTGACCTCCCACTCCTCACCGGGAACGCCCGGCTTCGCAAAGCGGGGCACCTGTCGGGTCGGCGTCGCGAAATGGGGATTGCCCCAGCCGCCGCGACCGCCCTTGGCTGCGACAAAGCGCTCTGTCTTGCTCATATCCGCCATTACGGCGCCGCTGTTTGCCTCGCGAATCAGCGTGCCGCGCGGCACACGGATTTCGAGGTCCTGTCCCTTCTTACCGTTGCAGCGTCCGCCCTTGCCGGGCTCGCCGTTTTGCGCCTTATACTTGCGCTTATAGCGGAAGTCGGCAAGCGTAGCGAGGTTATCGTCGACGACGAATACAATATCGCCGCCCTTGCCGCCGTCGCCGCCGTCGGGACCGCCCGAAGCTACATATTTCTCGCGGTGAAATGCAACGGCACCGTCGCCGCCGTCACCGGCTTTAATCTTTACTTTTGCAATATCGACAAACATATTAACTCCTGATTAATATCACTGTATATTTGATTATATTCGGAATGAGCATCGCAACTCCGAGTACGGTCACTCCGACCAGGATGAGCGGAAAAAGCACGACCATCAGAATCATCTGATTACGGCTCATCTCCTTCACCCGCAGAAATGCGGTGCAAAAGCCCGCATACGACGCGCACGGCAGAAGCGGCAGCAAAAATGCGAGCGCCGCTATCTGACCGCCCGAAAGCGTCGCTGCTCCGGGTCGGCTGCTGAGCGCGAAGGTAAAGGCGCCGAGCAGCACCGCCCCCGCAAAATACAGGGCAAAGAGCGATATCAAATACCTTTTTGCAATCTGTTTCTCATTCATAGCAATAGATTAACATTATTATATATCAATGTCAAATAAAAAATTCCCCGGCACCGCCGAGGAACATTTTTATTTATTCGCTACATATTCCTGAATCTGAGCGAGGACCGCGTCAGCGTCGATGCCGTGTACCGTACACGCTTCCTCGAGGGTTTCGCCGATGGATGCGGGGCAACCGACACAGTGCATACCGTTATTCATCAGGATGACGGCAATGCCTCTGTCAAATTCAAGCATTTCGCCCATGGTGGTATTCTTCGTGATTTCCATGATAGACTCCTCCTAATTCCTATATAATAAGTAGGTTTTTATTCTTGTCACACTATAACACATTATTTATTCTGTGTCAAGTGGATATTTTTATAATATTTAATTGAAAAATTTACGCAAAAATGTTACAATGGAATTTGATATGACGGAGGACAAAAAGATGTACAAAATAGGCTTTGACAACGATAAGTATAAACAAATGCAGTCTCAGCGCATCCGCGAGAGAATCGGAGAGTTCGGCGGCAAACTCTATCTCGAATTCGGCGGCAAGCTGTTTGACGACTACCACGCGTCGCGCGTGCTGCCGGGATTCCAACCCGACAGTAAGCTGCAGATGCTCCTGCAGCTCAAGGACGAGGCGGAAATCGTCATCGTCATCAGCGCGGAGGATATCGAAAAATCCAAGCGCCGCGGCGACCTCGGCATTACATACGACGACGATGTCGTGCGCCTCATCGGCGAATTCACCGGCATCGGGCTGATGGTCGGCAGCGTGGTACTGACGAAATACAGCCCCTCCCCGAAGGTGGAAGAATTTGAAGAACGCCTCGGCGCGATGGGATACCCCGTCTACCACCACTATATGATAGAGGGCTATCCGTCCAATATTACAAAAATCGTCAGCGACGAAGGCTACGGCAAGAACGATTATATCCAGACGAGCCGCAAACTCGTTGTCGTCACCGCTCCCGGACCGGGCAGCGGCAAGATGGCGACCTGCCTCTCGCAGCTCTACCACGAAAACCAGCGCGGCATCAAGGCGGGATACGCGAAATTCGAGACCTTCCCGATTTGGAACCTCCCGCTCAAGCACCCCGTCAACCTCGCCTACGAGGCGGCGACTGCCGACCTCAACGACGTCAATATGATTGACCCGTGGCATCTCGAAGCATACGGCATGACGACGGTCAATTACAACCGCGATGTCGAGATTTTTCCCGTGCTCAAGGCAACCTTCGATAAGATATACGGCGAATGCCCCTACAAATCCCCCACGGATATGGGCGTCAATATGGCGGGCAACTGTATCATCGACGACAACGCCTGCCGCAACGCATCGAATCAGGAAATCATCCGCCGTTACTTCACTTCGCTTTGTGCGAATGCGAAGCTGCCGATTAATAATAACGAGATTTACAAGCTCGAGCTCCTGATGAACCAGGCGGGCATCAGCGTCAGCGACAGAGCCTGCACCGTTGCGGCAAGAGAAGTGGCAAAGAAAACGGAGCAGCCCGCGGCTGCTATTGAACTTAATGACGGCACCATCGTCACGGGTAAGACCTCCGACCTGCTCGGATGCTCCTCGGCGATGCTGCTCAACGCGCTCAAGCGCCTCGCAGGAATCCCCGAAGATGTACTCCTCATCCTGCCCGAGGTCATCAAGCCCGTGCAGAAGCTCAAGGTCAACCACCTCGGCGGACACAATCCGCGCCTGCACACGGACGAGACACTGCTCGCGCTCTCCATCTCGGCAAGTAATAACGAGTATGCGGCAAGGGCGCTCGACGAGCTGAAAAACCTGCGCAACACGGAGTATCACTCCACCGTGATGCTCGCACAGGTCGACGAAACCCTGCTCAAGCGCCTCGGCGTGCGCGTCACCTGCGACCCCGTGATGAAAAAATAACAACCGCTCATAAAGTCAATGGACAAAATAAAAACCGCTCAGCCGAGCGGTTTTTATTTAGTTTAATAAGAAATATCCTGCGGCGCCGTAAAGGGTACAGACCATCACGAGCACATTTGCAATCGCATTCGTCTTGCCGGCAATCATCCGCACGATGATACCGACGGCGGAGAAGAGCAGTCCCGCCCATGCGGCAATTATCTTATTACGCATATCGGGCGCCAGCGCTGTCGCATTGATAAAGGTCACGAGCACCGACAGCGCCACCGCGAGCCAGAAAAAGATGATATGCACTCTCTCGTCGCCCTTCGGCTTAAACATAAAGACCGAGGTCACAACAAATGAGAATACAATGACAACATATAATACAAAAAGTGGCTGAAGTACCATTATTCCACCCTCCTGATACTGATTTCACCGCTGGTCAGCGTGGTGATTTCTCCGTTTTCAAGGCGCACGCGCAGTCCGCCCTTTTCATCTATTTCGAGCGCCGTCGCCCTCGTGACGACGCCGTTTTTGATAAACACAATCTCCTGCCCGATAATCATCGAATGTGTCCGATAGTAATCAAGGAAGGAAAGCGATTTCTTATCGAGAATATCGCAAAGCTCGTCCGCAATCGCGGCAATCATTTCGCTGCGACGGACATTGGACGCCAGACTTGCCGCATTTTCCACATCGTCGGGAAAATCGGTCGTGCTGATATTCAGCCCGATACCGACAATAATGGAGGTGACAATCTGCGTTTCGTAGTCCGTGATTGCCTCGGTCAGGACGCCGCAAATCTTTTTGCCGTCGAGGTAAACATCGTTTACCCACTTAATCTGCGGCTCTTTATCCGTCAGTCGCTCAATTGCCCGACACACCGCCACGGCAGCGGCGGTCGTCGCGGTCACTGCATTTTTCAGTTCCATCATCGGGTGCAACACAAGGGACATATAAATTCCCGTATGCGCGGGCGAGTAAAAACTCTTACCCTGACGTCCTCTGCCCTGCGTCTGTTCATCGGCAGTAATCAAAAACTCGTCCGCTCTGCCACGCGCCAGCTCGCGCTTCGCTTCGTTATTCGTGGAGTCAATCGTCGGAAAACAGATGACCTTCATCTTGTGATTCATATATGACTGAATCAGATGTGGTGTCAGAATATCATTATCTTCGCCGAGACGGTAGCCCCTGTTGGTTACTGCCTCGATATGATACCCCTCTGTGCGCAGAGTTCTCACCGCTTTCCAGATTGCCGCCCGACTCACGCCGAGTTTACGCGCCGCTTTTTCGCCGCTGATATAGTCGTCGGCATTTTCAAGCAATAACATTAAAAAATCGTGTTTCGTAGACATCATTACTTATTTATGTAAAAGATTGCCAGCGTTTTCGGTCCGCAGTGGGAGGAAATCGTGCAACCCGCATCGGCAAAAATCACTTCCTCAAATCTGCCGTTGCCCTCTACCAGACCTTTCACAAATGCCAGAACGGACGGCTCAATGCCGCCGCTGTTGGCAATCACGATGCGCGAGGCATCAATCTTATTTGCTTCTGCAAGACAGTCGGCTGCGTACTGACGGTACACGGCGTCCATCTTGCCCCTGTATTTTTTCGCCACATCCATCGCGCCATCGCGATCAACTGCAATACTCGGCTTAATGCCGAGCACATTCGCGCCGAAACGCGCCACGCCCGAACATCTGCCGCCCTTGTGAAGATACTCGAGGGAATTGAGGACAAAGGTTGTGCTGACCTTGGGCACGAGTTTCGTGACCCTGTCGGCAATCTTCTTCGCGTCCATCCCCTTGTCGCGGAAATCGCACGCCTTGAGGACGAGAAGTCCCATCGCGGTGCAGAGCGTTTTAGAATCGACCACATAGACGTTTTCAAACTCTGCCGCTGCCACACAGGCATTCTGATACGACGATGAAATCGCCGACGACAGACCGATATGCACGACGCTCATCCCCTCGTTTGCCGCATGCTCAAAAACCTCATAGTAGCGGCTCGGCGGCACGGCTGCGGTCTTGGGCAAAATATCCTTTTCCTCCACAAAGTCGTAAATATCCGCGGGCGTGACATCCACGCCGTCGAGGTATTCCTGCTCACCGAGGAGAATCGAAAGCGGAACAATCTCAATCCCGCGTTCCTGCACAATTCCTGCCGGCAAATCGCAGGTTGAATCAGCCGTTATCAGAACTTTTTTACTTTCAGCCATAATTACTTCGCTCCGTAATTAATCTCTATACTGTGAATCTCGCTTTGCGGATACGCCTTATCAAAGCTGATTCTGAGCACCTCGGTGCCGTTAATTTCCGTCACTTTCGCCGTGTAGGCAATATCGTACTGCTCGTCGCTGCCCCGGTTAATCACGACGGAGAATTCACCGCGTCGGCGTGCACCGGTATCAAAGGAAAAGCCATCCTTCGCCGTCAGTTCAAGGTAGGAATTCGTGACATACACCCTACGGACGCCGCGGATATCGGTCATCTCCTCGGCAAAGGACATCGACTGCTCGCTGACGTCGCTCTTATACTTCGTACTGTACTTAATCCAGTCAATCACACGGTCGGAATAGTCGCTGCGCGGGTCGGTATTCGTCTCGCCGTAACTCCACGGCGCCGTCTGCGCGGTGCGCGGGTCGGATACGCGGTACTCGTCCGCCGCAGTAAAGTTCATCGACTTATTCTTGACATAGAACTTGCCGTCCCTGAAGCTGAGCTTAAAGACGATATGTCCCGCGGTCTGGACGGTCGGCACTTCCTTGTAGGTGATGTTCACCTCTACCTTCACGCAAATCTCTTTTTTATTATTGATACTGTACTCGCCTTTGCCCTTCGTCCAGCCGGAAAAGGTCAGGTAGCTGCCATCCTTCTGCAACGCACAGGCATAACCGTTGTAGCCGTCGGTCGCCACGCCCGTTTTCGCATCATAGGTGATGGTTTTGCTCTTGGCATTCATCGACACCTGGATGGTTTTCTTGCAGGACTTGAGTTGTCCGACCTCCTCGCGAATCTGTCGGTCGAGAATATCCGCCCAGGTTTCTTTCGTCGCGGGAAAAACGCTGTAAACCGTCTTGCCCTCTTCGTTTTTACCCTCGTTGAGCAGATAGACGTCATAGTTGAGTTCGCCCGTGGTACTGTTCTTCTCGCTGACCACTTTAATGAGCAGTTCCTTCTGCTTGTCGCGGTCGTAGTCCACGAGAACCATCTCGGGCGGCTCCTCGTCAATCAGCCTGCTCCAGTCGGTGAATTCATATTCATTTTTGCCGTGGGTAAGCACGACGCCGCGCGTGCCCTTATAGAGATAGTAGTCCTCCTCGGGCAGCGAGGCAATCAGCACACGGTTCGCATTTTTCTCAGTCGCAGGCGCCTGCGAGGCGGTCGTAAGCTCCGCGGTGTTATGCTGAAAAGGGTTGCCGTTTGTATAGTAATACACACCAAAGACAACCGCCACCGCGAGCACGAGCACCAACAGCACTCTCAGAAAATATTTCATTCCATATTATCCTTATATACTTCACCATAGATAAATTCGTTCTTCTCGCCGTCCACGATATGGTAGCATTTGCCGCTTGCAAGCGCAAAGATGGGACGGTCAAATTTCAGCGAATCCGAATAGACGTCCACGACTTCGATATCCTCGAGCTCAAACTCCTCGTAGAGGCGGCGCACCTTTTCCTCGCCGCGGCAGTTTTCACCGATGATGGCGCCCGTGCGCGGGTCGTGAAGGGTGCACAGCAGTTTCTCAAACCCGAGCCGCTGATGGATTTCATCGAGCAAAAAATCGGGGCTTGCGCTGATGACGACGCTGTAACGCCTGCGCGATTTGAACCAGTCGTGCACCTGATGCTCGTGGCGGTCCCAGAATCCCTGCACCGCGCGCTTCTTCGGTATCATCGGGTAAAACATAAAGCAGATGCGCTTGAACTGCGTAAACGAGATAACCCGGCAAAGCATCAGTATCAGCCCGCATAAAATCACGGGAAGATAAAGAATACACCACGGATAATGCAACATACAGTAGCCGACAAAGAGCGTACCGCTGTCGAAGGGAACTATCGTCTTGTCAAAATCGTAAATATCTAATTCCATATTATACTATTTGTAAATTATACGTCCTTCTCCTCGAAAGAGAAAGAGATTTTTTTACTGCTCGTAAACTGCGTGAGCTTCACTCCCGCCGCCTTGAGCATTTTCTTACTCGCCATTGTGCCGGGGGTATTCGCGTATTTATCCGAGATGTAGACCACCTCTTTAATGCCACTCTGGATAATCGCCTTCGCGCATTCGTTACACGGGAAGAGCGCGACGAAAATGCGCGCGCCCCTGAGGTCCTGTCCGCCCGAGTTCAGAATCGCGTTCAGCTCAGCGTGGCAGACAAAGGGATACTTCGTGTCGTTCGGCTCGGCAGCGTTGCGCTCCCAGGGGAAATCATCATCGCTGCAGCCGCGCGGGAATCCGTTGTAGCCGACGGACATAATCTTGTTATCGTCACTGACGATGCAAGCGCCGACCTGGGTGTTCGGATCCTTGCTCCTCATTGAGGAGAGGAGCGACACGCCCATAAAATACTCGTCCCACGAAATATAATCACTTCTTTTCGGCATAGTCGTTACCTCTTAAAAAATATTGAGTGCGTTGACAAAATCATCGAGTTCGGGACAGTCGATGTCCTCGACCCTGCCGTCGTCGACAAGGCGGGCATTGCGCTGGTCAATCGGGAGTTTTGCAAGCACGGGGAGGTTAAGCTCCGCCGCGGTCTCGTCAATCTGCGACTCACCGAAGATGCTGTGCTTTTCGCTGCAGTGCGGGCAGATGAAATAGCTCATATTCTCGATAAGTCCGAGCACGGGCACGTTCATCATCTGAGCCATATTATACGCCTTATTCACAATCATCTTAACCAAATCCTGCGGCGTGGATACGATAACGATACCGTCCACGGGCAGTGACTGAAATACCGTCAGCGCCACGTCGCCCGTTCCCGGGGGCATATCCACAAAGAGAATATCAAGGTCGCCCCAGTTTACGTCCGTCCAGAATTGCTGAATCATACCGCTGATAACGGGACCGCGCCATACAACGGGCGCGTTCACATCCTCGAGCAGGAGGTTGACGCTCATAATCTTGACGCCGCTTTTGCTGACAGTCGGGAGCAGTCCTGTTTCATCCTGCATTGCGTTACCCGTGAGTCCAAAGGATTTCGGCACCGACGGACCCGTCACATCGGCATCGAGGATGCCGACATTCAGTCCCGCTTTGCGGCACTTCGCCGCGAGCAAACAGGTCACGAGGCTCTTGCCGACGCCGCCCTTACCCGATACAACACCGACCACTCTCTTAATATGTGAGTGCTCGTTCATCGGCTGAATAAAACTCTCTTTTCTTGAGCTGCAGTCCTGGCTGCAGCTCGAACAATCATGTGTACAATCGCTCATTTTATAATCTCCTATTCATAATTTCTGATAAGCGCGACCACCTTGCCAAGCACAGCAAGCTCATCAACGATAATCGGCTCATAATGTTCATTCTCAGGCTGGAGGCGAAAATGTCCGTCTTCTTTATAAAATCTTTTGACGGTCGCCTCGTCGTCAATCAGCGCCACGACAATCTCGCCGTTTTCGGCAACGGGGGTCTTTTCCACAATGACCAAATCTCCGTCGCAGATGGAAGCGTTAATCATCGAGTCACCTCTGACATGGAGCGCAAAGAGTTCCCTGCCCGCCGCGTTCACGGGAACGGGAATATAATCTTCGATACTCTCGACGGCAAGAATCGGCTGACCGGCGGTCACCGTACCGACGAGCGGCACATAGTTCGCGCGGGTGTTTCTGCCTGAAATCGTGAGCGAACGCTTCTTATTCAAATCGCCACGCTCAAGGTAGCCGCCCTCGACGAGCTGATTGATATGGTACTGCACGGTCGAAGTGGATTTCACCCCGACGGCGGCACATATCTCACGTACGGAGGGAGCGACGCCCTTCTCATCAATCGTTTCGCGAATGTAGTCAAACACTTTTCGCTGCGTCTTCTTGAGCTTATCCAAAGTATGCACCCCTTTATTATAATTATCAATATAGTAACACTAATTATTCATAATGTCAAACAAATGTACACATAATAAAATAATTGAAAAAAGTGTTGACATTTCAGAAATAATAAGATATAATTTTGCTTGCAATTTGAAATGGCTTTATAGCTCAGTTGGCTAGAGCATACGGTTCATACCCGTAGTGTCACTGGTTCGAATCCAGTTAAAGCCACCACTGTGACAGAGTCAACCGACTCTGTCATATTTGGCCCGGTGGTCAAGAGGTTAAGACACCGCCCTTTCACGGCGGTAACACGGGTTCAATTCCCGTCCGGGTCACCACCCTTTAGCGATAGAAGTTAAACAGCTTCTATCGCCTTTATTTTAGCCAAATTTGGCTCTATTAC
>SVOG01000065.1 GCA_015066525.1 Oscillospiraceae bacterium | reverse complement strand
GGGGTTACCTCGCCCGTAAAATACTTCTTCATCGGAGCCATACCCGAGTTAATCAGAAGCAGGCTCTTATCATTATTCGGTACAAGCGAGAAGCTCGGGAGTCTGAGATGTCCCTTGCTCTCGAAAAAGGAGAGATATTTCTCTCGCAAATCATTCAGTGATGTCCATTCCATATATATAATACCTCGTCGGGTGATGTAATCTCATTTCATATAAGCGTGACAAACGCTGCGATTATAATAATCGCAGCGTCATACACATCATTAGAGCTTTTCGGCAATCTTAGCGAGTTCCTGGAGCTCTTCCTTGGTAAAGGTTAAGCCCTTGCTCATCTTGTCGTGCTCGGGTGACCAGTCTCTGACGTCAACCTTCGGCTCGCGACCGTTCCAGGAAATCATATTAACCTCTCTTGTCCAGCCTCTTGCAGTTTCGCTGATAACGCCGAGATGCTCTGTGATTTCATACTTGATTTCAGGCATGCTACTCTCCTCCTTTTTACTGATTTATATTTAGAATTATAAATTACTAACGATTTCTTTGGTGTCCTGAGCAATCATCAGCTCCTCATCGGTAGCGAGAATGAATACTCTGACTTTATCCGTCGGGTGGGTCAGTTCAGCCTCGGCGCCCTTCACGGTCTTGGCGTTGATGTCCTCATCAATCTGTACGCCGAGGTAACCGAGGTAGGAGCAGATTCTCGAACGAAGCCATACGCCGTTCTCACCGATACCGCCGGTGAATACGATGTCGTCCACACCGTTCATTGCCGCTGCATAAGAACCGATAAACTTAGCGATTTCATATGCCTGCATCTCGTGAGCAAGGATTGCGCGCTCATTGCCCTCGTTCTGCGCAGCGCAGATATCTCTATCGTCGGACGAAACGCCCGATACGGCATTCACGCCGGATTTCTTATTCAGGACGGCATCCATCTCGTCGGGTGTGAGATTCTCATTTTTCATAATGAAGGTAACCGCGGACGGGTCAACCGCGCCCGAGCGCGTACCCATCATAAAGCCGTCGAGCGGGGTGAAGCCCATCGAGGTGTCGATAACCTTGCCGTTTTGAACCGCCGCGATGGAAGAACCGTTACCGAGGTGGCAGGTAATGGATTTGAGTTCCTTGAAATCCTTGCCCATCTTATCGGCAACTCTGTGGGATACAAACTTATGGGAGGTACCGTGGAAGCCGTACTTACGGATGCCGTACTTCTCGTAGTACTCATAAGGAATTGCGTACATATATGCCTTGGGCGGCATCGTGGAATGAAAGGCGGTATCGAATACGAATACCTGCGGTACATCCTTGCCGACAACGTTGACGCAAGCCTCGTAGCCCTGCAGGTTAGCGGGATTGTGAAGCGGCGCAAGCGGGGAAAGTTCTTTAATATCCTCTACGACTTTATCCGTTACGAGAACGGAATTCTTATACTTATCGCCGCCCTGTACAACGCGGTGACCGATGGCGTCAATCTCGGAGAAGGAATTAACAACCTTATGCTCGCCCTCGGAAAGAATGTGCTTAACTTCATTAAATGCGTCGGTATGCGTCGGGAGTTCCTTATCATAGGTAAACTTGTCGCCGTTTACCTTAATAATAACGTTTTCCTCGCCGCCTTCAATCTTAAGACCGATTCTCTCGATAGCACCCTTGCAGAGAACGGACTCGTCGGTCATATCCATCAGCTGGTACTTCAGAGAGGAACTGCCACAGTTAATAACCAGAATTTTCAAAACTGTAACCTCCATACTTGAAATATACTTTAACATCATTTATAATATAATATATAATAGTATAATGTCAAGTAAAAATATTAATTTTAGGGATTTTTTTATGAATTTCGGTGTTATATGTGAGTTCAACCCTTTTCACAAGGGGCATCAATATCTGATAGAAAGCGTCAAGCGGGACGGCGACGGCATTATCTGCGTCATGAGCGGCAATTTCGTGCAGCGTGGCGAGGCGGCGGTTTATTCGAAATTTGAACGCGCAGAGACCGCTGTTAAAAACGGCGCCGACCTCGTTATCGAACTCGTCACCCCCTGCGCTACCATGTCCGCACAGGGCTTTGCCGAAGCTGGCGTAAAGCTCCTCGAGAGCACGGGTGTGTGCGACGCGATTGCATTCGGTGCCGAGTGCGACGATGTAGCCGAACTGAAAAAGCTTGCCGAGGAAATAAAAGAGAAGGACGCGGATATTCAAAAAGCACTCGCCGAGGGCATTTCCTATCCCGCAGCGCGGCAAAAGGTCATCGGCTCCCCCCTGCTCGACACACCGAATAATATCCTCGCGATTGAATACCTCTCGTGCACCTGTCTCGCACCCGTGGCAGTGAAGCGCATCGGTAAGGGGCACGACACGGACGACGAAGAATACAGTGCAAGTGAAATCCGCAAACATATTGCAGATAAAGCGTCACTCCAAAACTGCGAACGGGCAGTTCTCTATCAGCTCCGTACGATGAGCGCCGAGGACTTTCTCAGAATTGACGACGTGAGCGAGGGGCTGCATAACCGCATTTATGAGGCTGTCAGGACGGCAAAAACGCTCGATG
>SVOG01000064.1 GCA_015066525.1 Oscillospiraceae bacterium | reverse complement strand
TCGGGACGGCGGCGCTTTACGGTATCATTCGGGAGGAAAAGGAGCTCTTCTTTTTCCCGGAATACCTCGAGGCGGCGCTGATGCGTTATCTGGATGCCTCGGCAGGCGCGCTTGCGCTTACGGGCGCGCTGCTCACGGTGGCATCATTTGCCGTAATGGCAGTTACCTGGAAACTGAAATCCGATAAACTCGATAGCAGCTCCAGCCATAAGGCAAGCAGCTTATAAAGGTGAAAACTATGGATGAAATCAGAGAAGAATTAGTCACAAACGAAACCGAACAGAACGACGATATCGTCATCAAGGTTGACAACCTCTATATGAAATTCAATCTTGACCAGGAAAAGGTCGACAACCTTAAGGAGTTCTTTATCCGTAAGATAAAGGGTACCTTAAAGCACAACCAGTTCGTTGCGCTGAATGATGTCAGCTTCGAACTCCATAAGGGCGACCGTCTTGCCATTCTCGGCTTTAACGGAGCGGGCAAGAGTACGCTTCTCAAGGCGATTGTCGGCGTGTACAAGCCCACGGAGGGCGAGGTGTTCAAGAAGGGCGTTATCGCGCCTCTGCTCGAACTCGGTGCCGGCTTTGAGCCGAACTACTCGGGCAGGGAGAATATCTACCTCTACGGCGCGATTCTCGGCTATTCGAGGGAGTATATTGCGAGCAAAATCGACGAGATTATCGAGTTTTCCGAGCTCGGTCACTTTATCGAAGTGCCCGTCAAGAATTACTCTTCGGGTATGCGCGCGCGTCTCGGATTTTCTATTGCGACGGCAGTTGACCCCGACGTTCTCATCCTCGATGAGGTGCTCTCGGTCGGCGACGCAAAATTCAGAAAAAAGAGCCTTGCCAAAGTACGCTCATTGTTCGACAAGGGCGTTACGGTGCTCTTTGTTTCGCATAATATTGACCAGGTTAAGGAGATTTGCAACAAAGCGATTCTTCTTGAACACGGCACGATTATTGCCAAAGGCGACGTTAACGACGTAGCGGCAGTATACGAGGAAAAAATGGCTAAACCAAAGGCAAAAAAGGCTAAGGCAGTTGTCGTTCCTTTGACCGATAAGGAGAAAAAGGAAGAAAAGAAGGCTGTTGCCGATGCCGAAGCGGCTTACGAAAGAATTAAGCATTATGAGGACGAGGTTGTCGTAAAGATGGCACAGACCGACGAGGCTGAAAAAAGATATGAAATCTATCTTAATATAAAGTCGGCTTATATGTCAGAAAAGCTCAGCAAGGACGATTTTATCAAAGAGGTTGACCACCTTCTGGAAATGGACTTCAGCAACGAAACCTCCTCGTATGAGACACCTCACGTGAACAAGCTTGAGGAAAGACTTAAAAAAATAGATAATTAATAATAACAATTGAGAATAAACAATAACAAAAGGGCAGTTCGTTTGAACTGCCCTTTGTATGCATCCTATCAGCTTATTGCTCTTCGTATTCGTCTTCATTCTCCCAGTTGTGATAGATGTTCTGAACGTCCTCGTTTTCATCAAACATATCAATCATTCTTGACATCTTTTTCATATCGTCCTGACTGTCAAGACGCACATATGTCGACGGGATGTAAGCAGGCTCAGACGAAACAATCGTGTAGCCCTTTGCTTCAAGGTCGTCGCGCACAAGACCGATGTCGTTAGGCTCGGTGCGGATTTCAAAGATATCCTCGTCGTCCGTGAGGAAATCAGTCGCTCCTGCTTCAAGAGCGTCCTCCATAAGCTGATCCTCGTCGGTGTCCTCTTTTTCGATGATGATAACGCCCTGACGAGAAAACATAAACGTTACCGAGCCTGGGTTGCCCATATTTCCGCCCGCCTTGTCAAAGTAGTGGCGAACCTCGCCTGCTGTACGGTTGCGGTTATCGGTAAGCGCTTCAACTACAACTGCAACGCCGCTCGGACCGTAGCCCTCGTATATGATTTCCTCATAGTTCGTGCTGTCGGTGTCGCCTGCAGCCTTTTTGAGCATACGCTCAATGTTGTCATTGGGAACGTTGTTCTGCTTAGCCTTTGCGATAACGTCGCGAAGCTTGGCGTTGTTATTCGGGTCGGGACCGCCGTTTTTAACGGCAACGGCAAGCTCTCTGCCGATTTTCGTAAATATCTTCGCTCTTGCGGCGTCGTTTGCGCCCTTCTTGCGCTTTATTGTACTCCATTTATTATGTCCGCTCATATAATTAACTCCTTTTGTTAAAAACTATTTAGTATTTTATCACATTATATTATCCGTTTCAAGTATCAATTATTAACTTGACATACGCGCCCTGACGGCGTTATACTTTCATTATGAAAAAGATTGCAGTTATCAATGACATATCCGGCTTCGGCAGGTGCTCGCTGACGGCGGCGCTACCTGTTATCTCCTCTTTCGGTGTGCAGTGCTGCCCGCTTGTGACGGGCGTCTACTCGAACCAGACGGGATACGACAGCTTTCAGTCGGTCGATTTGACCGACAGTCTGCCCGCGTTTATCGGCGAGTGGAAGAAGCTTGGCGCCTCCTTTGACGCGATTGTGACCGGCTTTGTCACGAGTGCCGCGCAGGGAAGTATCATCGCGGATTTCATCGACGACTTCGGTGAAAACGCGCTCGTATTCGTCGACCCGATTATGGCGGATGACGGCGAACTCTATAAGGGCTTTGACGACGCGCGTATCGCATCGGTAACAGCACTTTGCCGCAAAGCGGATGTCATCACGCCGAATCTCCACGAGCTCTGCCTCGTCGCGGGCGCGGAGTTCTTACCCGACTATTCCGATGACGAGATACGCGCCCTGTGTGACAGGACGCAGGTGCCGACTGTTATCGTCACGGGAATCAAGCGCGGCGACACCGTATCGACCGCGGTGAAGAGCGGCGACCGATTTGAGGTCTTTACGGGGAAGAAATACGCGGGGAGTTTCTCGGGAACGGGAGACCTTCTCGTTAGTTTCGTTGCGGCAGCGGCTGTCAGCGGCGACGATGTGTTCACCGCAGTAAAAAAAGCCTGCGCCTTCATTGAAGAGGCAATCAGACTCACGCTCGAAGAAAACGCCCCCGCGGACTACTTTGCGGACGGGGTTTACTTTGAAAAATTATTGAGTTTATTGTAGGGACCGATGAGATTCCCCTGTCAAGGGGAATTCACTGCTCGTCCTTTTTTTAACGGGTCATTCGTGAATGACCCCTACGAACTTTTTTTAACGGGTCATTCGTGAATGACCCCTACGAACACCCCGAAAAAACCTTTGTAGGGAGCGATAACCACATCGCTCCTTTCACTTTTCGCAGTAAACGTTTCATTTATGAAATCCACCTTCGACAGATGAAAAAAGAAAAATACCCGCGTATAACACGCGGGTATTTCCCTCTCTGTCTATAACAAACTATAGGAGGACAGGTTACCTATGACGGTTGCGGCTCCGTCAAAGGTGCATATGTAATTATACCCAAACCTGACCAAGTTGTCAAGGGAAAAGTCAATATTTTTTCAGCAAATTCAACAAAAATATACTTTCTTTGCATATTGTACATTTTTTGTCCCTGTTCTATTGACATCGAACAAAAGTTCGACTAATATGTAATTGAGACCCGCCACTCCGCGTCTCAATCCATAATGAAAGAAGGGCAGAAGATGAACATTGATGAATTAGCTCGTGAATACGAGCAGCAGTATATTCGTCTGCGTAATAAGGTGAGCGCGCTCAGACCGCTGCTTTGCGTCTACACCGGCAAAGACTTGTATCTGCTGAGAAAACGAATTAAGGTTTATAACGATATGGCTTGTGAATGCAAAAATACTGCATCTCTGCTTAGCGCATATTACGGGGAGGATGAGTATGGACTTCATTGACCTTTTCTATTACTCCCGGGATTTTGACCGCAGTGACACGGCGTGCAACGCGTCCGCCAAACGAAAGGCGTTCAGCGTTGTCCTGCCGAAGATGATTGAAAACAAACTCACCGACAAACAGAGCGTGTGTTTTCGCTTCAAGTATCTGAACAATATGACGCAGTGCGAGATTGCCGAAAAGCTCGGCATCAGTCAGCCGACCGTGTCGCGTCATATCAATGCGGCGAAGGATATCTTAAACGATTCGCTGAAATATTGCTACGTGGCTTGCGAAATGGCAATCCGCGAAGTCGAGCAAAATTACCTGAATTAACCGAAGAGCAGCCGTAGGGTATTCCTGCGGCTGCTTTTATTCTATCGCGCGCTCCCGGCGGCTCTTCACGGTGCGTCGCACACCGCGGGGATGATGGCGCGTTATTGTCTTTACCATAATATGAAAAAAATATTCTATTTGTTAATTTATATTATTGCATATTCAATATCGCTGTGTTAAAATAAATTGAATAACCATAAAGTGAGGTATATATTATGAACAAATTAAAGGTTGGTATCATCGGTGCCGGTCGTATCGGTCAGGTACACGCGAAGTCCATCACTTACCACATTCCTTCGGCAGAGATTGTTGCAATTTCGGACATCTTTGTGGACGGTGCTAAGAAGGTAGCAGAGGAACTCGGTATTCCGCATTACTATGAGGACTATCACGAGATTCTCAATAATCCCGAGATTGACGCGGTACTCATCTGCTCGTCCACCGATACCCACGCGGACATTGCGTGCGAGGCTGCTGAGGCAGGCAAGCATATCTTCTGCGAGAAACCCGTCGACCTTACCGTAGCGAAGATTAAGAAGGTTATCGCCGCTGTTGAGAAAGCAGGCGTGAAGCTCCAGATTGGTTTTAACCGCCGCTATGACCACAACTTTGCCCATATTAAAGAACTCGCAAACGAGGGCAAACTCGGCGACCTGCAGATTATTAAGATTACATCCCGTGACCCCGAGGCACCTCCGGTGTCCTATGTGAAGGTATCGGGCGGTATCTTCCTCGATATGACTGTTCATGATTTCGATATGGCGCGCTTCATCGGCGGCGAGGTCGAAGAGGTTTACGCCAACGCAACCGTTATGGTTGACCCCGCTATCGGTGAGGCAGGAGACGTCGACACCGCACTCGTAGCGCTGAAGTTCAAGAGCGGCGCCATCGGCGTGATTGATAACTGCCGCCGCGCTTGCTACGGCTACGACCAGAGACTCGAGGTATTCGGCTCGGGCGGTCAGGCTTCCGCTGCGAACGATACCCCGACCAACGTCGCTTATATTAACGAGAACGGCAATACGACTGACAAGCCGCTCTACTTCTTCCTTGAGAGATATATGCAGTCCTTTGTCGACGAGATGACCGAGTTCATCGACGCGGTACAGAACGACAAGGAGACTAAGACCACCGTCAACGACGGTTTCGAGGCACTGCGTCTCGGTCTTGCGGCAAAACTCTCCGTGGCAGAGCACAGACCTGTAAAGCTTTCTGAAATTGAGGCTTAAGCCTCAATTCAGTTTTTAGTGGCTCGCTATGCTCGCAAGTTTTGAGCGTTGAGCTGCAATAGGCAACGTCGTAATACGTTTACTGCTCAAAACTCAAATCTCAAAACTCAAAACTTTTTTCGACTATAAGGAGAAAATTATGAAAAGACAAAGACTCACTATGTCCCAGGCGCTTGTCAAATTCCTTGACAATCAGTACATAGAGGTGGACGGTGTGGAATCCAAATTTGTTTCGGGTATGTTTGGCATCTTCGGTCACGGCTGCGTTGTCGGTGTGGGTCAGGCGCTCGAGCAGGGCGGCCATAACCTCACCTTCTTCCAGGGCAAAAACGAGCAGAATATGGCGCTCGCTGCCGTTGCTTACGCAAAGCAGATGGACAGAAAGGCGATTATCCCCTGCGTTTCCTCCATCGGTCCCGGCGCTACCAATATGGTAACCGCCTGCGGTTGTGCGACGGCGAACAGAATTCCGCTTCTCGTTCTCCCCGGCGACACCTTTGCGTGCCGTCAGCCCGACCCGGTACTCCAGCAGGCTGAGTTTTTCGACAACTACGGCAGAACGGTGACAGACGCCTTCAAGGGTGTTTGCCATTATTTCGACAGAATCCTTCGCCCCGAGCAGTTGATGACCGCGTGCATTAACGCGATGCGCGTGCTTACCGACCCCGCTGATACGGGCGCCGTATGTCTTGCGATGCCGCAGGACGTCGAGGGCGAGGCATATGATTATCCCGAGCATTTCCTGCAAAAGAGAGTTTGGCATATTGACCGCAGACCCATCAGCGCGTCCCAGCTCGACAGAGCGGCAGAGATGATTAAGGCAGCGAAGAAGCCCATCATCGTATGCGGCGGCGGTGTGCGTTACAGCGGCGCGGAGAAAGAACTTCTCGCACTCGCTGAGAAGTGCAATATCCCGATTTCCGAAACCCAGGCAGGCAAGGGTCTTATCGACTGGAGACATCCGCTCAATCTCGGCGGTATCGGCGTTACGGGCGGCAAGGCTGCCAACGTCATCGGACGCGACGCGGACCTCGTCATCGGCGTCGGCACGAGATTTACGGACTTCACCACTTCATCGAAGTGGCTCTTCAACGAGGATAGAAAGGTGCTCGGCATCAATATCTGCCCGTTTGACGCTTATAAGATGGATGCTGAGGCAATCGTTGCCGATGCACGCGAGGCGATTACCGCGCTCGACGGTGCGCTCGACGGCTACAAGACCGCTTACACCGACGAGATTGAGAAGGCTAAGACCGAGTGGGACGCCATCGTGGACGATTATTATACGAAGGAATTGCCGGGCGGTCTGAATCAGACGCTTGCGCTCGGTATCATCAATGAGTTTATGGACGACGAGGACATCGCCCTCGGCTCCGCGGGCTCCCTCCCCGGCGATATGCAGCGTCTCTTCAGAGCAAAGGCGCGCGGCACCTATCATATGGAATACGGCTATTCAAATATGGGCTACGAGGTAAACGGCGCACTCGGCGCAAAGCTCGCTAAACCTGAGGCAGAGGTTTATACCTTCTGCGGCGACGGCTCATTCCTGATGGGACACAGCGAACTGTATACCGCGCTTCAGGAAGGACTGAAGATTAACGTTTGCCTGTTCGATAACCTCGGCTGGGGTTGTATCGAGAATCTGCAGAATAACCAGGGTACGGATACCTTCGGTACCGTATTCCGCGCCAGAAATCCCAAGACGGGTATGCTCGACGGCGCTGAGATGACCGTTGACTTTGCTAAGATTGCCGAGGGTTACGGCGCAGTCGGCTATTCGATTCATAATTCCGACGAATTGCGCGCCGCACTCGCGGATGCGAAGAAGCAGACAAAGGCTTGCGTATTCGACATCAAAGTTTTGCCCAAGACGATGACTCCCGGCTTTGAGAGCTGGTGGCGTGTCGGTGTGGCAGAGGTTTCGACGAGCGAGACCGTAGCCGCAGCATATAAGGAAATGCAGGAAAATATTGCTAAGACGTTTGATTATTAATCAAACGTCGGCTTCAAGCCTCATGCTACATGCTTCAGGCTTGATGGTGGACTCCGTCCACACCTGATTAATAATTGTGCGAGCGCAGCGAGTAACTGCAAGCTTGTAGCTTGTAGCCTGTAGCTCATAGCCTAATTTCGACAAAGGAGAAATTATATGCTTGATTCTAAAAAAGTAAAATTAGCTATCGCGCCGATTGGCTGGACGAACGACGATATGCCCGACCTCGGTGCAGAGAATACATTTGAGCAGTGCATCAGCGAGATGGCGCTCGCCGATTTCAAGGGCTCTGAAATCGGTAATAAGTACCCCGCTGACCCCGACGTGCTCAAACCCTATCTCGATATCCGCGGTCTGCAGATTTGTAACGCGTGGTTCTCCTCCTACCTCACTTCCAAACCTTACGAGGAGACGATTGAGGCGTTCAAGGCGCACGCGGATAAGCTCTATAAACTCGGCGCACGCGTCATCGGCGCGTCGGAGCAGGGTAATTCCATTCAGGGCGACCTGACGAAATCCATCCTTGACGAGAAGCCGTACTACACCGATGAGGAGTGGGCAATCGTAGCCAAGGGCTTTAACGAGATGGGCGCTTATGCCAGGAGCAAGGGTATGTACTTCACCGTGCATCACCATATGGGTACGGGCGTGCAGACGGTCGAGGAAATCGACAAGCTGATGGAACTTACCGACCCCGACCTCGTTTACCTTCTCTTTGACTCGGGACACCTCACCTTTGCGGGCATCGACCCCGTGCCGGTGCTGAAGAAGTATGTCAACAGAATTAAGCACGTCCACCTCAAGGACGTCCGTCTGGATGTTTATAACAATCAGGTTGTACCGCAGCATATGAGCTTCCTCGATGCTGTCCGCGCGGGCGTGTTTACCGTGCCGGGCGACGGCGACGTGGACTTCAAGCCGATATTCGACATCCTCGCAGAGAATAACTACGAGGGCTGGGTAGTCGTCGAGGCAGAGCAGGACCCTGCTAAGGCAAACCCGTTCGAGTACGCTGTCAAGGCGCGCAAATACATCCGCGAAACAGCAGGATTATAATCAAAAAGCACCGCATTATAGCGGTGCTTTTTTAGGCTCAAGGCGCAAGGATTGCCCTGCGGGCAAAAGGCTCAAGGCGTCGGTCACTCGCTCCGCTCGGGCAATTGTAGGGGTCGACGACCTCGGCGACCCGCAGACACACGTGTAACAATGGAGCGTCAAGGTTGCCGCTCCCTACATAAAATAAAAAGGCTAACCGCATTTGCGATTAACCTTTTTTTAACTGTCTTTCGAGCCAGGCTGCGCCGAGGTCGAGGGCGTTGAAGAGTCCGTTCTTTTCGCTCTTCTTAATAATTCTGTCCTTCGGGGAAGCGTCCTCGTCGGTGCTGAGTAGCTGGATGGTGACATCCCCTGCGAGGGTGATGTCCTTGAGTTCCTCCGAATTCTTAATTCCGAGGCAAACGACATACGGGTCGTTCATATCACCGTAGTAAATAGTGTTTCCGCTCCTGACAAGCGGCTTGCCCTTATATTCAAGAAATTTTTCTTCTGCCAAGGGTAACACCTCTCTTTCGTAGATTCATTAGCTGAGGTAGGACTTTACCATTTCTGCGAGAAGCTCGTCGCGGTCGATACGGCGAATGAGACTTCTTGCGTTATTATGTGTTGTAATGTAAGTAGGGTCTTCGGAGAGAATATAACCTACAATCTGATTGATAGGGTTATAGCCTTTTTCCCTCAGCGCGTCGTAAACCTTAGTCAGGGTTTCCTTCATAATATCCTCGTCATTGCCGCCGATCTTAAAGGTCATAGTCTTATCAGTCATTAAAGTCACCTCCGTGTGCTTAATTACATTCATTATATACAAAGAATTCATAAATTACAATACTTTTTATTGAATTTTTTGTGAAAAACTTGACATATTAATAGTAAAATATTATAATCTATATCAATATTGACGGCGTTGATGTAATGTAAGTAGAGCAGCATTTTTGATGCAGAGAGTATGCGGTCGGTGCGAGCATATGAGAAAACCTGTTTGAATTTCAGTTACGGAGCCCTCTGTGAGAAACTAAGCAGAGCGTGCAGTCGCGTTAAGACTATGGAGCGGCAGGGGAAACCCTGCAATTTGAGTGGTACCACGGAAGTTATGCTTTCGCCTCATCTGAGGCGGAAGCTTTTTTAATGGAGAATGAAGAATGGAGAATGGAGAATTTCGGGTGCTGCACACAGCAATTATAATTATTGTTTGAGCGTAGCGAGTAACATAAATTCTCAATTCTCAACTCTCAATTCTCAATTCTACAGGAGGTTATTATGGATAAGATAGAAGAATTAAAGAAGCAGTTTGAAGCCGAACTTTCTTCCATCCGCGATATGTCCGAACTCGAGGGCGTGCGCGTTGCCTATCTCGGCAAGAAAGGCTCGGTAACCGGACTTCTCAAGGGAATGAAGGAACTCTCCAACGAGGAGAAAAAGACCTTCGGTCAGCTCGTCAACGAGTTGAAGAATTCCGTCGGCGAGAAGATTGCCGAGAAAACGGCAGAACTCAAGGAAAAGGAAATTCAGGCGGAGATTGAATTGATGCCCGAGTTTGACCTCAGTATGCCCGCCAATACGCAGAGGGGCTCGTATCACCCGATTACCCTCGTGCAGCGTCAGTGCGAGCAGATATTTAAGTCGATGGGCTTCACCGTCGAGGATTACAGCGAGGTCGTTACCGACTACGAGTGCTTCGAGTCGGTCAATATCCCGAAGAATCACCCTGCCCGCGATATGCAGGATACCTATTATCTCACCAACGGTCAGCTCCTCAAGAGCCAGACCTCAGCGGCGCAGAACGCGATTCTCAGAAAGTATAAGAAGCCTCTCACCGAGGACGGCGTGCCGATTAAGGCGATTTTCCCCGGCAGATGCTTCCGTAACGAGGCGACCGATGCCTGCCATGAAAATACCTTCTTCCAGATGGAGGGTATGATGGTCGATAAGGACATCTCCATTTCAAACCTCATCTACTTTATGAAAACGATGCTTTCCGAAGTGTTCCAAAAGGACATCAAGGTGCGTCTGCGCCCCGGATTCTTCCCGTTCGTCGAGCCGGGATTCGAGCTTGACATCAGCTGCCTTATCTGCGGCGGCGAGGGTTGTCCTTCATGTAAGCACAGCGGCTGGCTGGAACTCTGCCCCTGCGGTATGATTCACCCCGAGGTGCTGCGTATGGGCGGCATTGACCCCGATGAGTACACGGGATTTGCGTTCGGTCTCGGACTGACACGACTGGTTATGATGAAATACGGTATCGGCGACATTCGCGACCTCAACAGCGGTAACATCAAAGCACTGTCGCAGTTCACCGACGACGAATAAGAAAGGAGAGTGACAATATGTTTTTATCAATGAACTGGATTTCCGACTTCGTTGACCTGTCGGGACTTGACAAAATTAAGCTGATTAATCAGTTTTCACTCTCTACTGCCGAGGTGGAAAATGATATTTTCTTCAAGGGCTCGGATATTTCGGGTATTGTCGTTGCCGAAATTATGAGCGTGGAGGAACACCCCGAGTCGAAGAAGCTCCATCTGCTCAAGGTGGATATCGGCGAGGAGGAACTCGTCGACGTCGTCTGCGGTGCGCCGAACGTCAGAGTCGGTATGAAGACCGCGTTTGCCAAACTCGGCGCAAAAATCGGCGACATCGAGATTGCCCCGCGTAAACTCGCAGGCTATACCTCCAACGGTATGTGCTGCAGTGAAAAGGAAATCGGCATTTCCGATGACAACAGCGGTATTATGGACATCACCGACGAGGTGAAGAACGGTACCGATTTGAAGGATGTTTATGAGATTGAGGATATCGTCTTTGAGGTCGATAACAAATCGCTGACGAACCGCCCCGACCTCTGGGGACATTACGGTATTGCGCGCGAGTTCGCGGCGCTTGCCGGCAGGGAACTGAAGCCCCTCGATGTCATCGACACCGCAGAATATGACAATCTCGAAAAGGTCGATTTGAAGATTCTCGACCCGCTTTGCCAGCGTTATTCCTGTATGCAGGTGGAGAATATCAAAACGAATATTTCTCCCGTGAATATGCGTATCCGTCTCTTCTACTGCGGTATGCGTGCGATTAATTTCCTTGCCGACCTCACGAACTATTTAATGCTCGAGATGGGACAGCCGATGCACGCCTTCGACAGCAGAAAGGTGGAGAAAATCCGTATTAAGCGTTTCGACGAGCCGTTTACCTTTACGACGCTCGACGGCGTGGAGAGAAATATCGACACCGACACGCTGATGATTTGTAACGACGACACCCCTGTGGCGATTGCCGGTATTATGGGCGGTCTCGACAGTGAAATCGTTGAGGACACCACCACCCTGACCCTTGAGTCAGCGACCTTTGATGCGGCGTCCATCCGTAAGTCGACGGTGCGCCTCGGTCACCGTACCGACGCGTCCATGCGCTATGAAAAGAGCCTCGACCCCGCGATGACGACCGTGGCGATTGCCAGATTTATGAAACTCCTGCTCGATACCGACAGCGACGCGAAAATTGTGTCCGCGCTCACCGACGAGGTGGCGTTCACCTATCCCGAGGTGAAACTCGACTTTGACAAGGCGTTCGTCGACAAGTACACGGGCATTGAGATTGATAACGATACGATTATTCATACCCTGACCTCGCTCGGCTTTGACGCGAGCGTCGAGGACGACAAGTTCAGCGTAGCCGTACCGAGCTGGCGCGCCACGAAGGACGTCACGATGAAGGCGGATATCATCGAGGAGATTACCCGTATCTACGGCTATGATAATTTCGATGTACACACCACGCGTTCACCGCTCTATCCCGTGCGCCCCGATGTGGAAAAGACTGACGAGGATAAACTCAAGGACATTCTCGTCAAGCGATTCTCCCTCCACGAGGTACACTCCTATGTGTGGGGTTACTATGACGAGCTCAAGGCAATCGGACTCGACGTCGAGGGCGAAATCAAGCTCGCAAACGCGACCAACCCGAATATCGAAACCATCCGTAATTCGATGATTCCGACCCAGCTTTGCCAGGTCAAGACGAATACCGGATGGGCGCCCGATTTCGGACTCTTTGAAATCGGCAGGGTCGTTACCGCCGTTGACGAAAACGACCTCTGTGTGGAGAAGAAGATGCTCGGCATTACCCTCTATTCGAGAGTGAAGCCGATGCCGATGCTCTACTTCGATTTGCGCGATATGCTCGCCGTCGCCGTCGACGACCTCAAGCACCGCGAAATTACCTTTGAGAAGAAGGAAACGGAGCACGCCTACCAGCACCCGAGAAACCTGAACAGCATTCTCTGTGACGGTGTCGAAATCGGAGAAATCGGTATCGTGCACCCGACCGTGTCGAAGAAGATTGATAAGAAGGCGGCAATCGTCTATGCACAGATTGACGTCGATGCGCTTGCCAAGATAGAAAATGCCTCCATCGTATACGAGGAGCCGAGCAAGTTCCCGGCAATTGAGATTGACCTTTCCTTCATCACCAACCGCTTTGAGCCGATTGCAAAGGCAATCAAGGATGCGGACTGCCAGCTCATCAAGAACGTGGCGGTGACCGACGTCTACGAGGACGACGGCGCGAAGTCCATCACCACCCGCCTGACCTTCTCCCACCCCGAGAAGACCCTCACCCGCGAGGAAGTCCAGTCGGTGGTCGACACCATCATCGAAAAACTGAAATCCAAGAATATCAACCTCAAGGGATAAATTAAAACACCGTAGGGCTTAAGCCTTACGGTGTTTTGTTTTGACTTTCGTTATGATAATGGTGACCGCTTCCACTGTGACGACGCTATAAAGCGTTACTAACGCAAACAGCACTTTGACATTATTTGGCAATAACGGTACCGGAATCATAATAAGTGTCATCAAGGATAAATAGATTTTTCCGCATTTGTCGGTTGCGGCTTTTTCGTTGAAAGCCAAGATAAGCGGTATCAGCACAAATACACAAACATAAGTGTAACTGAAAGCCGGTAGCAGAAGGGTCAGATTGACAATTCCCAATGCCTTTTTCCAATCTTCTTTTGCAAACGCAATTATCGCACCACTCGCGACAATGAATATTACTTTGAATACTTTGGCAATAACGGGGAAGACGCCGCTATCAAACGGAACCGACTCCCCATATACGAGGGAGTGAACGAGGTAAAAGAATGTGTCAGTATCAATGCGGGTGATGACAGCATACATAGAAAGTTTTGTGACTTCTACTCCGGATATAAGATTTGCGAAGAATATCTTATATGTGTTTAATCCGTCTAACAGAAAAAACGGAAGAACGAATGCCGCAATGCCGTAAAGAATGCATCGAGCAATTTTTTTGATGTCGATTCTTTTTTCAAAGAAAAGCAATATGCCAAACACGGCTGGGTATATTTTTATGGCAGCGGCAATTGCCAGCGCAATCAGTGATAATTCGCTCATCAGTTTATTTTTACTGTCGTGATAAAAGACGAAAAACAAACTGAGCGCTAAACAAAGAAGCAGAATATTTCCTCGTTCTATTAAGAATAACATTGGGAATGAGAAAATAATGCAGAAACTGAGAATCCATTTTTTGATGTGACTGGTGCGAAGATTCTGAAAGATGATTGCTACCGTTGCCAGTAGGAGCGCCATCGTTATCATGGCAAACAGCATTACAACGGTGCGGTTTTCTCTGATTTCAAATCTGTCGGTTATTTCTCCAGCAGGAACAAACAGCAAAACGATTTTGTATAGTATATAGCAGATTGGCGGATAAATAGCCCCCAAATCCTTGAATTCATAAGGATTCTCAAAACTTGAAAAGTAAAGCGGATTAAAGAAATCCATAAAGTGGTCCGTTGAAGATACAAAGAAAATGTCCGTATAATCTGTCTCAATGACGCCTGTTATGAAGTTCGTAAATAATATCTTGACCAGGATATAAAACAGAGCGCAAACGAAGAAAACGGCGATAAACAGATTTATATTACGGTCATTCGTGTTCTTTAATACGGAATTATACCTGCTTTTCTTCTTCATCCTTAATAATCCTTTCGATAAAGTAACGGGGTCTGTGTTTGGTTTCTAAATAGGTTTTTCCGATATATTCGCCGATAATACCGGTAGATATGAGTTGCAGAGAACCAAATAGCCATATGGAAATAACGGTTGAGGTCCAGCCGTGAATAGCTTTGCCCATTATGTGTCCCGCTATGACATAAAAGCCGAAAACAATGGAAACGAGCAGCATAATGACACCCAAAAGAAGTATCAGCCTTACAGGTTTTACTGAAAATGATGTGATGCCGTCCAGAGCAAGTGCAATCATTCGCCTCAGCGGATATTTTGTTTTTCCTGCAGCTCTTTCTTCTCTATTGTAAGTCACAACTGAGGTATCGTAACCTAAGTCGGGAACAATTCCGCGAATGAAAAGGTTGCTTTCTTTATACTGCAGGAGGGATTGAGCCGCTCGTTTGCTGAGAAGTCTGTAATCGGCGTGGTTATATACGATTTCAATGCCTAGTAGATGCAGAAGTTTATAATATGTTTGTGCCGTATTTCGTTTGAATGCGGTGTCCGAATCGCGTGCGGCTCTGACACCGAATACGATATCTTTGCCGCCGTAGAATTCTCCGAGCATTTTGTCAATGCAGTTAATATCGTCCTGCAGGTCGGAATCAATGGTGATAATTGCGTCGGCATATTCAACGGAATAGGATATGCCTGCTACTAATGCGCTCTGATGGCCGCGGTTCCGGGATAGTTTTATCGCACATAGGGTGTTGTCTTCTGTGCAGAAATGGCGGATAATTTTCCAAGTGTTATCTTTGGAACCGTCATCTACAAACAGAATTCTGCTTGCATCGGATACCATTTCGGTTTCAATTAAGTCATTTAGTTTCTGTTTCATAATCGGGATGCTGATTGGCAACATCTCGCTTTCGTTGTAACACGGTACGACGATATATAAAGTTTTTTTAATCATTCTTTTTTACCCAATCCAGTGTTTTTTTAATTCCTTCCTCAAATGATACTTGTGGCAAAATGTGTAATTCTTTTTCCACTTTATTGGTTTCAAACTTGGCATAATAGTCATACACCACATTACTTGTGTCCGTTGCGTAATTGAGTTGGGCGTTTTTTCCCACTATTCGGTTCATCTTTTCTACATAATATCGGAGTTCTCTTTGTTGACTGTTTCCGATATAATAGGTTTCGAAATTTTTGCCGCTTTCGCCGACGGCACGAATCTGTCTGATGGCATCGGTAATGTAGATGAAGTCGTATGGCTGCTTGCACGAACTGAGATTGATTATGTCGCCCTGAAGCATTTTGTTGAGCATTACATATACAAATCGCTTGGATATTTCACCCGGACCGTAAATATTGCTGATGATGGCTGTTATAAATTCCATTTCGCTGCGACGGGCAATCAGATTCGTAAAATAATGCGCTGCGTATTTAGCGAGACTGTACATCGTTGTGTTTTGCGGTGACATCTCGAGCGGCGCTTTGTTGAATATATCGTATTCCATTATGCTTGCAAAAAAAACAAAGCGTCTGGCTTTTATTTCAGAAGCAAAATGAATGGCATCGCAACTTTCCCGTATATTGTTTATTTGGATATATTCGTCATTTCTTTTAGGACCGGATGTGCCGCTCCATGCTAAATTATAGAATATATCAATCGGTAAATGGATTTGAGAAATAAGGTCGTGATAGTTGCCGGTGTATGTAAGCACAGTAATATCGGGATAACGCTGCTGAATATCGGTGCCCTCTTTTACAATGACATATATATGATGATTCTCTTTTACAAGTGAATCAATCAGATTGCGCCCGATAAACCCTCCGGCGCCTGTAATCATAACATTCATATCGTTACCTCATTAATTGAATAACAAAGAGAAAAGCAGTTTTTTTGCTAATCTCAGTTTAACATTTGTTTTGTGCAGTATTATTTGCGCTCGGTCGAGATGCATTGCCGGGTTGTTTTGACATAGTCTTACCAAAACCCTGTCATCATTCAGAATGCGTTTGTATTGCTTTATCAGTTTGGAAGATTCGGAATCGTTTCTGAGATAGAATCGGGATAACGGCTCATTAATATAATACACATCTCCCAGCGTACACATTCTCAGCCAGTATTCCCAGTCTACGGCATAGTATAATTCCTCGCTGAATACGCCGGCTTTTTCGATACAGTTTGCTCTGAGCATTACATTGGTGGGTTCACCAAACAGATTGTGTTTTGCAAAGGACAGGCGCAGCATTTTTTTACCGCTGATAATGCAGCTTTTCCTGAATGATTTGCGGGTGAAGATGACTTTTTCGTCTTTATTTGCGATGTTGGTAGCGCTGATTGCTATCACGCAGTCCGGATGATGGGCGAGCGCCTCCGCCTTTAGTCTGATACAATCTTTTTCGAGATAATCGTCCGCACATACTATTTGGAGATAGTCGCCGTCAATATGATGAAGACAGGCATTAAAATTGCCTACCATACCGATATTTTTCTCATTTTTAATTAACTTAATTCTCGGATCGGAGCAGGCGCTTACAATATCGCAGGTGCGGTCGGTGGAGCAGTTATCGATGACGATGATTTGGATATTTGAATAACTCTGCTCCGTTAGACTATGAAGTGTGCTTTGGATATACTTTTCTGCATTGTATACCGGGATGCATATCGTAACTTTCTTTTCTTTCATAGGTGTGAATACTTAAATATGGAAGGGTGTTTCAAAATCACTTAATGGAATAAATGTGCGGTCTCGGTCAGATAAAACAGGGTTGCTGATATTCCAGTTAAATCCGATGCTGTCCCATTTTATTCCCTGGTCACATTCGCGGTTATATACGCCGGAAACATTGTACAGCATCAATGTATTGTCTTCGAGTGCTTTGAATCCGTGCGCGAATCCGACAGGGATATATAATGAGGTGTTTTCGTTTTCGTTGAGTTCAATTGAAAAAAACTTTCCGTATGTCTTACTTCCTTTTCTGATATCGAGCACAACATCTAATATGGAACCGTTAATGACATATACCAGCTTGCTGTGTTCAAACGGTGGGCGCTGAAAATGCATACCCCTAACCACATTTTTTTGAGAAACGGAGTAATACTGTTCTTTCATTGAAAATGCAATACCGTTCTGAATAAAATCATCATCGTTGAATCTTTTTACAAAAGCACCTCTGCTGTCTCGCATAAAGGTGTTTTTGATTACGGTAAGTTCGTCGAATCCTGTTTGAATAAAGTCCATAATGATTATCCTTTGATTATTGATGATTGTGCATCATCTATATAGTTGTACAGTTCTTCTTTTGTCATCATATTGTTGAGGCAGGAGAGGAGGGAGGAGGTCGAGAGGAATTCGGGCAGGTCAAGTTTTTGCATCAGTTTTCTGCGGTTTTCTTTTGCGTTCGGCGTGCCCGTCAGCCCGAGGTCGAAGAGGTCGGCGGTGGTAATCGGGTCGGCGTTCTCCGACACGGAGCAGGTGACGCCTGCTTTGTTGAATGCGTCGAGGATGACCTCCTTCGTCATACCCTCCACGCCGAGCTTGCCCTCTTTGGACGGCTCGGCTTTTCGCTTTTCCTTACCGTAGATGTCGGGGATGTAGACGTTCTTAATCCTGTCCTTCGGCACCGCTGAGGCGATGTGCCCCCTTATCATAAAGCCCGCGTGGTCGGAGTCGGTCAGCACGATGATGCCGCGCTCCGCCGCGAGTTTTTTGATGAAATTCAGTTTCGCTTTATCCTTGAAGATGCCAAAACCGTTTGTTTCGATGATGAACGCGTCGATGATATTGGCGAGCTTCAGTTTGTCGTATCTGCCCTCGACGATGACCGCCTCGGTGAGTTTAATCTTCTCCATCACGCGTGCCTCAGCATCAGGAGTTTGGCAACCGTTTCCTCGAGGAGAATATTCTTATCAATCGAGGTGGATTTGAGCATCTCGTCCGTGTCGGCGATGATGTCAATCGCGCGGCGCAGATTGTCGATGCTGATGTTGCGGCAGTCGCGCGCAGCGTTGCGGATGAGGAATTCCCTGCCTTTATACGAAAAATACTGTGAGAGTTCGCTCTCGTTAGCGCCCGCTGCCTTCGCGCATTTGACGCGGTACATATCAATGTAGCACGACGAGATAACCGCGAGGATGGCAATCGGCTCCTCCTTTTGTGAAAAGAGGGTGCCGAGCACCGTGTAGGCGCTGTCGCTGTCGCCCCTGAGAATGAATTTCGACAGGTCGTAGACGCGCGCCTGCAGGGATTTGATGGCTAAATCATCGACCACCTGCTTTGTGATTTCACCCTCGCCGACGAAGGAACAGAATTTCTCGAGTTCGGAGAATATCGTCTGGATATCTGAGCCGACCACGCTGATGATATAGCGCGCCAAATCGGGCGTTAGCGTGCAGCCGCGCTTTTTGGCGGAGTTGACAATCAGTTTGGCGAGTTCGCTCTCGGTGCGCTTTTCGAGATTGACGGCGCTGCCCGCTTTGGCAAACGCGGTCTCAACCGACCGCCACTTGGCACTCTTTTTGGTGTCGACCTCGATGCTGTCGTACCAGAAGATTATCACGCAGGTCGGGGACATATCCTTGAAATACGCCTTGAGTTCGTCGATGTCCTTCTGGCTCTTGTCGAGCGGGTAGTCGTGTACGAGCACGAGCGAGTACGCGCCCATCATCGGTATCATATCCGCGTTTTGCAGAATATCGCTGATGCTCGCGTCCTTGCCCTCGTACTGGTGAAAGTTGAAATCGGCGAATGCCTCGTCGACCAGCTTGTTTTTCAGTTTGCCGACATAGTATTCCTTGAGATAACTCTCCTCGCCGTATATCAGATACACGGGCGAAAAATCTTCAGTTTTAATCTGTTCTTTTAATTCTTTTTCACCGATTTTTGGCATAAAAACCTCTGGTTAATGATGAATCATTCATCATTTATCATTTATAATTTTTCAATTAGGAACTGCACGGCGAGTTTTTCGCCTGCCTTTACCTTGTACTTATCGCGTACATATGCCTGACCGGGCATATCGCCGCCGATACCCTGCTGCACGGAGTCAACGGTCACGGTAATGTCGTTATCCCTGTTCATCTCGCTGTGATGCTGCGCAGCTTCGAGCTGGTCGGGCGTGTACGGCAGCGCCGAGAACATCAGCGGTGCGTCATAGTACGCGCTCACCTTGATACCCGCGCCGCTCTTGTCGGTCACGGTGAAGTATCTGACATCCGCTCTTGTCGATGACTCCTGCGGGCGCATATAGGTGTACTCGAAATCCTCAACGGGAAGTGAGTACTTGCCGATTTTGTATCCCGTCTTTCTGTCGGGATAGGACGGCGCCTCGCCCCTGCCGTACCAGCTGATGGTCCGGCAGCTTTTGTCGAGTCCGAACATAAAGCCGAAACGAACGGGGTCAATCTTCGGCACGGCGCTGTGGTAAACAGCGATTCTGCCGTCCGAGAATACGGTGTAGGAGACAAACGCGTTTTTGAGATTCGGCGCCTCGAGCGCTACCTTAATCTTCAGCACGCCGTCCTTTTCCTCGGTCTCGGTCTTGACCGCTTTCACCGCGTGCGTCGCCTTCTGCCACTTGTAGTAAGCGTTCATTTTAATGAACGGAGGCAGGAAGTTGAAGATGTCGATGTCGTTATCCGTCAGAGCACGGAAATAGTTGGGCTGAATCGGTGCGGTGATGACGCTCTTTCCGTCAAATTCGTAGGCGGTAATCGCGCCGTTTTCAATCGTTACGCCAAAACCGTCGCCGTTTACCTTGACGGTGTTGCCGCTCTGCTCAAAGGCAACGGTGCCGTCCGATTTTTTCAGCACGGGCTTTGCCGCTTCCTGCAAAATGAACTGGTCATAGGCAATTTCAAAATTGCTCTTGAGACCCGGCGTCTTTTTCTTTGTATAGAACGAAACAGTGAGGACGCACTCCCTGCCCTCGGGCAGTTTGGAGAGGTCGTAGGGGATTTCGATAATCTCCTCCTGTAGCGGGGAAAGTGAGAATTTCTCGAGTTCGCCCGCCTGAATTTCATCGCCTTCGCAGTCGATGTGCCACTTACATTTATAGGACGAAATATCCGTGAAGAGGAAACGCGAGCGCACCTTGAATCTGCCGGCGCTTCGGTCCGATTCGGTCGTGACAATCGGCTGATACACATGCTTAACCTCCCAGAACTGCGGGTGGGGCACACGGTTTGCCGCGATGACGCCGTTGGCGCAAAAATAGGTGTTGGAGCCGGTCATCGCCGTGGTGTTCATTGTCGAGTACCAGTGCTTCGGCTCGTCCTTTTCAAAGTCGGTGCCGTAGAGCCAGTTATCGTTTCCGTTTTCGTCCACGGTGTGAATTGCCTGGTCAACCCAGTCCCAGATGAAGCCGCCGCACATATTGTCGTACTTCTCGAAATCGTCCATATATTCCTGGAAATTACCGAGCGAATTTTCCATGCTGTGCGCGTATTCGCAGAGAATGACGGGTTTGGTATACATTTCCGCCGCAATCGGTTTGCTGTCCGCCGCGAGCTGGTTGGCAATATTGTCGTAGAGGGAAATGGTGATGGCTTCCTTCTCGCCGAGTTTGCGCATCGTTTCCTCATCAGGATACATACGCGAGATAACGTCGCTCTTCTCGAAGGTGAAGTCGCCCTCGTAGTGGAACTGGCGCGTGTCGTCAAGTGCGAGAGCCGCCTCCTTCATTTTCATAAAGTTGTCACCGTCGCCCGCCTCGTTTCCGAGGGACCACATAAAGATACAGGGATTATTTCTGTCACGCAGGACCATACGCTCCATCTTGTCGACCGCCATGTCCGTCCAGAGCGGATTTGAGCCGGGCACACCCTTGCGGCGCACGCCGTGGGACTCGAGGTCACACTCGTCCATCACGTAAAAACCGTACTGATTGCACAGCTCGTAGAAATACGGGTCGTCGGGGTAGTGGGAGGTGCGAATCGCATTGATGTTGCACTGCTTCATCAAATCGAGGTCCTCGATAAAGCGCTCCTTCGGCACTGCCCAGCCGTGGTCGGGGTCGAAGTCGTGGCGGTTCGTGCCGCGCAGCATCAGCGGCATACCGTTAAAGAGCAGCTTCTCGCCGATGATTTCGACTTTCTTGAATCCGATATCGTACGTCTTGACGCAGACAACCTCGCCGTCCTCGCAGACGGTCATAATCAGTTTATAGAGCGTCGGGGTCTCCGCGGACCATTTGCGCGGATTCTTGATATGCTCGCAGAAGCTTACGGTGCAGGTCTCGCCCGCCTCAACGGCTGCGCTGACCTCGCCGAGTTCAGTCTCGCGGTTGGTATCGGATACGATTTTAGCCGAAACGGTGACCGCTTTGGCGCTGTCGGAATAGTTCTTGATGTATGTATCGAGCGAAAGGTCGGCGTCCTTGTATTCGCTATCGAGGTCGGTCTTGACATAAAAGTCGCGCAGACAAGCCTTCGGCTCAGCAAAGAGGTAAACCTCTCTGTAGATACCCGACAGCCACCACATATCCTGGTCCTCGAGATAGGAGGAGGCGGCGTAGCGGTAGACCTTCGCGGCGACGGTGTTTTCACCTTTTTTAACAAAGGAGGTGACGTCGAATTCGTGCGGCGTCATCGAGCCCGTGGAATATCCTACATACTTGCCGTTAATATAGACCTCCAGCGCAGCCTTGCATGCGCCGAAATGGAGGAAGATTTCTCTGCCGTCGAAGTTCTCGGGCAGGGTGAAGGAACGGCGGTAAAAACCGATTTCCTGCATACTGTGGTCAATCTTCGGAATCTGTCCCTTGGCACGCGAAAAAACACGCGGGAAGGTGCTGGCATAGTAGTAGGGAACGCTGACGCCCTCCATCTGCCAGACGGCGGGAACTTTCATCTCGCCCCACGAGGAAAGGTCAAAATCGTCCTTCTCAAAACCGTCGGGCTGATTGTCCAGTCCGCGCTGCCAGTAGAATTTCCACATTCCGTTAAGGCTCATCTTGTAGGCGGAGGTTTCGCCCGAGAGCGCGTCCTCGCAGGTGTCAAACGGCATCGCAATCGCGTGGCCGTCCTCTTTATTCACCTTGAACTGCCTGGGGTCCTCCCAGATATACTTGTACTTCATAAATTTTACTCCTTTAATACATATTAATACTATTTTAGATTATAATCATCTTTTTGTCAATGTCACATATAGCCGAAAAATTTTGTATAAAAAGTCAAAAAAGTTCTTGACTTTCTCTGACCTTTGTGTTATAAATATATCGAAGGACAAAGAAAGTCAAAGTAAAAAATGACTTTCAGCCGTCAATGAACAGGAAAGAAGTGAGTTATCAAGTGAAGATTAGTGATATGATTGCTGATATGATTATGGATATGTTCGACGAGGGCGAGTCGACCGTCCAGATTCAGCGTAATGATTTGGCAAATCGCCTCGGCTGCGTGCCCAGCCAGATTAACTATGTCATCACCTCGCGCTTTACCCCCGAGGCGGGGTATCGGGTCGAGAGCCGACGCGGTGGCGGCGGCTACATTATGATTACCCGCGCAAACAGCAAGAGCGACGCGGTGGTGTCACTGATTAAGAGTATCGGCGATGCGATTGACGAGCGCAATGCCCGGGCACATATTTATAACTGCAACTATCAGAAATTGATTGATGAAACGAGCGCGCACTTAATGCTTGCGGCAGTAAACGATAATAACTTTAAGGGGCTTGACAGACAGAGTGCGAATATCATCAGAGCGCGGCAGCTTAAACAAATGCTGCTCACTTACATCGACTGACAGTCTTTGCAGATGAAACCTTTTATACTATAACGATGGAGGTACGAAATAATGAAATGCACACATTGTCATGAAAGAGAAGCAACCACACATATTAAGAAAAATATCAACGGAAAGCGCGAGGAAATGCACCTTTGCTCCGAATGCGCCAGAGAACTCGGCGTGATGAATGAGTTTAATTTTGAGCCGTTTTCGATGGACAGTTTCTTCGGCAACCTGCTCGGTGCGGGCGCAGCGGCGCTGAATTCCCTGGCGGGCGTTGACCGCTGTACCTACTGCGGCTCGTCGTTTAATGACGTTGTCAGCAGCGGACAGGTCGGTTGCGCGCATTGCTATGATAAATTCGAGGATATGCTCTCCCCGAGTATTGAAAAGCTCCATGGCAGGGCAAAGCATATCGGCAAGAGCGTGACCTATACCGAGGAGAGCGAGCCTGCTGCGCAGGAGGAGTCTGCCGCGGCAGTCAGCGAACTCGACAAACTCAAGGCAGAACTGAAAAAAGCCGTCAAGGAGCAACGCTTCGAGGACGCGGCGGTACTCAGAGATAAGATTAAAGCAATCGGGGAGGCAGAATGATGAGCAAATGGTATGAACACGAGGGCAAGAATGCGGATGTCGTTCTCTTTTCCCGTATCCGACTGGCGCGTAATCTCGCGGATTATCCTTTCCCGTCCCGTATGAGCGACGAGATTCGCAAAACCGTGACGAAGAAACTCTATGCGACGCTAAAGAGTTCGGAGTATGCCAACGAATTTGACCTGATTAATCTCTCCGAATGCGGCAGCACGCAGGCGGTTTCCTATGCTGAAAAATATCTCGCAAGCCCCGACCTTGTCAAGAAGGGCGGCTCGTTTATGCTCAGCAAAAACGAGGACATTTCGGTGATGTTCTGCGAGGAGGACCATATTAAGATTAATACCTTCGCTGCGGGCGAGGATATGCAGGCGGCATATGACCGCGCGAACGATATCGACGATATGTTTTTGAAATCCGTCAAGGTAGCATATTCCGACAAACTCGGATTTCTGACCGCTTCGCCGATTAATCTCGGCACGGGACTGAAAGCGTCGTTCGTGCTGCACCTTCCCGCTCTGCGCGAGAAGAAGGCACTGTATAAACTTGCTTCCATGGTCGGCAAACTCGGACTGAATCTGCGCGAACTCTATAAGAACGCTGCGGGCGATTTATATATCCTCTCCAATCAGGTATCGCTCGGCATCAGTGAGAAGAGCGCGATGGATAATGTTACCGCCATCTGCGACCAGATTGTGAAGCAGGAGCGCGAGGCGCGCGAGGAACTCTCGCAGAATTTCGAGTTTGAGGACAGAATCTACCGTAATTACGGCATTATGAAATCTGCCAGAATTCTCAAAACGGATGAATTTTTGAACGGACTTTCCCTCGTCAGACTCGGCACGGCGCTCGGTTATTTCGACACCTCTTATGCGACGGTGGGCGAGATGCTCCATACCCTGCAGAATGCCAGCCTGGCAACGGATACGGGCAAGGAACTTTCCGACGAGACGCTCGAAAAACTGAGAGCGCAGATTGTACGCGAAAAGCTGTAGCTTTTCGCAGGCTCAAGGCTCAAGGATTGCCCCTTGGGCAAAAGGCGCAAGGATTGCCCTTCGGGCAAAAGGCTCAAGGCGCAAGATGATAACTTAATACTACAAGGAGGTTTTAACAATGTACAAATTTAATTCCTTCACTCAAAAAGCCAACGAGGTGCTCAACCTCGCTATCAAGTCTGCCGAAGAATACGGTCATAACTATATCGGCAGCGAGCATATATTAATAGGACTTCTTCGTGAGGGCACGGGCGTTGCAGCTAACGTGCTCGATGAAAAGGGCGTTTATTTCGACGATGTCGATAACCTGATTAAAACCCAAATCGGCACGGGCAATCCCACCCGTCTCACGCCCGAGGATTTCACACCCCGCTCGAAGCGCATTATCGAGCTTTCCTTCCAGATTGCGCGCAGTATGCGCCATTCCTTTGTCGGTACCGAGCATCTGCTTATCTCGCTGATTAAGGAGAGCGATTCCTATGCCGTGAAGTTTCTTAACGAACTCGGTGTGGACGAAAGCTCGCTGATTGAGGAGATTGCCGAGTCCATCTCGAGCGGCGAAACCGATTCGCATCAGAATACGAGGGGCGGCAAGAAAGGCAAAAGCAAGACGCCCACGCTCGACGAATTCGGTCACGACCTCACTGCCGAGGCGAAGGAGGGCAAGATTGACCCCGTCATCGGCAGAGAAAATGAAATTAAGCGCGTTATCCAGATTCTTTCGCGCCGCAATAAGAATAATCCCTGTCTCATCGGTGAGCCCGGTGTCGGCAAGACAGCCATCGCCGAGGGACTGGCGCTGAAAATTGTCGAGGATGAGGTTCCCGAAATGCTGCGCGGCAAGAAGATTGTGGCGCTCGACCTTACCTCGATGGTAGCGGGTACGAAATACCGCGGCGACTTTGAGGAACGCATTAAGAAGGCGATGGACGAGGTCAAGGCGGCGAAGGATGTCATCCTCTTCATCGACGAGGTGCATACCATTATGGGCGCCGGCGCAGCGGAGGGCGCGGTGGACGCAGCGAATATCCTGAAGCCCTCGCTCGCACGCGGCGAACTCCAGGTAATCGGCGCGACTACGATTGACGAGTACCGCAAGAATATTGAGAAGGACGCAGCGCTCGAACGGCGTTTCCAGCCCGTTACCGTGGGCGAGCCGACCGAGGAGGAAACCGTGGAGATACTCCGCGGTCTGCGTGACAGATACGAAGCGCACCATAAAGTAAAAATTACCGACGAGGCAATCGAGAACGCGGTGAAGATGTCCTCGCGTTATATTGCCGACAGGTTCCTGCCGGACAAGGCGATTGACCTTATCGACGAGGCAGCGTCCGTCGTCAGACTCAAGACCTACACGATGCCCCAGAATCTCAAGGAGATGGAGGACGAAATCAAACGCCTTGAGGCGGAGAAACAGTCCGCAATTTCCTCTCAGGATTTCGAAAACGCGGCAAAACTCCGCGACAAGCAAAACAGCCTGCAGGAACTTCTCAAGGGCGAGAAGGAGAAGTGGCGTAATTCCTCCTCCCACGAGGTGAAATCCGTCACCACCGAAGAGATAGCGGCGGTTGTTTCCTCCTGGACGGGCATTCCCGTCAACCAGCTGACGAAAGAGGAGAGCGAACGCCTCCTCGATATGGAGAACATCCTTCATAAGAGAATTGTCGGTCAGGATAAGGCGGTTTCCTCGATTGCCAGAGCCATTCGCCGCGGCAGGGTTGGACTGAAAAATCCGAACCGTCCCATCGGCTCGTTTATCTTCCTCGGACCGACGGGCGTCGGCAAGACGGAGCTTTGTAAGACGCTTGCCGAGGCAATGTTCGGCGACGAGAATGCGATTATCAAGCTCGATATGTCCGAGTATATGGAAAAGCACACCGTGTCGAAGCTCATCGGCTCGCCTCCGGGCTACGTCGGTTTTGACGAGGGCGGACAGCTCACCGAGAAAATCCGCCGTAAGCCTTACAGTGTCGTCCTCTTTGACGAAATTGAAAAGGCACACCCCGATGTGTTCAATATGCTGCTGCAGATTCTCGAGGACGGCGTGCTCACCGACTCGCAGGGCAGACAGGTATCGTTTAAGAACGCGATTATCATTATGACCTCAAATGTCGGCGCGCAGAAGCTCACCGACGGCACGCAGTCCCTCGGTTTCGGCGCAAGCGAAGGCGACGCGAATAAGACGATTGAGGAACTCGTAATGCCCGATTTGAAGCGCACCTTCAAGCCGGAATTTCTGAACAGACTTGATGAAATTATCGTGTTTACACAGCTCGAAAAAGACGACATTAAGGAGATTGCGCGCCGTATGCTCGTGACACTGAGCAAGCGCCTCTCCGATATGGATATCGAAATCGAGTTTACGGACGCGGCAATCGACGCGCTCGCGGACGCAGGATTTGATAAGACCTACGGCGCGCGCCCGCTGCGCCGTGCGATTCAGTCGAAGATTGAGGACCCCATCAGCGAACTCATCCTCGAGGAAAAGGTAAAACCGAACACCAAGTGCACGGTCGACTTCAAAGACGGCGCGTTCACGTTCAATTAAACCAATCCCAATAAGGCTCCCCTGTGTAAGGGGAGCTGTCTTCATTTATGCAGACTGAGGGGTTGTTTGCGGCATCATTATACCGTTGACAATGTAAATTGCTATATGTTAAAATTAATATGATAGCTGTAGGGAGCGGCGACCCCGACGCTCCAAAGAAAACCGTAGGGGCGGATATCATCCGCCCGCACAAAAAGGAGTTAAAATTATGAAAAAATCATTATCAGTTCTGCTGGCGGTAGTTATGGTAATCACTACGCTGTGTGCACTGCCGTTTTCGGCTCTTGCTGAGGATTACGACGTCTGGGTTGGCGGAACACAAGTTACAAGCACCAACGCAGAAAACGTTCTTGGCGATGGCACAATAAGCTATAATGCCCAGACAAAAACCCTGATTCTTAATAACGCAAACATTCAAACGAGCTATGAAACCTACTATGGCACGGCTGCGATTTATACGACAGATAACCTTACCGTTATCGGTTATGGAACCGTGGGCAACAGCAGTACCGGATTCGGAATATATGCAGAAGGTAAAAAGAATCTGACGTTGAACGGTGATTTCACAATTACAGGCAGCTTAAACGGCATTTATTCTTATGATAACAACAAGCTGTTAATTAAAGGCGGAAGTATTAACATAACCGGTGGTACTAACGGTATTTTTGCCTCCGTTAATGGCGATATTACCTTAAACGGCGGTAATGTGAGTGCAACGGGAAACGGTAAGACGAATGCTTACGGATTGGGAATACAATCCGAAAAGCTTACCGTTAACGGCGGCTCGCTGACGGCAACCGGTGGTACGAACGGAAATCCGGGATGTGGTATTTCCGCGGATTCATTAAGCATTAACGGCGGAAGAGTAACTGCTATCGGCAACAACAATGCTTTGGGCATAGCGCCTACGCTCACAAGCAACGTTACAGCCCTTGCGTCCTATAATATGACCAGCACGGGTGCCGTTTCCTATGACGCAAGCCAGAACGACAGTTACAAATGGTTCCGGTCAACTTATGCGGAGACTTTTGACTTTTATGCAGTGGGCGACTGCTTCTCCTGGGGATTTACACCGGGCAATCCGGAAGGCGGTCTTCGCAATAACGGCGACGGAACATACAGCAGAACCTTTACCGCTACCAAAGCAGTTCCCAAAGCAATGCTTAAAGTTACGGACGGCGGTTCACAGTGGTACGGCGACGAATTCGGAAGAAACTACACCTTTACAATAACAGGCGCCGGAGAATTTACGGTAACGTATTATTCAAGCACTAATAAGGTGAGTGTAAGCGGTGACGTTGTCGATGAATATGTTTTGCCTGTAAGTTCTGTTACTGCAATAGGAACGGGCAAAAACAACTTTCTCAATGATAAAGGTTGGACTTTCTCAGACGACAATAAGCTGAGTGAGGTAACATCCGGTGTATGGGAAATCGCTTATGATAACGTTGGCGCCGGAAATTACGAATTTAAATTTGCGCTCGACGGCGGCTGGACAAGCACTTTCGGACCGGAAAACACTAATGCTATAGCGTCGGGTATTGCTCAGAAGGCAAAATATAATGCAGACTGCAATATCACATTTGATGTTTACAGCGAAAATTCAACTGTTAAGCTTCAGCTTGATTTGAGCAATTACAGCTATATGTCTGACAGCGGCGCGAAATTCACCGTTACCGTAAACGGCATTACGGCTAAGGAATTTACCGATGTTTCGGCAACGGTCAGCGGCTTTAAGGACGGCGGCACCGTCGGCGAAACGACTGTAAGCACTACGGACGAGGGATACACGGTATCCATCGTTGACTGGTTCGACTGCGATAACGTATTCGACAAAAACGGCGAAAATGTTTTGCAGGCAACCGATACCTTTGTCGGCGATAAGACTTACACGGTAGGCGTGCGTTTTACACCCGAGGGCTACAACACAATTGCAAAAAGCGTAGACGCAATGATTAACGACAAAACGGGTAAAATCGGCGGTTACTACGGCGGCACCGCCAGGGAATTTTTCGTAACCGTTACGATTCCGCCCCACGTACACGACTACGCCCCTTTGATTACTCCTGCTACGCTTAGCGAAAACGGCAGTATAGTCCAAAAGTGCGCGTGCGGTGACGTGCAGAGCAGCGAAGTTATCTATGCTCCCAAAACCTTTACACTCTCTAAGACGGCGTACACCTACGATGGCAAGGCTAAAAAGCCCACCGTTACCGTAAAGGACAGCCGGGGCAACACGATTGCAGCAAGTAACTATACCGTTACTTACGCAAGCGGCAGAAAAGCAATCGGCTCCTACGCAGTAACGGTTAAGTTCAAGGGCAGCAAGTACGAGGGCAGCAAAAAGCTCACCTTTAAGATTAATCCCAAGGGCACAAGCGTATCAAAGGTTTCAAGTCCCAAGAAGGCGCAGCTCAAAGCAACGTGGAAAAAGCAGACCACAAAAACAACGGGTTACCAGATTCAGGTTGCCACCGATTCAAAGTTCACAAAGAACATTAAAAAGGTAACCGTATCAAAGAACAAGACCACAAGCACTATAATTAAAAAGCTGGGCAGCAAGAAAAAGTACTATGTCCGCGTCCGCACATACAAAACCGTCGGCAAGACGAAGTACTACAGCGCTTGGTCAAAGAGCAAAACCATAAAAGTTAAATAAACACAACAAAGCACGGAGCAATCCGTGCTTTTTTTGCGGGAGGGTCGGGATACCCTCCCGCGGACAACCACGCACGAACGAGCAATTGTAGGGGGCGACGTGATTCCCCTTGAGGTACTCCCCGCTAAACGGGGAGATGTCACGAAGTGACAGAGGGGAGCGTCTGCGCTAGCAAAAATGTCACCGCAGGTGACAAAAGGGTGAGGCGCCCGCTCCAAGGGCTCGGCGCCCCGCGGGCGATTCGTGAATCGCCCCTACAAACGCACCGCCCTGCGAGATTGGGTTATGTCACGTAAAAAACCATTGACATATTTTACCCGCCGCGGTACAATAGAAAGGTAAAGATGTAACTTATTATAAGGAGTGGATTATTATGAACAAATACATCGAAAGCGTTATTGCCAGAGTAGAGCAGCGCGACAGCGAAAAGCCGGAATTCATCCAGTGCGTGAAAGAGGTTCTTCGCTCACTCGAGGGTGTTGTCAACGAGAGACCCGAGCTTGAGGAATTCGATATCCTCGGCAGAATGGTCGAGCCTGAGAGATTCATCTGTTTCCGCGTTGCATGGGTTGACGATAACGGCAAGACGCAGGTAAACAGAGGTTTCCGTGTGCAGTTTAACTCTGCCATCGGTCCTTACAAGGGCGGACTTCGTTTCCACCCCAGCGTAAACGCTTCTATTATGTACTTCCTCGGTTTTGAGCAGACCTTTAAGAACTCCCTCACCGGTCTCCCGATGGGCGGCGGCAAGGGCGGCTCCGACTTTGACCCGAGAGGCAGAAGCAACGGCGAAATTATGCGTTTTTGCCAGGCATTTATGACAGAACTTCAGCGCCACATCGGTCCCGATGTTGACGTTCCCGCAGGCGATATCGGCGTAGGCGGCAGAGAAATCGGCTACCTCTTCGGTCAGTACAAGAGAATCCGCGACGCTTATGAAAACGGCGTCCTTACCGGTAAGGGTCAGACCTACGGCGGTTCTCTCATCCGTCCCGAGGCAACAGGTTTCGGCGCAGTTTACTATGCTTGCGAAGTATTTAAGCACGAGAATGACGATATCAAGGGCAAGACCTTCGCCCTTTCCGGTTTCGGTAACGTTGCGTGGGGCGCTGCTAAGAAGATTGCAGAACTTGGCGGTAAGGCAGTGACCATTTCCGGCCCCGACGGATATGTTTACGACCCGGACGGTATCGTAACGGATGAAAAGATTAACTACCTCCTTGAGATGCGTGCATCAGGCAGGGACAAGGCGCAGGATTATGCCGACAAGTTCGGTTGTGAGTTCCACCCGGGCGAGAAACCGTGGGGCGTTAAGGTTGATGTCGCAATGCCTTGCGCTACCCAGAATGAGGTAACGCTCGAAGAAGCTAAGAAGATTATCGCTAACGGTACGAAGTACTATATCGAGGTTGCGAATATGCCGACTACTGAGGACGCATTTGACCTCTTTATGGAGACGGAGGGCGTTATTATCGCTCCGTCCAAGGCTGTTAACGCCGGCGGCGTTTGCGTATCCGGTCTCGAGATGAGCCAGAACTCCCAGAGACTTCGCTGGACAGCGGAGGAAGTTGACGAGAGACTCCACAACGCAATGATTGAGATTCATAAGATTTCTATGGAAGCTGCCGCTCGTTACAATATGGGCTATAACCTTGTTGCAGGCGCGAACATCGCCGGCTTCGAAAAGGTTGCTCAGGCAATGATTGAGCAGGGTATTTATTAATAAAAAATGCAACCGCTTCTGCGGTTGCTTTTTTTAGGCTCAAGGCTCAAGGATTGCCCCTTGGGCAAAAGGCTCAAGAAAAAAGGTAGGCGCTGCCTACCTTATTTTTATTATCTCGTTGAATACTGCCGTCATCTTTTTGCTGATATTGAGGTCCATATGCAGCGAGCCGAAGTACCAGTGCGCGTATTCCACACTCTTCATCAGCTCCTGCAGATAGGTATTCAGCGGGGTAATGTGGATGTTTTGGTTTGTGTGCAGGCGGATGAAATCCTTTGCAATCGCGGGTGCCTCGTAGGAGAGCACATAGTTGACCTGATACCCTGCGTCCTTGAGATTCTCGGCGCCGTTCATCAACTCCTCGTTGCTCGGCATCTCTTCCTTCCACCAGCTTTGTCCGAGGGTGCGCATATTTGCGTCTTCGCTCTCGCCGCCGCCCATACAGAAAAAGGTTTTTTTCTCAAACGTGAATATCTCGCCGCGGCAGAGGTGGTAGATGTTGTCGGCTATTTTATGCGCGTTTCCGCCCTTGTAGCGGTAGGGGCGGTAGGCATTCAGCATATCAAAATTTTCGTGCGCACCGTCTATGAAGCAGATGGTGTATTTTTTCTTGCTCAGTTCTTTGAGCGCCTTTTTCTCGCTCTCGCTGCCGTTCCACAGAAAACCGAAATCGCCGCAGATAATCAGCGTGTCGTCCTCGGTCAGTTTGCGCAGCGCCGGATTTTTGAAAAAGCGGATATCGCCGTGGACATCGCCCGTGATGTAAACCATATTTTTCTCCCGAAAGTTTCTTGTATTATCGTGACGTTTATGCTAATATATATGATATAATTTATTTCGGACGGTGTCAAGAGTATGAAGAAAACCTTATCGCTTTTTATGGCGTTTATTATAATGTTGCTTTCGGTGCTGACGGTGCCGATGGCGGCTTTCGCGCAGGAGGATAACGAGGCACTCTACGACGTGACCTCCAAGGTCTATGCCGACGCATATATGCTGATTAACCTTGACGATACGGATTTCCCCGTTATCGCCGCGAAGAATCAGACAAAGAGAAAGTACCCCGCGTCACTGACGAAGATTGTGACCGCCATCGTGACGCTGAATCACGTCAAGGATTTGAAGGCTAAGACGACGGTCAGCGAGGGCGCTATCCTCGTGCTGTCCGGTACGGGTGCGCAGGTGGCTGGACTGAAACCCGGCGATGAGCTGACGATTGAGCAGCTTTTGTATCTGACGATGGTACACTCAGCGTGCGACGCGTGCGAGGTGCTCGGTGAGTATGTGGCGGGCACGGTGACCGATTTTGTCAAGATGATGAACGACTGGGCGAAATCCATCGGCTGCGAGAATACGCATTTTGTCAATCCCGACGGATTGCACGCCGACGACCACTACACCACTGCTGAGGATATGGCGAAGATTACGCTCGAGGCGCTTAAAAACGAGACTTTTGTAAAAATCGCGACCACCCAGCAGTACAAATACGGCAAATACAATTTTATCCACACGAACTTTATGCTCGACAAATTCCATGTAACATATTATTATGAGTATGCCGAGGGTATCAAGACCGGCTCCACGAGCGAGGCGGGCTACTGCGTTATTACCAAGGCGTCGAAGGACGGCTATAACTATCTCGCCGTCGTGATGGATTCCCCGATTAAGAAGCTGAAGGGGATTGATACAAAGTGCTCGTTTATCGACGCGGCAACGCTTTTTGACTGGGCGTTTGACTCGCTGAAGTATTCGACCGTTATCCGCAAAAACGACCTCGTGACCGAGATTCCCGTGAAGAACGGCAAGGACGCCGACACCGTGCAGCTCGTGGCTGACGAGGATGTGACCACCCTCGTTCCCGTGTCGCTCGACCCGTCGGCAGTGATGGTGAAACCCGTTGAAGCGCCCGAGGAACTCGACGCGCCGATTACGGCGGGTGAGCGTGTCTGCAAGGCGGAGATTATCTACGCCGACAAGGTCATTTCGCGTGTGGATCTCGTCGCGGCAAAATCGGTGGAGCTTTCGACCTTTCTGACGATTTCCAACGGACTCAAGCGCTTCTTCGGACAGAAGATTGTGCTTGCCATTCTGCTGATACTGATACTTCTCGTTGTACTTTATATCATTATTTTTGCCAACCGTATCCGCAAGAATAACCGTCGCATCGCCGAGAAACGCCGCCGTCAGCGCGAACTTGATGAGCAGGCAAACCGTGAATACTACGGCGGAGATGATTATCTTCCGCCACCTGCAAGAAGAAAATAAAAAAGCCTTCCCCTTGAGGGGAAGGTGGCGGCAAAGCCGACGGATGAGGTGTATTATGCCCCTCATCAGTCCGCTGCAAGTGTTTGCGGACAGCTTCCCCCCCGGGGGAAGCCAAATTTGTTACTCGCTTTGCTCAAACAATAAAAAAGTGCTTGACAAAGCGCTTTTTTTATGTTAATATATCCGCACAACAAAGCAGAACACCCGTTCTCCCCTCCAGCGTGAGTAAAGAGGGCAATACTTATTTGATACACGGTAAGTACGGGCATTCTGCGCTTGTACTTATTTTTATTCAATGGGTGTGGGCGTAGCCCACCCAAGAGCTTGCAGCTTGTAGCTCGCAGCTCAAAGCTAATTAATGAGAGGTGTTTTTTATCAGCAAGGATGCTCCCCAGCTTAACGGCGAAATCAAAGACAAGGAACTTCGTGTT
>SVOG01000063.1 GCA_015066525.1 Oscillospiraceae bacterium | reverse complement strand
TTCTCGGTGAAAACAGGTCCTTTGTCAAACGCGGACTGAATCAGATTAATACCCACCCGCGCGCCTCCCTCGTTCCGTTTCGCAGTACCGCGAAGGACAAGGTCTTTACCTCCAACGATATTGCTTTTCAGCTTTGTCCGCGTATTAACGCGATGGGCAGAATGGGAAGCGCGATGGAGGCGGTGGAATTCTTGCTCAGCACCGATGCGGCGGAGTGCGAGGAGCGCTATGCGCTTCTATCGCAGCAAAATACCGCCCGCCAAGAGGTCGAGAAGGATATTCTTGACTCTATCGAAGCGCAAATTGCAAAGAATCCGAAACTCGTTTCCGGCAGAGTGATTGTGATAGCGGGGGAGGGTTACCACCACGGCGTTATCGGCATCGTGGCGAGCCATATTCTCGAGCGCTACGGCAAGCCGACATTTGTTATCGGCATTGACGGTGAGGGAATTGCCCGCGGCTCCGCCCGTTCGGTAAACGGGTTTAACATTTTTGAGGCAATATCCGCCTGCGCCGATGATTTGATAAAATTCGGCGGGCATCCGCTCGCGGCAGGTATTACACTTTCTGCGGATAAAATTGACGCTTTCAGAGAGCATATTAATGAATTTGCCTATCAGAACTATGCGGTGATGCCGCCGCAGGAACTCGTGATTGACTGCAAACTCTCGCCGCATTATCTGAATCTCGAACTCGTCGACAATATCGCCGTGCTCGAGCCCTACGGCGCGGAGAATCCGAGCCCTGTGTTCGGCGTTTATAATATGACTGTTGTCGGTATCAGCGCCATGTCCGACGGCAAGCATACCCGCCTCGAGCTGGAGAAAAAGGGAAAACGCATCCGCGTTGCGCGTTTCGGCGTTTCGCCCGAGAGTCTGCCGTACCGCGTCGGCGACAAGATGAATGTCGCGCTGAAAGTGTCGAAGAATCTCTTTGGCGGCAAGATGTATCTTTCGCTTCAGGCGGTGGATTTGTGCCTCTTCGGCATCGACGACGATAAGTATTTTAAGGAAAAAAACGATTACGAATTATATAAAACGAAGGGCAGAGCGCTGCCGTCGCTCTACCCCGACAGAACGGTCTGTGCCCTGATATATAAGTATCTGCGCGCAAACGGCGGCTATGCGTATGCGCTCGATGATTTGTATTTCAGATTGCAAAGCGACGTGACCTACGGTCAACTGATGCACGCCATAAAAGCGTTTTCGCAGGCAGGACTGATTCACTACGACGGCAAAATCACGCTGAACCCGAGCGCGGGCAAGGTGGATTTAGAGAATACGACGGTACTGAAAACCCTGAAGGGAAGAATGAATTTTGAGCACTGAGATGAAAACCGGGGAATATAACGACGGCTTTGAAGAATTTATCGAAGAGGTCCGCAAGATTCCCTACTACGACAGTAATAAAATTGAAAAGGCGTATACCATCGCACGCGACGCACATAAGAATCAGCGCCGCCGCAGCGGTGAGCCGTATATTATGCATCCGGTTGCCGTGGCGCGCATTCTGTTTGAAATCGGGATGGATAACGAGTGTATTATTGCGGCGCTTCTCCACGATACGGTTGAAGATACGGAGTATTCCGTCGAGGATATTAAGCGCGAATTCGGTGATGAGGTAGCGCTCCTCGTAGACGGCGTTACGAAACTGACCCAGGTGCCGCTCTCCACCCGCGAGGAGGTGCAGGCGGAGAACGTGCGCAAGATGTTCATTGCGATGAACCAGGACGTCCGCGTCGTTATTATCAAACTCGCCGACAGACTGCATAATATGCGTACGCTTGAGCATATGCCCCCGCATAAGCAGCGCGAAAAATCACTCGAAACCCTCGAGATTTACGCCCCGATTGCGCACCGTCTCGGTATCCGTGCGTTTAAGGAAGAACTCGAGGACTTAGCGGTGCGCTACCTCGACCCCGTCGCGTATAAAGAAATTGAAAAATCCATTACGATGAAACGCGAGGAGGGCGAAGAATTTTTGCGCGATATTAAATCGCAGCTCGAGGAAAAGCTTTCCCCACTGATGAAGAATGTCCGTATCACCTCGCGCGTGAAGTCCGTTCACGGTATCTTCCGTAAGGTGTATATCAAGGGCAAAACCTTCGATGAAATCTATGATATTTATGCAGTCAGAATTATCGTCGACACGATGATTGACTGCTATAACGCGCTCGGAATCGTGCACGATATGTTCCAGCCGCTCCCCGGCAGATTTAAGGATTATATCTCCACTCCGAAGCCGAATATGTATCAGTCGCTGCATACCACGGTGCTTTATAAGGGCGTACCCTTTGAAATTCAGATTCGTACCAAGGATATGCACAAGACGGCTGAGTACGGTATCGCCGCTCACTGGAAGTATAAACTCGGCAAGGGCGGCAAGGACAATCTCGATGAGTCGCTGAAATGGATTAACAGCCTGCTTGAAAATGAAAACAGCGACGATAAGTCCGAGATTATCGCTAATATCAAGGGCGATTTGTCCATTGATGAAATCTATGTGTTCACCCCCCGCGGCGATGTCAAATGTCTGCCAAAGGGCGCGACGGTCATTGACTTTGCCTACGCGATTCACTCCGCGGTCGGCAACCGTATGACGGGCGCTAAGGTCGACGGTCGCATTGTGCCGCTCGATACCACGCTCAAGACGGGACAGATTGTCGAGATTATCACTACGAATCAGCAGGGCAAGGGACCCTCGAGGGACTGGCTCTCCATTGTCAAGACAAGCGAGGCGCGTTCCAAGATTCGCTCGTGGTTTAAGAAGGAGCGCCGTGATGAGAATATTGCCCAGGGCAAGGCGGCGGTCGAGCACGAGTTCAAGAAGAATTATATCCGTCTGTCCGAAGACGAATTGCATAGATTCCTGCAAAAAATTGCGGAGCGTCAGCGCCTCAATAATCTGAGCGACTTTTACGCGGCAATCGGATACGGCGGCATTAATCTGACCCGCCTGATGCCCGGCATCAAGGACGAATATAACCGTCAGTACAGGGATGTGAAGGATGAGTCGCCGAATCTCAAAATCAGCAACGAGTCGAGCAAATCCTCGGGCGGCGTTATCGTTGAGGGCATTGACAACTGCCTGATTAATATGGGCAGATGCTGCAATCCGCTCCCGGGCGAGCCGATTATCGGCTTTATCACACGCGGCCACGGACTGACGATTCACCGCCGCGACTGTAAGAATGTGCCCTACGATATTTCGCAGTCACCCGAGCCCGACCGCTGGGTGGCGGCGCGATGGGATTCCAATATCAAGGTGGAGGCACGCTCCACACTCAATATTTATGCGATTGACCGTGAGGGCGTGGTACTCGATATCACGACGGCGCTTGCGGGCGCGCATATTAAAATTCACGCGATTAACGCGCGTGAAATCAATGACGGCAACTGTCTGACGACCATCACCCTTGCCGTGAACGGCAGGGAGCACCTCGACAGTATTATCAAGATGCTCAATAAGGTGCAGGGCGTCTATCTGATTGAAAGAACGGAACTGTAATGAAAGCGGTAATTCAGAGAGTTAAATATTCCAATGTGAAAATTGACGGCGCTGTTGTCGGCGCCTGTGAGCAGGGCTTTATGATTCTGCTCGGTGTTGTCGAGGGCGACACGAAGGACGATGCGGATAAACTACTTAAAAAGGTGCCGTATCTGCGCATCTTTGAGGATGAGAACGGCAAGATGAATTTGTCCTGCCTCGATATTGACGGCGAGATGCTCGTCATTTCGCAGTTTACACTCGCTGCTGACTGTTCCCACGGGCGCAGACCGTCCTTTATTGGCGCGGCAAAACCCGAGGACGCCATCCCGCTTTACGCGTATTTCGTGGACGGGCTGAAGGCGGCGGGCGTCAGGCGCGTGGAGACGGGGGAATTCGGCGCGGATATGAAGGTCGAACTCGTTAACGACGGTCCCGTGACCATTATTCTTGACAGTAAGGAGATGTAATATGAGCGTCAGAATGGCAACTTTCGGCGGTATGGCAAACAACTGCTATCTCATCGTTGATGATGAATCGAATCAGTCCGCGCTCGTGGACTGCTCGGCGTATAACGACACAATGCTTGACCTTATCGGCGACACGGATTTGCAGTACATTCTCCTGACCCACGGACATTATGACCACATCCTCGGGGCAAAGGCAGTGAAGGATAAATTCGGCTGCAAAATCTGCATTGGCGAAGCTGACGCAGGGATGCTCACCTCGGCGCGCTATTCGCTTGCGGTGTTTACTCCATTTGAGCAGGAGAACGTCGAAGCGGATATTCTCCTTCACGACGGCGATGTGATAATGCTCGGCAGGACGAAGATTCAGGTAATATCCACCCCCGGTCATACGAAGGGCGGTGTATGTTATATTTCAGGTGATTCGCTCTTTGTCGGCGATACGCTGTTTCGTTTGTCCTACGGCAGAACGGATTTCCCGGGCGGCTCATGGGAAGAGATGCAGCAGTCGCTGCAGAAACTCGCCGCGCTCGACGGTAACTATACCGTTTATACGGGACACGAGGAAACCTCCACGCTCGACTTTGAACGCAAGTATAACGAATTTATGAGAACTTTATGATACTGAGAAATATTAACCACGACTGTGCTTATCATACACAGAAGATTGCCACGATGTTCTTCCCGCTCGAGAAGATGAAGGAGAGCGGCGACGACAATATCGAGGTCGTATGTGAGCGCGCGGACAATCAAATATCCGTCAGTGCGAGGGTGTACTCGAAGGAGCACACCCTTTGTGATGTGTTGCAAGACGGCGACGATGCCGCGCGAAAGATTTCACTTCTGATGTATCGCGTCCTCAGCGAGGTGACGGGATTTGCACCGCCATGGGGTATTCTCTACGGTGTGCGCCCCGCGCGACTGATGCACGCCTCCGTCGAAAAGTACGGCGAAAGCGGGGCGAAAGAGAGATTCAGAAGCGATTTGGTGCATCCTGAAAAGATTGACCTTGCGCTCGAGGTAATGCACCGCGAAAACAGGATTATTTCTCTCTCGCGTCCCGAGTCGTTTTCGCTTTATGTGTCGATTCCGTTTTGTCCGACGCGGTGCGCGTACTGCTCTTTTGTGTCGCACAGCATCGAGAACGCGGGTGCGCTGATACAGCCCTATGTCGACCTTCTTTGCGAGGAACTGAAAGAGATTGCAAAAGCGGCACGTGATTTGTTGCTACGCCTGGAAACGGTCTATTTCGGCGGTGGCACGCCGACAACGCTTTCCGCAGAGCAACTTTCGAAACTGATGCAGACCATCGGCGCGCATTTCGATTTGTCCACCCTGCGTGAGTATACCGTCGAGGCGGGAAGACCTGATACCGTGACGATGGAAAAACTGGATACCCTGATGCTCCACGGTGCCGACAGAATCAGCATTAATCCCCAGACCTTCAGCGATACCGTGCGCGCTCTTGCGGGCAGGCTGCATACCACACAGCAAACGCTTGAAGCGTATGAGATGGCGAGAATGGCGGGATTTGACAACATCAATATGGATTTTATTGCGGGACTATCGGGCGAGAGCCTCGAGTCCTTCTGCGCGGGTATCGACCGAGCAGCCGCCCTGGGTGCGGAGTCGGTGACGGTGCATAATCTCGCGCTGAAAAGCGCTGCCCGTCTCGTGACGGAGCGCGAATTCTTCGATAATACGCAGAAGAACGCGACAGCGGGGATGGTGGACTATGCTTACCGTGCCCTGACATCGCAGGGCTACGCGCCGTACTATATGTACCGCCAGAGCAAATCCCTCGGCAATCTCGAGAATGTCGGCTATGCCAAGGACGGCAGGGAGTGCCTTTATAATATCTTTATGATGGACGAGACGCACTCCGTATTTGCCGCCGGTGCCGGCGCGGTGACGAAACTGAAAAGTACTTACCATCATATCGAGCGCGTCTATAATTATAAATATCCTTATGAATATATCGACAATTTCGGCGAGGTGCTGCGCCGCAAAGCGCGTATCTATGATTTTTACGGGAATATCTGACGGATTGTGTGCATAGGAATTACAAAGTATTGTCTTATTGCACTTGCAAATAATCGAATAATGTAATATAATGATATCAGTGAGGTGTTTTCTATGAAAAATCTTAATGATGTCTTATCGGGCGTTGATGAAGTACTCAACAGCGCCAAGCACGGAAATTTTGAGGAAGTGCTTACCAGAACGAAGAGCTATGCCGAAAAGGCTACCAAGAAGAGCGCAGAGAGGCTCGAAATCTCCCGCAAGAAGATTGAGCTTTTAGACTCCAAGACGAAACTTGCCAAGGCGTATGAGAGCTACGGCAAACTCCAGTACAGCGCCTATATCGGCGAAGAAGTCGACGGCGACGCTGTTGAGAAAGCGCTCCAGGAAATCCAGCTTCAGAAAACAAGGGCGGATTTGCTTGATGCGGAAATCGCCGAACTTCGTGCCGCTTTTGTCGACGGTCTCAGCAAGCGTGAGGCGCGCCAGTATGAGAAGCAGGAGAAGGCGGAGGAAGAGGCTGAAACTTCGGACGCTGAATAAAACGACCTCAGTAAGACAATGCTTTTGCATTGTCTTATTTTTTTGGTGATTTGATGTCGGGTAACAGTAAGTATATTTCGTCCGCACTGCTTTTGCTGATAAGTTCGGTGATTGTAAAAATCATCGGCGCTGTGTATAAGATTCCGCTGACCGCCTTCATCGGTGCGGTCGGCAGAGGATATTTCGCCTCGGCGTATAATATCTATATGCCCGTGCACGCCGTTATTATGGGCGCTTTTCCCGTGGCGCTGTCGAAACTGACGAGTAAATACAACGCTGTGGGGGATACTGCGGGCGTTGCCGCAGTTAAAAAAGGTGCGAGCCGTCTCTTTTTCAAGGTTGGTTTCATCGGTATGGCGGGCGTGCTGCTAATGGCAAAACCGTATTGCACCTACATTGCAGCATCCCCGAAAAGTCTTTACACCGTTCTTGTAATTGCACCGTCAATACTCTTTTCTGCAATGGCAGCGTCGTACCGCGGCTTTTACGAGGGATATATGAATATGCGCCCGACCGCTGTGTCGCAGACACTCGAGGCGCTTTTTAAGATGGTGTTCGGTCTTGTTTTTGCCCGCGTCACAATGGCGTATCTGACAGAACAGTTTGCCGTTTCCTCCGCCGTTCTCGGCACAGCCGTGTCGAACGAAAAGGAGGCGCTCTCCCTGATTTATCCCGTGAGTTCTGCCGCCGCGATGCTCGGCGTGACCTTTGGCTCGCTCATCAGCCTGATTTACGTCTGCATCTATGACGGAATCAACCGTCAGTCGTTGCCGCGCGCGGGCAGAAACCTTGCGAAAGAAAAGCAGCGCGAGCTTTTTCATTTCTCACTTCCGATTATGATTAGCACAGCGGTGCAGAGTGTGTTTCAATTCGTGGATACCGCCACCGTTCAGCTTGCGCTCTCAAAGGCGGGGGAGCCGACGCTTAAAACCGCCTTTTCTGATTGTATCCGCCTCTCGGGCGTGCAGAGCGGCGACCTGGTGACCTATGTGTACGGACTGTTCAGCACTGCGCTTGATTTTAAGAATCTGATACCGGGTATCACCATGGCGCTCGGTATCTGCGCCGTTCCCGCCGTCAGCGCCGCCTTTGAACTGAAAAACCGCGAGCACCTCTCGAATCTGATAAACGAGATTTATCAGTATACGGTGCTGCTCTCCGTTTTCGGCGGAATATTCCTCGCGCTTTGCAGCGGGGAAGTGCTGCGCTTTTTCTATCAGTCCTCGTCACCCGATATTCCGCTCGGCTGCGAAAAGGTGGTGCATTACTTTGCCCTCACCGTGCCGTTTTACTGCCTTGCAGGGTCGGCAGTTTTCTGCGTGCAGGCGATAGGAAAAGCTGAAAAGTGCATAACCCCATATATTGTGTGCGGTATGATTCGCGCTTTCGGGAACATAATACTGGTGAGACGTGGCGATTTTCTCCTTTTCGGCGCCGTCATCTCGGGTGCCGCCGGATACGCTGTGATGGCAGTTTGGAATATGATTATCTTAAATAAATATACAAAAATGAAATTCAATATCCGAAATGTCATCTCAAAACCGTTGGCAATTTCGCTGATTTTGTATTTTTTTCTTGAAAAACTGTATGATTTCATCAGTTTTTCGCAGAATTTGTTAATCAATTTATTGATAAAAGGAGCCATTTGCGGGGTAGTTTTCTGTATCTTGTGTCTTTTGTTCAAAGCGCTGAATTTCCGCGATGTTTTTTGTAACTTTCTCAGCAAAAAAAATCCCCGAAACACTTGCAATTAAAGGAAAAATATAGTATTATTATCAAAGTAAGCGATACCGCGTATCCGCATTTGAATCCGAAAGCAGGTGGGGTTATGTCCGTCAATTTTGAATTGAAAGAGCGATATGACTTCGACGATTTGCTTTCGATTATCACCGCACTGCGTTCACCCGACGGATGCCCCTGGGACCGCGAGCAGACGCACGAGTCCATTCGCAAGAATTTCATCGAGGAAACCTACGAAGTTATCGAGGCGATTAATAAGAAGAACCCCGATATGCTCCGCGAGGAACTCGGCGATGTACTTCTTCAGATTGCGCTCCACTGCGAAATGGAACGCGAAAAGGGCACTTTTGATTTCGGTGATGTGATACACGATATTGTGTATAAGCTGGTGATTCGGCATCCCCATGTTTTCGGCGATGTCGTCGCTACAAACGGTGATGAAGCACTCGCAAGCTGGGACAGCGCCAAGGAGAAAACCAAGGGCGACCGTACCGCGAGTGAAAAAATGGACAGTATCCCGCGTGAACTTCCCGCACTGATGCGTGCCGAGAAGGTGCAGAAGAAGGCGGCGAAGGTCGGTTTCGACTGGGACAGCAGCGAGGGTGCGTTCGATAAACTGAATGAAGAAATTGATGAGTTAAAAATAGCTGTGGCTCACGGCGACAGTTCTGAAATTGAAGAGGAATTCGGCGATGTCCTGTTTTCCGCTGTGAATATCTCCCGCTTTTTGAAGGTGGACGGCGAGGAGGCGCTCACGGGCGCTACCGATAAGTTCGTTTCGCGTTTCAAGGAGGTCGAGAAATTGGCTGAGGAAAGCGGCATTGATATGAAATCCGCTTCTCTGGAAGAGCTTGACGCCCTGTGGGACAAGGCTAAGAAAATAAAAAACGATTGATTCGTAATGGAGGAAAGAATTATGAACAAAACTGAACTCGTAGCAGCAGTTGCTGCAAAGGCAGAAATCTCTAAGAAAGACGCAGAAGCAGCAGTAACAGCTGTATTCGACGCAATCACCGGCGCACTTGCTGACGGCGACAAGGTTTCTCTTGTTGGCTTCGGTACATTCGACGTTAAAGAGCGCGCAGCTCGCACCGGTCTCAATCCTCGCACTAAGGAAAAGATTCAGATTCCGGCTTCAAAGGCTCCTGCATTCAAGGCAGGCAAGGCTCTCAAGGATGCTGTTAAATAATTGAATTTACTTTTCCAAGGGGTTGTCGCAAGACAGCCCCTTAAATTTCACGAAAGGCATCACATTATGCGACTTGATAAATACTTAAAAGTATCCCGCATTATTAAGCGCCGCACCGTTGCGAATGAAGCGTGCGACGCGGGCAGGGTGGAGGTAAACGGCAAAGTTGCCCGCGCCTCATATGATGTGAAGGTCGGCGATAAAATCACCGTCTCCCTCGGTCAGGGCAGCCGCTCCTTCGAGGTGCTCGCGGTTTGCGAGCATGCGCTCAAGGAAGACGCGGCAAAAATGTACAAGATTCTATAGAATGGAGAATTGAGAGTTGAGAATTAAGAATTAAGGATGGGTTTCACCCATACCCAATTATAATCAGGTGTGGGCAGCGCCCACCATTCATTCTCTATTCTCCATTCTACATTCTCAATTAAAAAGGCTGTCACCGCGTGACAGCCTTTTTGTTATGCTTATTGAGTTTTTCTTGCTCGTCTTCTTCGAGGTCCTGCTCCGTGATTTCCTGATAGGTAAACCGTTCGTCGTCGGCGAGTTGCAGGGAATCGGTTTCCATTCTCGCCGTCGCCTCTATCATACCGAGGAGGATGAAGAATATCATCATCTCCTTCGCGCTCTGGAGCGTGAATTCAAACATCGAAATCACGATAAATCCCGTGATGGACGCCGTATAGAGGATGGCAAACGGACGGTATCTGAATTCCTTGTGCGCATAGAGTCCGAAGAGCCGCTTGCCGATGATAACGACAACCGAAACGGCGAAAATGGCGCCAACGATACCGCCCTCCACAATCATCTGCAAAAACAGGTTGTGTGTGTGCGAACGGTCGATTCCGTAGGTGTCGCGCAGCAGGGTGTGGATATTGTCCGTGCCGCAGCCGAGTCCGATGATCGGGTGGTGGATGAACATATCAAAACTGTATTGCCATATGTCAATACGGTTGTTGTTAGAAGCAAGGAAATCGCCGCTTGAATGCTGGTATCGCAGCGTCAGTCCGAGCGGGATGGCAATCGCCAGAATCAGCACAAACGGGAACAGTTTTCTGAAAATCCTCTTGTTGCTGATGAGCATAATGAGGACGGACATACCGACTGCGATATACGCGCCGCGCGAGAAGGTGCATACGATGCCGCTGATGGCAAATACCAGACAGGCACGGCTGATTTTGCGGTTGCGGGAATGTCTGAAATAGACCGAGCCGAACGCGCAAAACGGTGTTGTGATAACGAGATAGGTCGCGAGTATCAGCGGGTTATCGAAGGTTGCCGACGCTCTCGAGCGGTACGGCTTATTGATAATCTCGACGGGGAGATACTCAAACACCCTGTCGTTGATGTGATAAAACAGGGGATTCGGTATTACGAAATCGACGCCGGTTTTCTTCGCCAGGTGCAGACTGATGATTTCCAGTGTGGCAATCAGTCCGATGACGCCGGCGGAAATATTAATCGCGGTAATTGCGAATTTCAGTTTATCCTTTGTGTTGACTACATTCGCCACCATGATATAGATGAGGTAGCAGCCGAGCCCGAGCATTGCAATCAGAAATGACGACCGGTGCGTATTGCTCCAGACGGACGAGATGAGCATATAGGTGAGATACGTGAATATCGCCTTGCCCATATCGCCGAGCTTGGCATTCCTGCCCGTTTTCTTAAAGTGGATGATGAAATAGATGTAAAGTCCGAACACAAACAGCGGTGCTATATACTCCGGAAAAAGCATGGACGCACCGAGAATGAATATCAGAGCGCCGTACAGCTTTTTATCAGTATGACCGCAAAGAGGTGTATCCATTGCTATCCTCCTTTACGCGCTAATCATACCATATTACCATTATTTATGCAAGATTTTTGTGAAAAAGCACTTGCCAATATAATTAATTTATATTTTCTATTGCATTATTTTTAATTATATTGTATAATTATCTCCGTACATTTTGAAAAACAAAGGAGTTCACCTATGAGCGACAAGTTAAATGATAACGAACTCGACGAAATCAAGGCGTCGGACGACAAGGGCTTTACCCCCGGCGAAGTGAAACTCGAGGAGAACGATAATTGGGAGTTTGAAGCGACCGCTCACACTCTTGAGAACACGGTTGTCGAGAACGACGAATTTGAAATCGTCCTTCCCGCCGAGGAAGAAGCCGAGGAAGAAATCAGCAATATCGAAGTGAAGCAGGAGGAAAAGCCTGCCCCCGCTAAGAAATCCTCCGCTTATGAAACGCGCGAGAGACCCACGGCGGTCAGAAAGGACGCGGAGGAGGAAACGAAAACGACCAAATCCGTCACCAAGGGCAAGAGCAATCAGGCAAAGATTATTTGCGGTGTGCTTGTCGGACTGATTGTGGCGGTCGTGCTCGTGTTCTTCGGCTGGCGTTATTACACCGTGCCGAATTCGCAGGAAAAGATGAATTACGGTAACGTGGCGATGACGGTCGGCGACGAGAAAGTCTCCATTGGTATGTATAATTACTATTACAATACCATTTACCAGAACTATGTGCAATACGCGCAGCAGGGCTATTACCAGCTCGATACCACGAAGGATTTTACCAAGCAGAAGACCACGAATTCCAAGGGTAAGGAAGTTACCTGGGATAAGCTCTTCAAGGATGACACGGTCGACAGATTGCAGTACATCCTCGCGCTCTATCACGAGGGCGTGGAGCATGGCGTGACCCTGACCGACGAGCAGAAGAAGAGTATCAAGGAAAACCTTCAGAACCTCAAGGATACCGCAGGCGACAGCGATATGTCCGTCGACGAGTATATTGCCGAGAATTACGGCGATTACTGCGGTCTCGCCACGATTGAGAAGATGCTCAACCAGGCGTTTATCGCAAATAATTATTACAGACAGTACATCATCGAGAACACGCCGAGTGAGAAGGAAGTCAATGCTTATTTTGAAAAGCACAAAGACGAATTTACTCAGATTAAGATGGCGTATATCCCGATTCCGTATAACGCGGATGACGGTGCGGCAAAGGCAGCTGCCGAGAAGAACGCGAGGAAGTATGCTAAGGATATTAAGACCCTTGACGATATGAAACTCGCCGTTCCGAAGGCTTGTAAGGAACTGATTGACCAGTATGTAGCGGCAGGCTATTTTGAGGATAAGGATTCCTGTGCCGAAGCGATTGCGGGTCAGCTCGAGATTGACCTTGTCAAGAGCGACACCTCCTTCCCCGAGGAGGGTAAGGAATGGCTCTTTGCCGACTCGACCAAGAAGGGCTCCACCAATGTTGTTACCGACGCGTCGAACGCCGTCGTCTACATTCTGCTGAAACTCGATGACGCGAAGCTCTCGGACGAGGAGACCTACACCGTCAGACACATCCTCATCACTCCCGAAGAGGATGACGATACCAAGACGGGCGACGACGGTTCCAAGACCTATTCCAAGAAAGCTTGGAAGGACGCGGAGAATAAGGCGAAGAAGATTCTCAAGGAATTCGAAAAGGGCGATAAGAAAGAGTACAGTTTTGCTCTCCTTGCCGAGAAGTACACCGACGACACCGAGTCCACCTCCCAGGGACAGAGCGGAATGTTCGGCGGTCTGTACGAGGGCGTGAAACTCGGACAGATGGTACCGACCTTTGAAAAATGGTCCATCGACAAGTCGAGAAAGTACGGCGACACCGCTATCGTGAAATCCGATTACGGTTATCACATTATGTACTTCATCGCAGACGAGCCGTATTATATGCACGAGTGCAAAGATGCGGTTGTCAGCGAAAACGGCGACAAGCTGATTGCTTCCTACGAAGTGAAGAAGCACAGCGGTCCGATGAAGAACACCACCGTTGCAAAGCCCGAGAAGGCTGAAGAGTCTACGACACAGACGCCTGCCGACACTGCGACCGTGACGGAGCCGGCAAGTGCTGCCGAAGGCGACGACGACTAAACTAAGTCATATTTTGCCCGATGCGTCGGGCGCGAAAATATAAACCAAAGGATGTAATGAAAATGGCGAAAGAAGAAATGAATCAGGAAGGTAAGGAAAAGCTTACCAAGGAAGAAAAGCAGGCGGCTAAGCTTCAGGCAAAGAAAGAAAAGGCTGAGGCTAAGAAGGCTGAACTGCGCGAAAAAATTGACGAATTAAAAGTTAAGATTGCCGAGGAGAATGACGAGAAGGTGAAGGAAAAGCTCCGCACCGAGCGCGACGACCTTATCGCACAGCTCGACGGTATCCGCAAGAGCAAGGACGGCGTGACCATTCCGATGGCACCCGCTATGAAGAAGCGTATCAAAGCCTGCGTTGCAATCGTGGTTGTTATCGCGCTTTGCGTGACCTATGTCGCAACGGGCGCAATGCGTTACGGACTTCTTAGTTACTTCGGCGTACCGCAGTCCACGCTCAGCGCCTATACCATCACCGACGGCGACGGCGAGAAGCACAGCGTGAAGGTAAGTACTTATAACTACTACTTTGCTATGTTCTATAATAACCTGCGCTCCCAGCAGGAGCAGTACTCGCAGTATGGCGTCGACCTTGGGGAGAACGCTGTCGATTTTGAGAAGAAACTCTCTCAGCAGACCACCAAGAATGATGATGACGAGACCGTTACCTGGGCGCAGCAAATCCGCGACGAGGTTATGGAAAATGTGAAGAGCACCTACCTCTACTACTATGAAGCGGTGAAGGCAAATAACGGCAAGGAGCCGAAGATTACCGACGACCAGAAGAAGGAACTCAAGGAAACGCTCGATTCCTACGAGGAGACGGCTAAGGGCTACGGCTTCACCGTCAGCGGTTATCTGACCGCAGCAATGGGTAAGGGCGTTACCGAAGAGGTATTCAAACGCGAGGCAAGAATCAGCTATATTGCCGAGAATTATAAGGAAGAGTACCAGGATAAACTCAATTCCACCGACTATTCCAACAGCGAGTATAAGAAGTATCTGAAAGAGCATAAGGACGACCTCGAGGTCGTTGACATTAAGTACTTCGAGTGCGACAGTGAGGACGACGCCAAGGCGTTCGTCAAGGCGCTGAAGTCCGACGGCTCCAACTTTGCTGACCTGGCGTCCAAGTACACCTCCTCCGATGACAAGTTTGAGAAAGAGGCAAATAAGGACCCGGTTGAAACAACCTATAAGGAAATGACCAGAAGCACGCTCCAGGGTCTCGGCGCCGCGATTGCACAGGCTGACGAGCACGACCACGAAGAGGGCGAAGAGGAAGAGCATACTTACTCGGGTCTCGATTGGATTTTCTCCTCCAAGAGAAAAGCGGGCGACGTAAAGCAGGTTTCCACTTCCGTTGTCTATATGCTCAAAAAGGCGCGCATTTCCGAGACAAAGACGGTCAACGTCCGTCACATCCTCATCAGCCCCCTCAGCGACGAGGAGCAGGAAGAGGGCAGCAAGAAGGCAACCGACGCTTCCTCCAAGCAGTGGAAGGCTGCCAAGAAGAAGGCTGACAGCATTCTCGCTGAGTACAAGAAGGGCGACAAGACCGCTGAGGCATTCGGCGAACTGGCTAAGAAGAATTCCACCGACTCCAATGCGGACGACGGCGGACTCTATGAGAATATCACCCCGAATCAGATGGTGCCCACCTTCAACGCTTGGTGCTTCGACTCCGCGCGCAAGGCTGGCGATACCGCTATTGTAAAGACTGAATTCGGTTATCACATTATGTATTTCGAGAGCACGGGCGATATGCCGGTATGGAAGTACACTGCACAGCAGGCACTTGCTTCCGATGACGGCACAAAGGCGCAGGAAAAGCTCGAGAAATCCTATAAAATCAAGGAAAACTGGCTCGGCTCACGCTTCTTTGAGATTGATACCGACATTGATTCATAATGATGCCCATTACACCTAAAAATAAAGAAATCGAACAGCTCAAGAAGGAGAACGCCAGGTTGATGGCTGCGCTTTCGGAATCCGAATACGAGTGTCAGCGCCTGGAAATTATCAACTCCAACCTCCAGCGTCAGCTCGAGGAGAGCAACCGTGAACTTGAGAAAAATATTGAGGTGCTCCAGAGTTTTAAGAGCGATATTGAAAACCTCGTCGATAATCTCAAGAGCGCAAAGTAGATTTATTTAGTCTAAATTCCCCCTGTAACGCATATGGTGTTACAGGGGGTTATTCTATGTCCGATGAGTTCAATAAGAAGAAGCATACCTTTTTTATGGCAAATCGTGAGACGGCGGAAATCAGCGGCGTGACCGATGTCGATTCGTTTAACGAGGAGGAGATTACCGCAGTAACGGATTACGGTGAAATGATGATAAAAGGGAGCGGCTTACAGGTCGAGGCGCTCGACCTTGAAACGGGCGTGCTGAAAATCGGCGGCAATGTTGCCGCCGTCGTCTATACCGAGCGCAAGGTCAGTAAGAGCAAGTTCGGGAGATTGTTCTCATAGCGGGGGAGTTTCTGCCGTTTGTGCTGCTCGGCATGGCGTGGGGCGTCGGGTACGATTTTGTGACTTCACTTTATAAACTGCTGAGAAGTAAAGTGCTCGGCTTTGTATTCGATTTTTTGCTGATGGTTTTCTGCGCGCTTTCCTTCTTTTCGTTCCTCATCGGGTACAATAGCGGACAAATCCGCGTGCTGTTATGCGTGCTTTCACTCATCGGCTTCGGCGTCTACTTGAGCACGGTACACCGCGTTTTCGCACGGGTGTTTGATAAATCGCTCCGTATCCTGCGTCGGCGCACAAAAAAGTTTGCAAAATCGTTAAAAATAAGTAAAAAAAGTTAAAAAATATATTGCAATTTATATATGATATATATTATAATATATGTGTTGTCATACAAGATGTTGTAAAGGAGTACCCTGATGTCTAAGATTAAAGCGCAGCTCGCCTCCAAATCCTGGGGCAGAATGATGATGATGGCAATCTTAATAATCGTGATGCTTTTCAGTGCGTTTTCTCTTGTGAAGAATCACGCCGATATCAGCCGTCTCCGCGCGCAGGCAGCGCAGTACGACGCGCAGTACGAGCAGCAGCTTGATGAGAATGAGAAAATCAGAGCCATCCTCGATTCTGACGATAAGGACGAGTACATCGAGCAGAAAGCCCGCGAGAAGGGTTATGTCAAGGACGGCGAGGTTGTATTTTACGATATTTCGGATTAGTCATTAAGGCGGTATTAACCGCCTTTTGTTTTTGAGAGGAATAGTATGGATTTTACGATGACCGCAACCTGCCTCCTTGGCGTCGAGGGGCTCGTTGCCGAGGAATTGCGTGATATGGGAGCCGAGAATGTCAGCGCCGAGAATGCGCGCGTCTTTTTTGAAGGCGATGCGTCGATTCTGGCGAGGGCGAATATCTGTTCGCGTTTCAGCGAGAGAATACTGATTGTGCTCGACCGTTTTTTTGCCACGACTTTTGAGGAACTCTACCAGCAGGTAAAGGCGCTGCCGTGGTCGGATTATATCGGCTCGAAGGATAATTTTCCTGTCAAGGGTTTTTCGATTCATTCGCAGCTTCATTCCGTCCCCGACTGCCAGAAGATCATTAAGAAAGCAGTCGTCGATTCTCTGTCCGAGGATTACGGCATACAGTGGTTTGACGAGACAGGACCCGTGCACCAGATTCAGTTTTCGATTATGAAGGACGAGGTCTGCGTGATGCTCGACACAAGCGGTGCGGCGCTGCATAAGCGCGGCTACCGTCCGCAGGGAAATGACGCGCCCATCCGCGAAACCCTTGCCGCGGCGATGTGTCGACTCAGCCGTCTGAAGCATTATCATACCCTCTACGACCCCTGCTGCGGCAGCGGTACGGTATTGATTGAGGGCGCGATGCTCGCGAATCATATCGCCCCGGGCATCAACCGTAATTTCGAATGCGACCGCTGGGGACTGATTCCCGAAAAAGTGTGGATGGCGGAGCGCGAGCGCAGCCATGATATGATAAAGACGGATACGGATTTTTGCGCTTTCGGCAGCGACATCGACCCCGCCGCGATTGAACTGACGATGAAGAACGCAAAGAATGCGAAGGTGGACAAGTTTATCACGGCTTCAATTCGCGACTTGCGCGATTTTATCCCCACGACCGAGAAGGGTACCCTCGTGACGAATCCGCCCTACGGCGAGCGTATGCTTGATTATCGGGCGGCAAAGGCGATTTACCGCGCGATGGGCGAGAAGTTTATCTCGAAATACGGCTGGTCCTACGGTATTATTTCACCCGATGAGGAGTTCGAAAAAGCCTTCGGCAGAAGAGCCGACAAGCGCCGCAAACTCTATAACGGCACGATTAAGTGCCAGTACTATATGTATTTTAAGTAAGAGCATATTTTTGACAAAATATATCCCCTCTGCGATGTATAATCATATCGCAGGGGGGATTTTTACGGTTGTTTACATAGATGTACTCTTTGTCATCAATTTCTTCATCACATTCTTTTTGCTATCTGCCACCGCGCGCATTACCAAGAAACGAGCAGCAACAGCGCGACTGATTCTGTCGTCCGTGCTCGGCGGGCTGTATTCGTTGATTATCCTTGTCGACCTTCCGCTTGCCGTGTCCGTCCTGCTGAAACTTGCGGTGTCCGCCGTGTTACTCCTTGCCGCTTTTCATTTTGACAGGCTCGGCGGTTTCTTTTCCGCCTATGTGCTGTTTTACTTTATGAATTTCGTCTTTCTCGGGTTGATTTACGGCATCGCACTCGCGGTGAAAACGCCGTATATCCACCTGTCAAACGGCACGGTGTATCTGAATATCGGCGCGCGGGGGCTTTTGGTTTCCGCCTTTATCGCCTATCTGGCGTCCTGTGTCGCCGTGCGGCTCTATAATCGACGCCTTGCCGCGGGGGAGGTGCTGCCCATCACCGTGGAAAACGGGGGTAGAAGCGTCAGCCTCTTTGCATTGACTGATACGGGGAACAAACTGCGCGAGCCGTTTTCCGACAGTCCTGTCATTGTCGCCGATGCAGCCAAATTTGAAGAGCTTTTTGACCCTGAAAAAACGCGTATCATCCCTGCCGAAACGAGCGGCAGCAGGGGTTTTATGCTCTCCTTTCGCCCCGATAAAGTGACTGTCAGAACGAGCCGCGGCGAGGAGGAAATCGAGAACGTCTATATCGCCCTGTCCGACCGGATGAAAAGCGGGGAGTTCTCCGCCGTTATTAACCCTGAAATCTTAACTGTATGAGGTGTCCTATGAAATTGCTGAACTTTCTTATCAATCTGATTTTTTACAAGCGTTACTGCTATTATATCAACGGTCCCGAAACACTCCCGCCGCCCCTGACGCGCGAGGAAGAAGAGACCATTATGAACGAACTGCGCCGGGGCGACAATGCCAACCGTGATTTGCTGATTACCCATAACCTGCGCCTTGTCGTCTATATCGCAAAGAAATATGAGAGCCCCACTGCGGGCACCGAGGATTTGGTCTCCATCGGTACCATCGGTCTGATGAAGGCGGTCAAAACCTTTGACCCCGATAAGAATATCAAACTCGCCACCTATGCTTCACGCTGTATTGAAAACGAAATACTAATGTATCTGCGCAAGGCGTCGAATTCCAAAGTGGAGATGTCCTTTGACGAGCCGCTCTCGACCGACTGGGACGGCAACGAACTGACCCTGCGCGATGTGCTCGGCAGCGAGCCCGACGAAATCAGCGAGGAAATCGAATACGAGGATGAGAAGCGCCTGCTGCGCTATATTGTCGCGCACCTCAATCCAAAGGAGAAGAATATTATGTACGAGCGCTTCGGTCTCGACGGTCGCCGGGTGCAGACGCAAAAGCAGCTTGCCGATAAGATGGGCATCTCCCAGTCCTATATCTCCCGCCTTGAAAAGCGCATCCTCGGCAAAATCAAAACCGAGATGGAAAACCGTATGTAAAAACCAAACGGGCTTTCGCCCGTTTAGTCGTTGAGAGCTCTGTCTCTGAACAAAAAGCTGATGCAGTAGATTGCCGCAAGTCCTACGAGAGCGTAGATAATTCTTGCGAGCACCGCGTCCTGACCGCCGCAAATCCAGGCAACGAGGTCGAATTTGAACAGACCGATGAGTCCCCAGTTGATGCCGCCGATAATATTGAGAATCAGCGCAACTCTTCCTAATATTTTCAAAAAAATCACTCCTTTTACACTATGATGTGCAAAGGGAGCGATTTTATTCTTATACGGATGTCATAATTATTTCCAGTTCGCCGCTGACGGCATATTTGCCGTAGTTTGCGGGGATGAAGAGCGAATCGCCCTTCTTCACCGGTCGACCGTCCACGCTTCCGATTCCGTCGAGAACGAGAATATGGTGGAAGGTGCTGCCGTCGGTTTTTCCTTCCAAATTCGTTTCAATGTCGAATTTTTTGACGGTGAAGAGGTCGCATTCCGTGAGAAGCTGCTCGGTGTAGCCGTCGCGGGTGAGCACTTCGCCCATCGGCTTTGTGTCATACTTCGGCGGCTCGGTGACGGAGACGTCCACCGCCTTGTCAATATGCAGTTCTCTCGGCTTGCCGTCCGCGCCGACCCTGCCGTAATCGTATACGCGGTAGGTGCAGTTGCTGTTTTGCTGAATTTCAGCTATCAGCGCGCCTCTGCCGATGGCGTGCACCGTTCCCGCCTCGATAAAGAAAACGTCGCCCCTGTGCACTTTTACACGGTTGAGTTTATCGAGGAGCGTACCGTCGCTGATTGCTGCGCGGAATGCGTCCTTTGTGATTTTTTCCTTGAAACCGTAAATCAGCTCTGCGCCTTCCTTTGCGTCGAGCACATACCACATCTCCGTCTTGCCGAATTCGTTTTCGACGCGGCGCGCGTATGCGTCGTCGGGATGTACCTGTACGGACAGATTGTCGAAGGCGTCGATGAATTTAATCAGTACGGGGAAGTAGGGGAATCGCAGCGCGTTTTTGCCGCAGATTGCCTCTTCTCCGTATGTTTCAATTATCTCGCGAAAGGTTTTGCCGTCGTATGCACCGCCATCGATGGTGTTCTCTCCCGCCTCGTGACACGAGAGCATCCAGCCCTCCGCCGTTTTGTCCAGCCCTGTTTCAAAACCGAAATCGTCCCTGAGTCGGTTTCCGCCCCAGATATAATCCTTAAAAACGGGTTTTAACTTCAGTATTTCCATAAAATCACCTTTTATTTAATTATTATACAAATAATATCAAATTTTTACTTCACATTCAAGTCAATATCTGTTAAAATATATTGACTAATTTTTTTCGGAGTTATCATGGCTGTATTGGACGTCCAGAACTTAACACTTTCTTTTGGCGAAAACACACTGTTTGACGGTGTGTCTTTTGACATTAAAGAAAAGGAAAAAGTCGGACTCATCGGCGTCAACGGTGCGGGCAAGACTTCGCTCTTCAAGATTATCAAGGGCGACTACGAGCCCGACAGCGGCGCCTGCTTTATCTCACGAAACGCTCGCCTCGGTTATATGGAGCAGCACACCTGCTCCGAGAATCGCACCGTGTGGGAAGAACTCGTGAGCGTTTTCGACGAGTTGATGACGATGGAGAGTGAACTCGCCGCGGTGAATTATAACCTGCGCGAGGGCATCGGGTCGCAGACGGAGAATATCGAGCGCCAGGATGAACTGACGACGCGCTTTCAGCGCGAGGGAGGACTGACCTATAAGAGTCTGACCCGTTCGGCACTCATCGGTCTCGGCTTTGAGGAAAAGGATTTCGATATGCCGACCGCGAAACTCTCAGGCGGTCAGCGCTCCAAACTGATACTTGCCAAGCTCCTGCTTTCCAAGGCGGATTTCCTCCTCCTCGACGAACCGACGAACCACCTCGATATTAAGGCGGTGGAATGGCTCGAGGGATTTTTGAAGGATTTTTCGGGCGCGGTGCTGATTATCAGTCACGACCGCTATTTTCTCGATAAAATCACGACCAAAACCGTCGAGATTGAAAACGGCAAATGCCGTTCCTATCAAGGCAATTACTCCGCGTTTCTCGTCAAAAAAGCCGCCGAGCAGAAGGCGATTGAAGAAAAGTACGAGAACGATATGAAGGAGATTGAGCGCCTCGAGGGCATTATAGCCCAGCAGCGCCAGTGGAACCGCGAGAAGAATATTAAGACTGCCGAGAGCAAGGAAAAGGTCATCGAGCGAATCAAAGCGCAGCTTGTTGTGCCCGATAAGATGGTGGAGCGCATCCGCTTCGACTTCACGCCAAAGGCGGTCAGCGGCGAGGATGTGCTCGATGTTTCCGAACTGAAAAAATCCTTCGGAGACAAAGACATCTTTGACAATGTCGGCTTTCATATCAGCCGCGGCGAAAAGGTGTTCCTCCTCGGCGATAATGGCTGCGGCAAAACGACCCTGCTGAAAATTCTGATGAAGGATTATGCAGCGGACGGCGGTAATTTCAAGTTCGGCACGAATGTCTTTTGCGGCTATTTCGACCAGGTGCAGGCGAAACTCGACCTCTCCAAAACCGTTCTCGAGGAAGTGTGGTCCAATTTTAGTTATATGACCGAAACGAGCGTCAGAAGCGCGCTTGCCGCCTTTCTGTTTAAGGGCGAGGACGTGTATAAGAATCTCTCCGAGTGCTCGGGCGGTGAACGCGCACGCGTCGCGCTGCTGAAACTGATGCTCGGACGGTATAATTTCCTGCTCCTTGACGAGCCGACAAACCACCTCGACGCCTTTTCGCGTGAGGAACTCGAGAATACACTGCTTGACTATTCGGGTACGATGCTGATTGTGTCGCACGACCGTTATTTTATTAATAAACTCGCGTCCCGCATTCTGGAACTGACGCCCCACGGGGTAAAGGAGTATTTAGGCGATTATGACAGATACCTTGAAAGCAAAAATAACGCATTACCTGCTCAAACGGGGACTAAAACTGACAAAGCGCCTCGGCAAAACGATTATAAACGCAAGAAAGAACGCGCGTCGCAACTCCGCAAAGCCAGAACGCGGTTGAAAAAATGCGAGGAAGAGATTGAGCAAACGGAGAATGAAGTAGCCGAAATTGAGGAAAAGCTCACCACCTCCGATTATGAGGAACTGATGAAACTGACCGCCCTCCTTGACGAAACCACGCAGCGCCGTGATGTCCTCTACGAGGAGTGGGAGGAGCTCAGCCTTATGCTGAATGATGAGTGATAAATAATGGATACCACTATGATCGGACAATTCGTAGGGGCGATTCACGAATCGCCCGCGGGTCAATCGTGATTGACCCCTGCAATAGATGTACGAAGCATCAATTCATCATTTGTGAAAATAAATTGTATGAAAAATGTTGTTATTATCGGTGCCGGTGCGGCAGGCTTGATGTCTGCTGCCGAGTCCGCCAAGCGCGGCAACCGCACCACCATAATTGAAAAAAACAGCCGCCCTGCGCGCAAGGTGATGATTACCGGCAAGGGCAGGTGTAATGTGACGAACGCCTGCTTTGACCTCGACGACCTCATCGGGAATGTCGTGACGAATCCGCGCTTTCTCTATTCTGCTTTTTCAAGCTTTATGCCGTACGATACGATTGCGCTTGTCGAGGAGATGGGCGTGCCGACAAAGATTGAGCGCGGCAACCGCGTTTTTCCCGTGTCGGACAAGGCGGTCGATATCGTCGACGCGCTTGTGAAAAACTGCACGCAGAGCGGCGCTCGTATTGTGCACGGCACCGCGCGTGCTTTTCGTCTTGAGGGCGAGCGCATCAGCGCCGTGATTCTTGATGACGGCAGCGAGATTACCTGTGATGCTGTCGCGATTTGTACGGGCGGAAAGAGTTATACGAAAACCGGCTCCACGGGCGACGGCTATGCGCTTGCAAAAAGCGTCGGGCATTCCGTGACACCGCTGAAACCGTCCCTTGTACCCCTTGTGTGCAGCAATTATTTTATCCCTGCACTGCAGGGACTTTCGCTGAAAAACGTGGCGGTGAAGGTGCTTAAAAACGGCGGGGAAGTGTACCGCGATTTCGGCGAGATGCTCTTTACCCATTTCGGTGTGAGCGGACCCGTGATACTCTCGGCGTCGAGCCATATGAAGGAGCCCGAAAACGGCGGTTATACTCTCACGATTGACCTAAAACCCGCGCTGACTTTCGAGCAACTCGATAAACGCCTGCAGCGCGATTTCGCCGCGAATAATAATAAAGACTTTATTAACTCTTTGTCAAAACTCTTACCAAGGAAGCTGATTCCTGTTATAGTGAGACTGTCGGGCATTGAGCCGTCGGCAAAATGCAACGCGATTACACGGGTGGAACGCCACGCGCTCGTGACCCTTCTGAAGGAATTTACCCTCGACGTGACGGGCTTTCGTCCGCTGGAGGAAGCGATTATCACCTCGGGTGGCGTGAACGTGAAGGAAATCGACCCGAAAACCATGCGTTCTAAACTTGTACCAAACCTCTATTTCGCGGGCGAGGTAATCGATGTCGACGCCTATACAGGCGGTTTTAATCTGCAAATTGCGTTCAGCACGGGCTACCTGTGCGGAAATAATATATAAAATGAGTGTGAGCGCAGCTCACCCGCAAGCTATTAGCTTGTAGCTCTAAGCCCATAGCTTTTTCGACTGAAAGGAGAAAACATATATATGATTAACGTAGCGATTGACGGACCTGCAGGAGCGGGCAAAAGTACGATAGCCAAGGCGGCTGCCAAGGCGCTTGGCTATATCTATGTGGACACCGGCGCACTGTACAGAACGGTGGCGCTTTCGGCGCAGAAACTCGGCGTACTTGCCGATTTGTCTGATGAGAATATTCAGAAAGTTATCGACAGCTCGGTTGTTGAGCTGAAGTATATCGACGGCGCGCAGGCAGTATTTCTCAACGGGGAGGATGTCTCCTCGCTGATTCGTACGCCCGAGATTTCGATGGGCGCGAGTGCCGTATCGGCAAAACCCTCTATTCGCGCGTTTCTGCTCGGCTTGCAGCAGGATATTGCCGCGAAGAATAACGTCATTATGGACGGTCGCGATATCGCTACCGTCGTGCTCCCCAATGCGGATGTAAAGATTTTCCTCTTTGCCTCTCCCGAGTGCCGCGCGCAGCGCCGCTATAAGGAGTTGATTGAGAAGGGCGAGAGTGTGATGTACGAGGATGTGCTCGCCGACGTCAACCAGCGTGACTACCAGGATAGCCACCGCGAAATCGCGCCGCTCAAACCGAGCAAGGATTCGATTATGCTCGATACTTCCGAACTCAGTCTCGAGGAGTCCATCGACGCCGTGATTCAAACCATAAAGGAGCATATCTGATGAAAGAATTTGATTACAGCCAGGTTAAACATTATCGCCTTTACGGTGCGGTGAAGAAACTCGCACCGCTGATTAAGGCGCTCTATCATGTGCAGATTAAGGGTACCGAAAACATCCCGCCGAAGGGCACGCGCTATATCGTTGCAGTCAATCATACCTGCGCCTTTGACCCGGTGTTTGCCGCGATGGACAAAAAGATGCCCGAACTTCACTTTATGGCGAAGGTCGAACTCTTTAAGAATCCGGTTGTCGGCTGGTTCATTACCCATATGTACGGCTTCCCCGTAAAGCGCGGCAAGGGCGACACCTCGGCGATTAAATACGGCGAGAAGATTATTGAAGAAGGTCACGTAATGGCAATCTGTCCCGAGGGCAGACGCATTAAGGATAAAAACGGCGTTCCGCAGAAGGCAAAGGCGGGCGTAGCCGTCATCGCCAAGGCGACGAATGCCTCCGTGCTTCCCGTTGCCATTTGCTGTAAGGAGAAGATTAAAATCGGCTCCCATGTTACTGTCGTTTACGGCAAACCGATTACGCCCGAGGAAATGGGCTTTGACAAGGAGGATTTCGGTCCCCATGACATCAAAGCGGCGGCAAATCTCGTGATGGACAGAATCACCCAGCAGTGGAAAGCGGAAGTGGAATAAATGGAACTCAGACTTGCCAAAACCGCGGGCTTTTGCTTCGGCGTTGACCGCGCGGTAAACCTTGTGTACGAACTTGTAGGTGACGGGAAAAAGGTCTGCACCTTAGGTCCTATTATTCATAATGCGCAGCTCGTCTCCGACCTCGAGAGCAGGGGCGTGAAGATTATCGACACTCCGGCAGAATGCCCCGAGGGATATATGATTGTCGTCAGAACGCACGGCGTGGAAAAGAGCGTTATCGACGACATCGAGTCGCGCGGCATTGAGTATGTCAATGCGACCTGCCCCTTCGTTACGAAGATACATAATATCGTGAAAAAGCAGGACGCTGATACCGTCGTCCTTATTGCAGGGGATGAGGACCACCCCGAAGTGAAGGGGATTCGCTCCTACTGCAGGGGCAAATCCTTCGTCTTTAAGAACGAATCGGAACTTGCCGATATTTTACAAAACCCCGAATTTGTCAATGCCAAAAAAATAATTTGTGTAGCCCAGACGACTTTTTCGCTAAAAGAATGGCAAAAATCTATAATTTTATTAAAAAGGGTATGTACAAAAGGCGAAATTTTTGATACAATATGTAATGCGACGTCTGACAGGCAGAGCGAGGCGGAGGAACTGAGCAGAGTTTCCGACGCCATGCTCGTTATCGGAGGGCGTCACTCATCCAACACGCGCAAGTTACAGGAAGTCAGCAGCGCTAACTGTCCGTCGTTTCTGATTGAGACTGCCGACGAGCTTAGTTCTCTCGACTTAAAGGACTTTCATGTGATTGGTGTCACTGCCGGGGCTTCGACACCCTCGGTAATTATCAAGGAGGTACTCAAAACCATGTCCGAAGAAATTAAAGAAAAGGAAGTTGAAACAGCTTCAGCCG
>SVOG01000062.1 GCA_015066525.1 Oscillospiraceae bacterium | reverse complement strand
TGAAGATGGAGAACGACATCGTCGCTCCCCAGGACGGCACCATCGCTACGATTAATGTTGCCAAGGGCGACACCGTAGACGCAGGTCAGACCCTTATTACGATGAACTGATTATCGAGGTAATTAATATGGCTAAAATCGGTATTACCGAAACCGTACTCCGTGACGCTCATCAGTCGCTGATTGCAACGCGTATGAGAACGGACGAGTTCGTGGATATTCTCGAAAAGATGGATAAAATCGGCTTCCATTCGCTCGAATGCTGGGGAGGCGCAACCTTTGATTCCTGCCTTCGTTTCCTTGACGAGGACCCGTGGGAGGGACTGCGCATCATCCGTGAGAAGTGTCCGAATACGAAACTCCAGATGCTGTTCCGCGGTCAGAATATGCTCGGCTATCGCCACTATTCCGACGAGGTTGTGGACTATTTCGTCAAGAAGAGTATTGATAACGGTATTGATATTTTAAGAATTTTTGATGCGCTCAACGATGTGCGCAATCTCCAGACAGCGATTAACGCCGCGAATAAATACGGCGGTCATGTCCAGGCGGCGATTTCGTATACAACGGGCCCCGTCTTTGACATCGACTACTATTGCAACTATGCCCGTCAGCTTGAGGAAGCGGGCGCAGCCTCCATCTGTATTAAAGATATGGCAGGACTGCTGACCCCGTACGGCACCTATGACCTTGTCAAAGCGCTGAAGGAAACGGTAAAAATCCCGATTCAGCTTCACGCGCATTACACCTCGGGTCTTGCATCAATGGTACACCTCAAGGGCATCGAGGCAGGCGTGGATGTCATCGACACCGCGATGTCTCCGCTCGCGATGGGCACCTCCCATCCCGCAACCGAGAGTATGGTCGCTGCGCTGCAGGGAACGGAGTACGATACCGGTCTCGACCTTCGGGCACTGACCGAAATTCGTGATTTCTTTATGCCCCTGCGCCAGAAATATCTCGACGAGGGTCTCCTTGACCCGAAGATGCTCGGCGTAGACGCCAATACGCTGCTTTACCAGGTGCCGGGCGGTATGCTCAGTAACCTCAATAATCAGCTTAAGCAGGCAGGCAAGCAGGATAAACTTGAGGAAGTTCTCGCCGAAGTTCCGCGCGTCCGTAAGGACTCTGGCTATCCGCCCCTTGTTACCCCGACTTCTCAGATTGTCGGCACCCAGGCGGTATTCAATATCATTATGGGCGAGCGCTATAAGATGGTAACGAAGGAGTTTAAGGATATGGTTGCCGGTAAGTACGGCAGAACTCCGTGCGAAATCGACCCCGAATTTCGCAAGAAGATTGTCGGTGACGATGATATTATCGACTGCCGTCCCGCGGACCTTCTTACTGATACTATCGAGCAGTTCAAGAGCGAGATTAAAGAGTTTTACGAGAGCGATGAGGATGTGCTTTCCTATGCGCAATTCGGCGCAGTTGCCGTTAAATTTTTTGAAAAGCGGCGCGACAAGAAGTACGGACTTGACTCCAAGCACGACGATATGGAGAACAAAGTTCATCCCGTATAATGAGCTGATAAAGTGTCAAGTATAATGCTTGACACTTTTTGCTTTTTACATTACTATATAAGGGGTGATTCGATGAAAAGAAAACGAATTTTAGCATTAATACTTGCCATACTTGCGGTCGTATTGATGAGTGCGCCGATAATATCGTTTGCCGCTGTCAGTACCGGCGAGGGCGAGGCTACGCTTTTGCAGGAAGGTGAATTTGATATAGCGACAGGGGAGAGTGTGCACTACGCAACGCTTCGGTCGGTTTCCGATTCGGTTGCCGAGAGTGTTTACAACGGACTTCTTGCTTATGCTGACAAGATAGATGTAAGCGCGCTTTTATGTAACGTGGACGAATTCGATGCGTATTATTCTAATATCATTAACGATAACCCCGACTTGTTTTTTGTTTCAAGCTCGTATCAGTATTATTACAGTAAGGTGACCGGCAAGGTGACAGCCGTTGTACCGCAGTACGCGATGTCTCAGGAGGAAGTCGAGAACGCTATGACTGTATTCAATGCAGGTGCAAAGAGAGCGCTCAGCGAGGTGGACGATACAATGTCCGACCTGCAAAAGGCGCTTACGATTCACGATTATATCTGCTCTTATGCTGTTTATCCTCAAATTTATGATGCAAACGGTAATTATTCATCAGCCCTTGACCTCGATATCTACCATTCGGCGTACGGCTTTTTCAAGGATTACAATGCTGTCTGTGCCGGTTATACGCTGACCTTTTCCTACTTGATGAAGCAGCTCGGTATTGACTGCGAATATGTTTCCTCCGGCGATATGGAACACGCGTGGAATAAGATTAAAATCGAAGGTAACTGGTATAATATTGACATTACTTACGATAACGCGGATTTTATCGAAGCTGAAAACACTTACGGTCTTGCTTATCATGCCTGCTTTCTTAAGAGCGACAGTTATTTTCAGAGCGAGAACGGACTGTATCACTATAACTACGCTACCTACGACGACTGTGCAGCAAATAATACAGTATTTGATAGTTATTTCTGGGATGATGTCAACAGCCGAATCTATACGGTTGAGGGGAATTACTATTATTTGAACCCCAACTACGCTTCGCAAACTGCCGTGTTGACAAAGCGCACGCTCTCAGGTACGGAATCGGCACTTGGTACGTCAATGCGCGCGCCGACGCTTAGTATTACCCGCTACGCTAAAGACAGTAGCGGTACGCAGCATCAAATACCGCACAGTGAAATCCTCACACGACTATGCTATCTTGACGGCAAGTTCTATCTTAATGACTATCAGAATATCTATGCTGTCTATCCAAACGGCATCCAAAGGACGGCGTTTTCCGGCACAGGTTATCTAATTTCACTCGGTACTGAGCGGGGCGAGCTGCTTTATCAGACATATCATAACCAGAGCAACGTCATCACAATTGATAAGCGCGAATATTTCAAAAACAGCCTCGTACAGTACCACCTTTATCCCGATGTAAATAACGACGGCGTCGTTAACGGCAGGGACTGGGGCTACATCGTGCAGCAGGCAACGTTGAATTACTGATTGACTATACCGTAATATAATGATATAATATTATTTGAACAATTATTTGCATGATTGCAACGGAGGTAAAATTTATGAATGTTCTTATTTTCGGCGGAACAGGACTTCTCGGCTCGGCAGCCGCACAGATTTTTATCGACAGAGGACATAAGGTTAAGACCATCGCTCTGCCGCCTCTTCCGGAGGGAGCACCGATTCCCGAGGAGATGGAGATTGAGTTCGGTAATTTCCTCGAGCTGACTGACGAAGAACTCGAGAAGGCGATGACGGGTGTGGACGCGTTTGTCTATGCCGCGGGCGTAGACGAGCGTGTGGAATTCCCGGCACCTGTTTACGATGCGTACAAGAAGTTTAACATCGACCCGGTTGACCGCTGCCTTGCGATGGCGAAGAAGTGCGGCGTTAAGAGATGCGTCGTTCTCGGCTCCTATTTCGCTTGGCTTGCGAAAGAGCGTCCCGAGATGAAGCTTTGTGAGAAACACCCCTACATCCGCTCCAGAGTCGACCAGGAAGAGGTTGCGTTTAAGTATGCTGACGACGATATGGGTGTAGCAGTTCTTGAACTGCCTTATATCTTCGGAACCCAGCCCGGCAGACGCCCCGTATGGGTTATCCTCATCGAGCAGCTTCAGAGATTTGAGAAGATGCCTGTTACTATGTACTCCAAGGGCGGTACCGCTATGCTGACCGTTCGCCAGGTTGGTGAGGCAATCGTCGGCGCCGCGGAGCAGGTAAAGGGTGCGAGAGCGTACGGCATTTCCTGCTACAATATGACTTGGGAAAAATTCCTTAAGATTGTTTACAGAGCTATGGACGGCATCGAGGACAGAAAGATTGTCGGCGTGCCTAAGTGGATGTTCAAGGCATTCGGTCTCACAATGAGAAAGGATTACGCTAAACGCGGCATTGAGTCCGGAATCGACCCGGTAGGACTTGCGGATATTATGGATATGAATCTCTTTATTCCGACCGACGACACGAAGGAACTTGGCTGTACACCCGATGATATCGAGGCTTCCATCTTTGATTCCATCGCGCTTTCCAAGAAAGCGTTTGAAGGCACGGCAAACCTCATCGGTATGCGCGGCGAATAATTCAGTGAACATAACAAAAGGACTTGTGAATTTTCACAAGTCCTTTATTATATAAATCCGTATGTCCGCCAAGGCTGAAGATAACCTGCTGTTAAACGCAGGTGGGTTCTGTCCCTTGTACTTTACTGCTCCCAGCGTCCTTCAAAGAAGGGAGGTCTGCAAACCGTACGCGGAGTCCAAATCCCTGAGAAAGAATTGTTCGGGTTATTTAAGCGCTTGGTTGTCGAGACACACAGACTTATAACAATAGGGGGGATAGCTTTACTGCTCGGGCTCGAAGTACTCGACTTCGTACTTTTCCTCCACTTTTGCCATGAGGATATCGGATACCTGCTCGTATTCCATATCGTCCTGGATTTCCTCGAGGTATTCGTCGCCGTTTTCATCCTCGACAACTTTGAGAATTACGACCTCGAAATCCGCCTCGACGATTTCCTCGTCGTCATCGCGGTATTCGGTGATGGCTACATAAACGTCCTCGTCGGTCTCATATCTCTCGAGAAGCTCAAAGAGAATCTCGTTTCCTTCGTCATCGGTTACCGAAATAATATCCGGCTCGTAAATTTCATTATCCATAATCATTACTCCTTTATATCTTGCCTATATTATATTAAATTAAGATAAAATAGTCAATAGGGAAGCGCGCTTTGTTAAAAACTTACAAAAAAAAATTAAAAATGTTGAAAAAAACTATTGACAAACACGAAAGTATATGCTATTATAAGGTTGAACTTAAGAGAGGGGCTCAGAATTAGAAAGACGAGATTTGTTAGAGCCAAAGTTCGAAATTTAATAAGGAGGCTGAAAATTATGATGAAACTTCAGATTGATAGTTCAGCCACCTGTAGAGTATCCCGATAGAATAACGGATGTTTGGGTCGACAGAGGTAAAACGGAATTACCTACGGATCACATGATTGTTAAAGAGAGAAGTAGTTATTAGCAGGAATCGGAAAAAATACTTACAGGTGTCGACTGAAAAGTGAATAATAAGGATATATAAGATTATCCTCCTGCTGATAATCAGAGCAGAGATGCTCTATATAAGTATCAATCAAAGTAGAGTTTATTTCAATTATTAGATTGAATTCATTTCAAAAGAGGATATACCAATGTTCTGATTTAGTACGAACGAATATCAACAATCCTTAAAGAAAGGACAGTTCCAATGTTCTGATTCGGTACGGACGAATATTAACAATCCTTAAAGAAAGGTATACTCCAATGGGCTAGTTAGATTACCTTAAATTCTAAATAAGAGGTAAAGTCCGATGTACAAGTAAATACAGGCTCCCGACCAGGCGGTCGGGAGTTTTTTTAGGAAGTTCAGATAATAGGAAGATTCACCATGTCGGTTGACGGTGATGATTAATCGTGATATTATATATATGAATCATATAAGGAGATGATGTTGTGTCAAGAATCACGAAAAAAACAATATCCATTTTTCTTTCAGTACTGATGGTGCTTACATCAGTTCCGTTTAGTGCGCTTGCCATTAGTTCGGCAGAGTCGGTGAAACAGGCTATTGAAGCGTATGAAGATAAAATGGACGGCACTGTCTACACGAATATGCAATCTGCCTTTGACGCTTATGCAAAAGCAAAGGAGGACCTCTACGCCTACGAGGTAGGTGGAAAAACAGATCTCGACCTTGCGGCTGATGCCGAAGCACTCGAAAATGCTACGGCAGCCATGACTGCGTGGACATCCCCTAAGGGTGCCGCAACCGCGAGCTTTCCGGCGGATACCGACTACGAGACCGACGCATCCTATGACGGCTATGCGGAGAATCTGCTCTATTTCGGCTCTATGGATCCTGTAGTAGGTGCAACCGATACTGCTCCCGGTGAGAAATATGCCGGCGCCGCAGCAATTTCTACTCATGAATATGCCAATGAGAACACTTCTACAGACGGTAAGCACAGAATGACAGTCGCTATGTACTATCCTGTAGCAGTAATGCTTTATGACGGCGAAACAACTCCGGTAATGCCTGTTATGGCAATGGCTCATATTACAGAGTCTAACGGTCCGACCCTTGTAGAACGCTGGGTTTACGGTCTTTATCCTGCTGAAAAGACAGGAAATGACGATGCTGCTTCTACAACATTCGGTATGAAAAACGCATTCTGGAATTACGATAATGCGCCAAATGCTAATATGAACATAAATTGGCGTTACACTATGGCGAAGAATAACAAGAAAGTTGCTACAGTTCCTTCTCCGACTGCTATGACGCAGGAAAACGCTATGGAACTTGCTAATTCCAGCATTACATGGTGGAGAACATATTATCCTGCTGCTCTTGCAAACGCAATGCAGTATAACGGTGGCGACAACGCATTCAAAAACAGCGACAATGCCTATCTGATTAATCAGAGGGTAAATTGGCGTCGCTTTACCGGCGGTGCTTTAACAAGCGCAGGCGCTACACCATCCGACTATATGACGATGACCGCAAAGCTGTCCTACCCGACAATGGTAGTTAATTATAAAGCGCTCATCGACGCCGCTAAGACGGCTGCAACGACCGTTTCAGCTGCACCCGAGACTTACCTGATTAACAAATCGGATGTCTCCGCAACCTTTGCTGCGGTAGATAATGACAGCATATAACCCGAACAACGACTTTGCGAATGATAATGCGCCGACGGTGAATGCCGAGGCTTGCGCAGCGAATATCAAGGCGTATGTTGATGCGATTAATGCGAAAGCATTGACCCAGCGTTATTTTGCTGCTTATGATGCGATTTCTAATTCGATAGCAGAATCGAAGGCGACTTATTCCACGCATAATTCCGACAATAAGTATACGGATGAGAGTTATGCGACTTTTGTTGCCGCTTATGACGCAGCAATTGCTGAAGCTAAGAAGGTAGCAACAAACGGTTTTGACGGTAACCTTACCGTCAGCGTTGGAAACGCTCTTCATGCTGCTTTCATCGGACTGAATGTAAAACCGTTTGACACAGGCTCATCGGGCAACACGGATTATGATTACGACGAAACCACGGGTACACTCGTCATTACGCCCAAGGAAAACACTGACGGCAAGATGGAAGATTACGCGAAGGCTGACGACAGTCCGTTCGGTAACAACCAGGATGTCACCGAAGTTATAATTGACCCGAATGTTACCTATATCGGAGCGCACACCTTTGACGGCGCAACGAATCTTGAAACGATTATCGTTCCCGCAGGTGCAACTTACGGTGAAGGCGCGTTCGATAACTGCCCGAATCTCAAGACAGTTATCATCACAGGCGGTGAAGTGACCAATGAATCTGCGACAAATGCACCGTGGAATCTTCCGTCAGTTACGGTTATCAAGCTTGGTACAGATGCGGCGGATACTTCCGTTACCGGTATTGGTGACCAGGTGTTTACCGATAAGGAAAGCACTGCTTATTATGTCTACAATCCGGATATGACGGTTCCAAGCGAACATAATAATACCTTCGGAACTTCACCGACCATTCACGCTCCGAATCCCTCCACTGCGAAGACCTACTGCGAAACATATCCCGAACCTACGACATCGTTTGTTCAGACGAATCATTCCGAGCATACCTGGACATTAAGACAGACAGTGGAAGTTACCTGCGAAAAAGAGGGCTATAAACTCTATGTTTGCACTGTTTGCGGCGCTGAGGAAAAAAGAGATACGGTGAAACCTCTTGGACATAAATGGAATGAGGGCGAGGTTACCTCGCCGGCAAGCTGCACAACCCCTGGCACTAAGGTATATACCTGTACAAACGATGAGACACATAAGAGAATTGAGTCCATCGACGCTACCGGACACGATTGGGAGGTTACCTCTTCCACCGCGTCCTGTACAACGGCGGGCGAGATTACCGAAACCTGTAAGAATTGTCACCTTACCAGAACGACGACTGTAACAACCCCGCTTGGTCACAACTATGTGCCTACTGTATATGCACCGAACTGCACGGAACTTGGCTATACGCTTTATGTGTGCTCACGCTGCGGAGATAATTACAAGAGTGATTATATCGCTCCGAACGGCGAGCACGAGTGGGACGGCGGCAAAGTGACGAAGGAAGCAACTGTCGAGGAAACCGGTATTATTACTTACACCTGTAAGCATAATCCCTCCCACACTAAGACGCAGACTATTGCGAAACTGACAAAAGCTCCCGTACCGTCTGCAACTGAGGCGCAGAAAGCCCCCGTCAACAAGTCGATTAAGAAGATTACCGGCATCACCACCGTCAGCGGTTCCAAGAAGAAGATTATGACCGTTTCCTGGAATAAGGTAAGCGGCGCGCAGAACTACTATGTTGCATTCCGCAAAGCGGGCGACAAGATGTGGAACTACTACTGGACCGGCGGCAAGGCAAAGTATGTGTTCAAGAACCTCAAGACGAACGGTCTTTATGAATTCAAGTTTGCTGCGTTTAAGAAGATTAACGGCAAGTGGCAGCGTGGCGACTGGTCAAAGACGAGTTACAGATATTATAAGAAAGCAACACTGAAGAAACTGACGACGAAGAAGAAGTCGATTAAGGTTACCTGGCAGCGCGATAAGAACTGTAACTACTATGTCATCTTCTATGCTACCAAGAAGGATATGTCCAATCAGAAGAAGATTACCGTCAAGGGTAACAAGAAGACCAGCTATACCATCAAGAAACTCAAGAAGGGCAAGAAGTATTACGTCCGCGTAAGAGCTTATAAGACAAAAAATAAGAAAAATTACGCAGGCGAACTGTCCTCAAAGAAAAATATTAAAGTAAAATAATTGCAAAAGGGAGGGCGTCCGGCGCCCTCCCTTCATTTTTTTCTTGACAAATTAAGACAAACTGATTATAATGTATGTAATATTCAAATGCGTTGATGAGAACAACGCCGCTATGGACTTGATTTCAGAGAGCTGTCGGTTGGTGAAAGACAGTACGGGAAGATAGCGGATATCCTCTCTGAGCAGATGTGCTGAAACGAGTAGGCACATACGGAATCTCCCGTTACAGAGAAAGCATATCACCTGTTACAGAGTATGCAGAGTGCACTGCGTTGCAGTGAATAAGAGTGGTACCACGGTAGAAATATCGCCTCTTAACCCGCAAGGGTTAGGAGGCTTTTTTGTTTATCTTTTTCAGAAAAGAGGAATTATTATGGACAATGTAGTAGAAATCCGCTGGCACGGCAGAGGCGGCCAGGGCGCCAAAACCGCCGCGCTCCTCCTCGCCGATGTCGCCTTCAAGACGGGCAAGTTCGTCCAGGGCTTTCCCGAGTACGGCCCCGAGCGTATGGGCGCGCCGATTACGGCGTATAACCGTATTGGCGATAAGGAAATACGCGTACATTCCAATATCTATCATCCTGATTACGTCGTCGTTGTCGATGAGGGACTTCTTGAGGTAGTTAATGTCACCGACGGACTTTCGCCGGAGGGTGCGATTGTTGTGAATACCAAGCGCTCCGCCGACCAAATCCGTGGGGAACTCGGTGGCTACACGGGCAAGGTCTTTACGATTGACGCGCGCAAGGTCAGTAAGCAGTGTCTCGGCAAGTATTTCCCGAATACGCCGATGCTCGCGGCGATTGTCAAGGTGTCGCGCGTAATGGATGAGACAGTGTTCTTTCGGGAGATGCGCGCATCGTTTGAACATAAATTTTCTTCCAAGCCCGAGGTCATTGAGGGCAATATGAACGCGCTGAAGATGGCGTTTGAGGAGGTGCAGGGATAATGAAAAGCGATTTAACGAAACTCGGTCTTGACTGCAAGTGGAGCGATTTAACTGAGGGTATGCAGATTTACGGCAGCGCAACCTCCGTCGAATTCAAGACGGGTGAGTGGACCTCTGTGAAACCGACGCTGGATAACGAGAAATGCATCCACTGTCTGCTTTGCGTTCCCGTATGTCCCGATAGTTGTATCGCGGTTGTGCCCGGCACGACCGCGCGCGGACCGCTCGACTACGACCACTGCAAGGGCTGCGGTATCTGCGTCAAAACCTGCCCGACGGGTGCTTTACAGATGGAAGGGGTGAAATAAGATGGCAAGAAAAGACAGAATGTCCGGCAATGAAGCAGTCGCTGAGGCGCTGCGCCAGATTAATCCCGATGTGATGGCGGCGTTCCCGATTACGCCGTCCACCGAAATACCCCAGTATTTTTCGAAACTCGTCGCCAACGGCAAGGTTGACAGTGAGTTCATCCCCGTGGAAAGCGAGCATTCGGCGATGTCCGCCGTTATCGGCTCCGAATCGGCAGGCGCAAGGTCTGTTACGGCGACCTCCTCGGCGGGTATGGCGCTGATGTGGGAGGAGTTATACCTCGCCGCATCGAACCGCCTTCCGATTGTATTAACCCTTGTTAACAGAGCCCTCTCCGGTCCTATCAATATCAACTGCGACCACTCGGATTCGATGGGCGCAAGGGATTCGGGCTGGATTCAGATTTATGCCGAGAATAACCAGGAGGTGTACGATAACCTCTGTATGGCATACCGTATCGGCGAGCATAAGGATGTAAAACTTCCCGTGATGATTTGTCAGGACGGCTTCATCACCTCGCACGCTGTGGAGAATATTACACTCAATGAGGACGACGAAGTGAAGAACTTTGTCGGCGAATATAACCCCGAGCACTCGCTCCTCGACCCTGACTGTCCGATGGCGGTGGGACCGTACAGTGTCACGAATTACTATTTCGAGGCAAAGAGAGCGCAGGCTGAGGCACTCAAAAACGCAAAGCAGGTCACCCTCGATGTTGCTAAGGAATACGAGGCAATGACGGGCAGAAAGTACGGACTTTTTGAGGAGTACCGTATGGACGACGCGGAGTACGCCGTCGTGATTATCGGCTCAGCTGCCGGCACGACGAAGGAAGCTGTCGACAAGATGCGCGACGAGTGGGGTAAGAAGGTCGGACTGATTAAGATTCGTCTCTTCCGTCCGTTCCCGTCCGAGGAGATTGCCAAGGCGCTCGAAGGTGTCAAAGCAGTTGCTATTATGGACAGAACCGAGTCCTATAATGACGCGTGCGGACCGCTCGGTGCAGAGGTGACTACCGCGCTTTACCGTGCCAAGAGTGATTGCCTTACCGTGAATTACGTCTACGGTCTCGGCGGACGCGATGTGCGCGTGAAGAATATGATTGATGTATACGAAGAACTCGAGCGCATTGCCGAGGCGGGCAAAGTGGATAACCCGTACCGCTATATGGGCGTTCGTGAGTAAGGAGGGGAGAGTATGTATAATTTCAAAGAATTTGTGTCCCGCGAGGACAGACTCGCCCCCGGTCACAGAATGTGCGCAGGTTGCGGCGGTACCATCGCTGTCAGAAATGTGCTCAAAGCAGTTCACGAGGGCGACCATGCCGTAGTTGGAAATGCTACGGGCTGTCTCGAGGTCTCGAGCTTTATGTATCCTTATACCGCTTATAAGGATTCCTATATTCACAACGCGTTTGAAAATGCCGGCGCAACACTTTCGGGCGTCGAGGGCGCGTATAACGCACTTTTGAGAAAGGGCAAACTCAAGGCGGATAATTTCAAGTTTATCACCTTCGGCGGCGACGGCGGTACCTACGATATCGGCTTTCAGTCGCTTTCGGGTGCGATGGAGCGTAACCATGATATGGTCTATGTCTGCTATGATAATGGCGCGTATATGAATACGGGTATTCAGCGCTCATCGGCAACTCCGATGTTTGCCGATACCACGACGACACCCGTCGGACGCGCGTCCGCAGGTAAGATGCAGTATCGTAAGGATTTGGCGGCAATCATTGCCGAGCATCAGATTCCCTATGTGGCGCAGACGACTTTTGTCAGGAATTTCCGCGACCTTCACTGCAAGAGTGAAAAGGCAATTTACACCAAGGGCGCAGCCTTTTTGAACATTATGGCGCCCTGCCCGCGCGGTTGGAGATACCCGACTTACGATATTATGGATATCTGCAAACTCGCGGTTGAGACCCGCTACTGGCCGCTTTTTGAGGTGGTTGACGGCAAATGGATTCTCAACTATGAGCCGGCGAAATATGTGCCGATTGAGGAATGGCTCGTGAAACAGGGTAGATTCAAGCATATGTTTAAGCCCGGTAACGAGTGGATGATTGAAACCTTCCAGAAAGAGGTTGACCGCCGTTGGGATGAACTGCTGAAACGCTGCGACGGACATAAATTCTCATATTAATAAAACGAAAGGACGGCTCAGCCGTCCTTTTTGTTTATCTATTCTGCAGTCTCTTCGAGTGCTTTGCGCTTTTCGAGGGCATCTTTCTTTCTCATTTTGATTTGCCTTAAATCGTATGTCAGAAGCGTGAGCATACTGCAGACAAGGATGATTCCGACAAATACAGCGGTATCCGTTATCAGCGAGTTGCCTGTTGACAGTGTACTTCTGAATGCGTCCACACCGTATGTAAACGGCATAAACGGATGGATAACCTGATAGAATTTCGGTGATAGTTCGATGGGGTAAGTACCCGCCGCACCTGATAGCTGCAAGCACAGGAGAACCAGTAACGCGAACGAGCCGATGGAGTCAAACATCGTATTTAGCATATAGACTATCGTCATAAAGGCTATTGAAGTAAGCACCGCCATTGCATAAGTTTCGATGGGATGCGCGGGACGCAGTCCGTTGATGACTGAAAGTAGGGTTACCATGATAACAGGAGCAATCACCGCCACGAATCCGGCAATCGCCGCATGGCGTAGGAAGGTCTTACGGCTTTTCAGCGATGTGTTGAAGGGGGAGAACATCAGACAGAATGCAAGGCACGCTACCCAAAGTCCCGCGCACATCATATAGGCACTCATGGCTTCACCGTTGGTGTGAATCGTGCGCTGGAAGGTCTCGTTTGCGTCCACAGGCTGCGAGAACATATCCGCGGCGTCGTCTCCGGTGTTCGTCTCTTCTATTTGTTTCGCGCCGCCTCTGAGCGAATCCTCGAGGGTGCGAGCACCCTCGAGCAGCTTATCGCAGCCGTCGCCAATCTGATGCGAGCCGTCGAGGAGCTTCAGCGAGCCGTCATAGAGTTGACCCGCACCTCCGTTAAGCTGCGTCGCACCGTTGTTGAGTTTCTTATTGTTTGCCGTCAGTTGACTTAAACCGGCTGCCACCCGGTCAACACCGCCGTCAACCTGTGAAACGCCGCCCGTATAGGTGCGCAGACCGTCTCTGAGCGTCGTCATACCCTCGATGAGACCCGTCTCGCCGTCTGTTGCCAGCGTTCTGTCAAGACCGTTTTGTACACTCTGCAGACCGCTCGTCATCTTTTTGAGAGTTTCCGATGCAACGGGGAGCGCTTCGTTTCCGCCATCCGAAAGGCGCTGCACGCCATCCGTCAACGTTCCGTAAGCACCGATAACGCCGTTCGCTGTCGTGACGAGCTGTTGTGCTTTTTCGGGCGTTAAGTCAAGGCGGATGGTCTGAATTTTCTTCATTGCGGTGAGAATCTCTTTGATTCTGTCAAGCGTTTCCGCCTCACGCGGCATCAGCGGTTTGAGCGCGTCAATACGGCTGATGGCACGGTCGTAATCGAAATCCGCATATTGCGAAATCGTATTGAGTGCTTTATAAGCGTCGGAATTGACAAAAGCATCGAGAGAATTGATGATTTCCTGTGCCTGTTGAATCTTCTCGTCGCTGATTTTATAATCCACATTGATAGCCTGCTGCAGTGTCTGAATGCCGTCGTTGATTTCAATCAGACCGTCCTCAAGCCGTGCAAGGTCCTTGAGGTTTTCTTCGGTCAGTGATTCACCGATTTGGTCACTCATCAGATTCATTCCCGCAAGGAGTTGGTCTGCACCGTCGTTGAGTTTGGCATTGTTGTCGACAAGCTGCGACGTGCCCGCCTTAATCTGCGTAACACCGTCCGATACCTGGCTGACACCGTTCGTGTACTGCTTGAGACCGTCCTCGAGCGTGCCCGTGCCTTGCTTGAGGGTGAGGCAGCCGTTTGAGAGTGTGTCGAGACCGTCTGTAATCCGGAGGTTTCCTCCCTTTAACTGACCGACACCGTCTCCGATTTGTCCCGAGCCGTCTGCCGCAGCAACAAATCCGTCGTGAATCGTGCCGAGCTTTCCGTAAATCGTGGTCGCATACGTGTTGATAACCGTTTTGTTAATCTGCTCCTTAATCGTCTTGACCGCGCTTTCGCCGAACTTACTTGCGATATAGTTCGTGCCGGGGTTGACATAGTATTCGAGCTGCATCTTCTGCGGACTGTCGGAAGTCAGTGTAACAGAATTTGCCGAGAAGTTATCGGGGATAACCATTACCATATAGTAGGTTGCATTCTCGAGACCGTGCAGCGCCGTCTTTTCGTCTACGAAATTGAAGGCGAGGGAATCATTCTTTTCAAGCTTGTTGCATAGCTGCTCGCCGATGTTGACCACTCTTCCGTCGTAGACAATCGGCACATCCTCGTTGACGATCGCGACTGGGAGGTTTCCCGTGTTACCGTAAGGGTCCCACATTGAGCCGAGGAAGAGTACCGTGTAGATGGAAGGAATCAGCATGATTGCAAATACGACAATCAGCATAAAGTACTTTTTGATAAAGGCGTGTACTTTCGTTTCACTTTTGAATTTCGTGAATTCTTTTTTGATTTGCTTCGCCATATAACTCACCTATTACAAATAGTAATAATAATAAATACAAATAGTAATCTTATTGCATAGTATTATATTACGGATAAACTGAAAAGTCAACAGTTTTTATTGATTTTTAATATATATAATATTATAATAATTATAACATTAGTAGTGAGGTGACACAATATGCCATATATTGATGTAACGACGAATATTTCTTTGGATAAAGAAGAAATTGACGCGCTGAAAGCCGACCTTGGTGACGCGATTTCCCTGATTCCCGGAAAAAGTGAGTCGTGGCTGATGATCAATATCCGCGACAGTGCCGCGCTTTTCTTTCAGGGCAGCGGGGATAAAGCCGCAATGTTTGATGTCAGCATTTTCGGCAGTGCCGACGGCGGCGCTTACGACGAATTGACGAAGCGCATCTGCGCTATCTCAGCGGATAAACTCGGCGTGCCTGCCGACAGAATCTATGTGAAATACAGTGAGTACACCCACTGGGGCTGGAACGGGATGAATTTTTAGTATGAACTTACAGCAAATAATAGACGAATCGCACCGTATTGTATTCTTCGGCGGTGCCGGTGTATCGACTGAGAGCGGGATACCCGATTTTCGCTCGCAGGACGGACTTTATCATCAAAAATATGCCTATCCGCCCGAGCAGATTCTCAGCCACACTTTTTACCGCAAGCATACCAAGGAATTCTATGACTTTTACCGCGACAAAATGCTGTATCTTGATGCAAAGCCGAATGCTGCACATCTGAAACTTGCCGAGCTTGAAAGAGCGGGTAAGCTCAGCGCCATTGTTACGCAGAATATCGACGGCCTCCATCAGGCGGCGGGGTCGAAGAATGTGTTTGAACTCCACGGCAGCGTACTGAGAAATCATTGTGAATCCTGCGGCAAATTCTTTGGCGTGGACTATATTGTGAATCATACGCCCGTGCCTGTTTGCGATGTCTGCTCCGGTACGGTAAAACCCGATGTCGTTCTCTATGAAGAAGGGCTCGACGGTCGCACGATTGACGGCGCTGTCAGCGCGATTGCGGACGCAGACTGCCTGATTGTGGCGGGAACTTCGCTGAATGTCTATCCCGCAGCGGGATTTATCCGTTATTTTAGTGGAGCACATTTTGTTTTGATTAACCGTGACCCGACTCCTGCCGACAGCATGGCGGACCTTGTGATTCACAGGAAGGTCGGCGAGGTATTATCCGAAATTGAGGTCAGATAAATGAGTAAGAAAATAATTGCCGTATTTCTTTGTGCCGTACTCGTGCTGTCTTTTGCAGCCTGCGCGAAGAAGGGGAGCACCGATACACAAACCGATGCCCTGAAATATAACACCTTCGACGGTGCCTATGCATCTTATGATGCCAGTGTTGTTTCTGCGTATGAGGATATGTGCCGCGCGGTGTACCGCGCCGACGGTGAGGTGCGTTTTAATACGGGTATGCTGAATGACGTTTTGCAACTTTTTTACACTTCGTTTCCGCTTCAGATTTTCGTGAAGGATATTGAGCGAAAAGACGATGCCTCGGGCATCACCGTAACTTATACCAAATCAGCCGACGAGGTACGGGCTGAGGCAAAGGCGTTTTCCGATAAGATTGCCGCCATCCTGGATGAGTGTAAGGCGGGGAAGACGAATCGTCGCGCATTTATTATTAACGCTTACCATTATACCGTCACACATGTCAAGGAGTCGAAGAAGGGCGGCGCCACGATTTACAGCGCTGTTATGAATGGCGAGGGTGACAGCTTCACCGCTTCGGGCATGTTTGAGTACCTGCTGCGTCAGGGTGGCGTCAACGCAAGCCATATCCTTGCCCAAGATGCGGCAGGCGTAAGCTGGGGTGTCAGCATGGCGGAGATTGACGGGGAGAATTTTCTATTCGACCCGATGACCGAGATAATTGCAAACGGCGGTGCTCAGCTTTGTTACTTCGGTATGACGACCGAGGACGCAAACGCGGAGGGACTGAAGAAGTTTTACTATACGAACCGCGCAGAAGCGCCCGCGTGCGATAACCCGTATTTTGACATTTGCCGTCAGTGCACTGCCTGGGAAATCAGCGAAAATGACACAGATTTACTTGTAACGCAAAATAACGGCGAAGTTGTGCAAGTTGCACTATAAATGTGTAATTATTCAATTTGTGAATACGCAAAACTTGTGAATTATATACAAATATAAACAAATTGTAAACTATAAGAAATAACCGTTGACTTTATCCGCGTAAATCATATAATGTGGGTGAAACGAGGAGGAAATCTTCGTTATTAAATAAAGGAGGCGGGTATTATGTTCAAGTGGCTTTACAAGTGCGCTGAAATCCTTGCCAGTGGAGACAAGGCATATGTGCAAAAGTAAGAACAAAAAGAGATAGCGTCGTTTTGAAACCGAGGAAGTTCAAAACGACGCTGTTTTTATATATATTTTCTTGATTATATAGTCTATTAATGCTATAATATTATGAACAAATTGAGGGGGTGCGACTATGGATTATCGCAGTAAATACAATGAATGGCTCACCTTTGACGAGGACACAAAGGCAGAATTGCTCGCCGTGTCTGATGAAAAGGAAATTGAGGACAGATTTTATAAGGACTTAGCCTTCGGCACGGGCGGTCTGCGCGGCATTATGGGCGCGGGCTCGAACCGTATGAACGCTTACACCGTCGGCAAAGCGACGCTCGGACTTGCGCGTTACAT
>SVOG01000061.1 GCA_015066525.1 Oscillospiraceae bacterium | reverse complement strand
CTAAAATTACTTTGTCAAAACTGCTTTGCATCCTAAAATCAGCAGATTTTTTGTCAGAACAAAGCACAAATGTCCGTTTGGGCTGACGCCCTAATGGACATTTTAATGTAGTTATGGCGAAAAAGATGCGATTTTTGGACTAACCTTCGTTATCGTACCTCGCCTTTATTCTTCGTTATTCTTGTTGAGGATTTCCTCCGCCTCGGCAAGTTTCTGCGCCTTCTTGTCATAGCGCTTTGACCAGTTGAGATACCAGAGATAAATGAGGTACGCAAGTACACAGACAATGAAGATTCCGAGAAGGACATTGACAACTTTTTTTACGACAATTGCCTTCTCCTGCGCGGCGGCAAGAAATCCGACCGTTACAAGCGTTCCCTCGCCGACATTATAGCGTGCGTCGCCGCTCTGCTCGGTGTCCTTTTTATCGGAGCGTTTCGACTCAGCGTACTCTTTGTCGGTCATATAGACGCCGCCGTCGAGGTCGACTCTTTCCTTTTTATCCTTATCCTTGTAGTAGTAAGTCTTATATGCGTCGAGCGGCTCGTCCTTTTCTTTGTCGTAGTCTTTATTTTCCTCAACATAGAAAGTAATGGTATTGCCGTCCGAATCCTTATAATCAAGGGAATCGGGCATCATGGCTATCGTCAGCTTCGTATAAAGCGGCTGACTCGTTCTGAGAAGAACGGAACCCGTAATTCCCGCAACAAGCAGAACGAGTAAAATAACGCCGATGATAACGGCTCTTTTCTTTTGTTTTTGTGACATTTCAGAATGCTCCTTGGATTATTTCTTATTCTTCTTTTCCTTGCGTGCTTCGAGCTTCGCTTTCGCCTCAGCAACGATGCGTTCCTGCTCTTCCTTCGCCTTTTTCTCGGCTTCCTGCTGCGCTTTTTCGCGCTCAATTCTCTTTCGCTCTTCTTTCGCTTCCTTCTCCGCCTTCTTCGCAAGACGCTCCTCCTCGAGCTGCTCGTGCGATTTCGCAGGCGCTTTCATCACAAGGATATTGAATACAAGCGCAACAACAAGGAGTGCGAGCGCTACGAAATAGCCCCACATAATGCTGCCGCTGATGTGATAAAGCGGAATATTGCCGAAATTGACTGCCGTGTCGGGACCAATCGAGCCGAGTCCTAAGGAGAACATCACGCCCGAAACGACACAGCAAGCGATGCTGATGCAGTCAAAAACGACCATCAGTTTCGACTTCGGGTGCTTATTCGTAAAGAGAATCATAAAGAATGCGATAACAATAAACACGGCGCAAAGGAGGAAGAACAGAAGCGAAAGCATCGAGTAACTCAAAACGCCGCTGCCGCCCTCATAGCTCATATTCGTAAAGAAGAGGCTCATATTGCCGAAAAACGCCTTAAACAAATCAATCAGCGAATTGCCGTCGGTGAAGATACCGAGCATATCGATGCCGATGCTGTCGGCTTCGCTCGTGAGCTTATACCACGGAAGGATGAAACCGAGCGCAGGAAGAAAAGACATAATAATGCGCACGATACGCAACTTCGTTCCCCAGAGAGAATACTGAAACATATTCATCGTTTTGTGGAATTTCAGCGATTTCTCCGCTGCTCTCTCGGCGTCCTCTTCAAGGCGCGCCTCCCAGTTATAATTAGGAATAGAAACGCCGCAATACTTACACTCCGCCTTTACATCATACCAGCGCAGCGTCTTGCCGCAATTCGGACAGGTACTTGCCATAGTGATACCCCTCTTAAACATTATTCAAATTACATTTTATCCTCTTTTCTGCGGATTGTCAATATCAAATGTCGGCAAAATAAATTAAGTTAAAAAAGTGTTGATTTAACTAATCTGTTATGATAATATAATAGTGTTATTATCCGGGCGCTGTGCGTCCGATTCGGAAATGAGGGAATATTTTGGCGGATACAGTAGTGAATGACACCGTAACGACCGAAGAAGAGCTCGACAAGCTTGCGTATACCAAAAAGAATTATCTGACTCCCAAGGAAATCGCAGCTTACGTTCTCGTAAACTTCGGACAAAAGAACTTAGGTCAGTTTACATCAGCGTTTAAGGAATTCTTTATGATTCAGTTCCTTAAGCTGAACACGACGGCTTATGCGAACATCAACCTCTTTGCATCCATCTATGATGCAGTCGACGATACCATCTCCGGTCTGATTATCGACAGAACGCGTACAAGATGGGGTCGTGTCAGACCCTTCTTCATCGTTCCCCTTCCGCTCTGGCTAATCGGCGGATATATGATGTTTACCGTTCCGAGCGGACATCTGAGTTCCGGTTTCAAGGTCGCGTGGGCTTCCATTGCTATCATCATTTACGGTCTCGGTATGAGTTACTTCGGCGCGTGGGGACTGATGATTTACAACATCACCCCGAACACCAACGAGCGTAACAACCTGATTACCATCACCAAGTTCTTTGAACTCTTCGGCGTATGGCTCCCGTCGCTTGTGCCCGTACTCGTAACCCTCCTGCCGAAGGTCAGCCCCAAGTTCACCATGGTCGGTATTTACAGCGGATTCGCTTACTTTATGCTGATACTGGCTGCTTTCTTCGCCGTATTCGGATTTTTCAATATGCGCGAGAGAGTACCGCTGATGAGCCGTGAGGAAATGAACGAGACCTCGGTGCTCGAGTCGATTAAAAACATCTTCTCCAACAAGCCGCTCCTGGTTACCATCCTCGCTGAATTCTTCAATAACTTCAAGGCGGTCGGCGGTTCCTCGGAGCAGTACTTCTGGCTCAATAACACCGGCTCGCTGATGAACCAGACAATCTGCGGTCTCTTTACCGGTATTCCGAACTATGTGATGGTGCCGATTGCTGCAAAGATGGTTAAGAAGCTCGGCGCACGAATGACCGCTATTATTGCAGGTGTATTCGGTTTCGTCGCGTATATGGGTCTTTACATCGTCGGTTATCACCCGTTCGGTCAGACCTTTGAGCAGCACAAGATTGCTAACCTCGCATTTGTCATCTTCGGACTGACAATCTGCGGACTTCCGAATAAGATTATCCAGGTTGCCAACCCCATCCTGACCGCCGAGGCGCTCGATTGGATGGAGTGGAAGCACGGTATGAGAAACGAGGCGCTCGTTACCACCGTACAGGGCTATTTCATCAAGCTCGCAACCTCCGTCACCGGATGGCTCTCGGGTATGGTGCTTACCTGGATTAACTACATACCGCTCACCGACTCTCTCGGCAACGCTATCCCTCAGACCGACCCGAAGATGCTCAGCGGTATCTGGGCTGTATTCTGTATCCTCCCCGCTCTGGCAAGAGGACTCTACGGCGTATCCTTTATGCTCTATCCGATTCACGGCAAGCTTCAGCAGGAAATGGTTGTTGAACTTGCGGACATCCGTGCGGACAGACTCAAGGAGCAGAACGCGCTGAATGCCGCTCAGGAAAACGCAGCACAAACTGAAGAATAATTTGTATTTCTTGAAGGTGGCTGTCTCCTCAGTCGCCTTCTTTATATAAACAGAAACGGAGTGATTCTATGTCAACCACAGCTATAACCATTATGTTGCTTGTCGGCGCTGCCATCGGTCTTGTATCGCTTTGCTACGCGCTTTACACGGCAACATCCATCAACAAAAAAGATGCGGGCAACGACAGAATGCGCAACATCGCCCAGAGTATCGAAGAGGGCGCTAAGGCATTCCTGTATTCGGAGTATCGGATTCTGGTATTCTTTGTTATCGCACTCGCGATTATTATTACCATTCTGATTAATTTCCAGACGGCTGTCTGCTTCCTGCTCGGTGCGCTGTTCTCCACTCTCGCCGGTTACTTCGGTATGACTGTGGCGACCCGCGCTAACGTCAGAACGGCACAGGCGGCTAAGACGGACGGCGTGTCCGGCGCGCTGAAAATCGCCTTTTCGGGCGGCGCGGTGATGGGTCTGTCGGTCGTCGGTCTCGGTGTTATCGGTATTGCGGGTATCTTCTTCGTCGTCAGCAAGACGCAAAACCTCGTCAGCGACGCGTCGATGCTCAACATCCTCACCGGCTTCAGCCTCGGTGCTTCGTCCATCGCGCTCTTCGCGCGTGTCGGCGGCGGTATCTATACGAAGGCTGCCGATGTCGGCGCTGACCTCGTCGGCAAGGTCGAGGCGGGTATCCCCGAGGACGACCCGAGAAACCCCGCTACCATCGCGGATAACGTCGGCGATAACGTTGGCGACGTTGCCGGTATGGGCGCGGACCTCTTTGAATCCTATGTAGGCTCCATTATTTCGGCAATTACACTTGCATTTGCAAGTTTTAATAACGAGTTCGGTCTCAGGGCTGCGCTCTTCCCGGTCATCCTCTGTGCGGCGGGTATCGTGGCGTCCATCCTCTCCACCATCGTTGTGGCAAACTCGGGCGGCAAGAATCCGCAGAAAGCACTGAATATCGGCGAATACTTAACGGCGATTCTCGTACTCGGTGCGGGCGCCCTCCTCTCTGTAAAACTCCTCGGCAACTGGAGCGGATTTGCCTGCGTCTTTGCGGGACTGCTCGTCGGCACAATTATCGGTAAGATAACCGAAATCTACACTTCCGAGGATTATCGCTCGGTAAAAGAGATTGCCGAATCCTCCAAGACGGGTTCTGCCACGAATATCATCAGCGGTCTTTCGGTCGGTATGAAATCCACCTGTTTCCCGATTCTGTTTATTGCCATCGGTATTCTGGTATCCTATAAATTCTACGGACTTTACGGCATTTCGCTTGCGGCAGTCGGTATGCTTTCCACCACGGGTATGACCATCGCGGTCGACGCATACGGACCGATTGCGGATAACGCGGGCGGTATCGCTGAAATGAGCGAACTTGAGCCTGAGGTCAGAGAGATTACCGACAAACTCGACGCGGTGGGCAACACTACCGCTGCCATCGGTAAGGGATTTGCCATCGGCTCGGCTGCACTGACGGCACTCGCACTCTTTGCAAGTTATGCACAGGCAACGCACATTGGCGATTCGGGAATGAGTATTCTCGACGCAAAGGTTGTCGTCGGTCTCTTCATCGGCGGTATGCTTCCCTTCCTCTTCTCCGCATTCACAATGAGCAGCGTGGGCAAGGCAGCAAATAAAATGATTGCCGAGGTAAGACGCCAGTTCAGAGAAAAGCCGGGTATCCTGATGGGTACGGATAAACCGGACTACAAAAACTGCGTATCCATTTCTACCAACGCAGCGCTGCACGAGATGATTCTGCCGGGTATTATGGCAGTCCTCTCCCCGCTGGTTGTCGGATTCTTGCTCGGCGTTGAGGCACTCGGCGGTCTGCTCGCAGGCTCGCTCGTCAGTGGCGTAATGATGGCAATCTTTATGGCAAACTCGGGCGGTGCCTGGGATAACGCCAAGAAGTACATAGAAGGCTGGAGAGAGGGCGGAAAAGGCTCCGAGGCTCACAAGGCTGCGGTTGTCGGCGACACCGTCGGTGACCCGTTCAAGGACACTTCGGGACCTGCTATCAACATTCTCATCAAGCTGATGACTATCGTATCGCTTGTATTTGCCGCAACCTTTATGATGGTAAACGGCGGACACGGTATCATTAATTTCTGATAATTTACGGGATGGCTCTTGCAGTCATCCCGTATTTCTTATATAATGATATAAAATAACAACGAGGTAATACATATGAAACTAATATCGTGGAATGTAAACGGTCTCAGGGCGTGTATGGGGAAAGGATTCGCCGATTTCTTCAGCGACATCGACGCCGATATATTCTGCCTGCAGGAAACGAAACTGCAGGAGGGACAGATTGATTTTGCGCCCGAGGGATACCACTGCTACTGGAACTACGCGGAAAAGAAGGGATACTCGGGCACGGCAATCTTTTCAAAGAGGGAGCCGCTCGGCGTCACCTACGGCATCGGCATCGAAGAGCACGACAAGGAAGGCAGAGTCATTACGCTCGAATTCGAGGATTTTTATTTCATTACCGTCTATGTGCCGAACTCGCAGCGCGAGCTTACGAGGCTCGCATACCGGATGAAATGGGAGGACGACTTCCTTTCCTACATTAAATCTCTTGATGCGAAAAAACCGGTCATCTACTGCGGCGACCTCAATGTGGCGCACAAGGAAATCGACCTCAAAAATCCGAAAACCAATCATAAAAACGCAGGATTCACGGACGACGAGAGAGAGAAGTTTACGAATGTGCTCGAGAGCGGATTCACGGACACCTTCCGCTACTTCTACCCCGATAGGGAGCAGATTTACTCCTGGTGGTCGTATATGTTCAAATCGCGTGAAAAGAACGCCGGATGGCGCATCGACTATTTTGTCACATCTGAAAGACTGAACGATAAATTGACGGACGCAAAGATTCACACCGATATTCTCGGTTCGGACCACTGCCCCGTCGAACTTGATATAGAGATATAGGTGATACAGTGAAACTCACAAAGAAACTAAATGAACTCGGCACCTATCCCTTTCATATGCCGGGACACAAGAGAAATCAGGCATTCCAAATCCCCGGTGCGGAGATAGACATCACGGAAATCACGGGAATGGACAATCTGCACAGCCCCGACGGGGTACTGCTCGAGATTGAAAACAAGCTGACCGCGCATTACGAAAGCGAAAAGTCCTTTATGCTCGTCAACGGCTCGACCGTCGGCATTCTCGCGGGAATTTTTACCCTCTGCAACGAGGGTGAAAAGATTATTATCGCGCGCAACTGTCACAAGAGCGTCTTTAACGCGTGCTATCTACGTAAACTGAGAATCGTTTATGCCGAGCCGGAGTTCGACACGGAATGCGGGTATTACACGGCTGTCACGCAGGAAGAAATCGACCGCGTCACGGCAGAGCATCCCGACGCAAAGGCACTCGTCATCACCTCCCCGACCTATGAAGGAATGCTCAGCAACATAAAATGCGAAATGCCGCTCCTCATTGACGCGGCGCACGGCGCCCATCTCGGCATCGCGCCCTTCCCCGCTTATCCGCGCGGCGATATTGTCGTATCCAGTCTGCATAAGACGCTGCCCGCGCTGACGCAGACGGCAGTGGCAAATATCTATCACCCATCATTCATCAAAGATTATAAAAAGTATCTCGATATTTTTGAGACGAGTTCGCCGAGTTACGTGCTGATGAACTCGGTCGACATCTGCACGGACTTTCTCTCGGACTCCGAGCAGTATTTCAGGCGCTATTATTACGAACTGACCCATCTTCACGCGCTCGGTCTCAAATGGCTGAAAATCAAGCGCACGGACGACCTCGGCAAGATAGTCGTATCCACCGCGGGAGCGAGTATCAACGCGCAGGATTTGGCAAAAGCACTGCGCGACAGATGCGGTATTGAAAGCGAGGCAGCGCTGAAGGAGCATATCATTCTGATGACCTCCGTTGCCGACACGCCGGAGGCATTTGACAAGCTGAAAGACGCACTGATTACGATTGACAGCGAATGTGATAAGAAAAGTTTTAAGGCAGCGTTTGTCAAGCCGCCCTGTACAAAGGATTCGATTATCATTGACGACGGCGGAGAGAGCGAGTTGACGGATATCAAACACGCCGCGGGTAAGGTAGCAAACGAATACGTATTCGCCTATCCGCCCGACATTCCGCTGATTGTGCCGAATGAAGTGATTTCCCGGGAAATGTGCGACTACATCGCAGCACTCATCACAAGCGGCGTCAACGTCATCAGCGACAGCGGTAATTTGCCAAAGGTATTGACAAAAGCAAGCTGATAAATTATAATATTTAAGAAATTTAATGAAGGAGCCATTATTATGAAGAGAATCAACACTTTAAGCTCAAAAAATCTTTGCGAATCTGCTAAGAACGGCGGCTGTGGCGAGTGCCAGACCTCCTGCCAGTCAGCAAGCAAGACCTCTTGCTCAGTAGCAAATCAGAAATGTGAGCACGAAAGCAAATAAAAACGGAATAAACGGCGGTCAAACCGCCGTTTTTCTATATATAGGGAATTCATATGATACACGCATATAAAATGAACGGATATAATATCATCATCGACCAGAACAGCGGCTGCGTACACAGCGTGGACGAGGTCGCCTATGATATTATCACGATGTACGAAACAAATACGAAGGATGAAATCAAGGCGTTCATCCTTGACAAATACGCCGAGCGCGAGGACGTCACGGGTGAGGATATCGACCTCTGCTTTGAGGACATACAGTCGCTCATCGACGACGGCAGGCTCTTTTCCGAGGACACCTTTGAGGAGATGGCGCAGGAATTCAAGATGCGTCAGGGCGTCATTAAAGCCATCTGTCTGCACGTCGCGCACGGCTGCAATCTGAACTGCGAATACTGTTTTGCGGGCAAGGGTGAATACGGCGGCGCTGACAAGGGGCTGATGAGCCTTGAAACGGGCAAAAGAGCGCTCGATTTCCTCGTGGAACACAGCGGAACGCGGCGCAATCTCGAGGTCGATTTCTTCGGCGGCGAGCCGCTTTTGAACTGGGAGGTCTGCAAAAAGCTCGTTCAATACGGACGCGAACTCGAAAAGACGCACAACAAAAATTTTCGCTTTACCCTGACGACAAACGGCGTACTCGTCGACGACGAGGTTATCGACTTCTGCGGCAAAGAAATGGGCAACGTCGTGCTCTCGCTTGACGGAAGGAAGTCCGTACACGACCATCTCAGAAAGACGCCCGCAGGCGGCGGAAGTTATGATTTAATCGTCGACAAGTTCAGGAAATTTGCAGACGCGAGAAATCAAAAGGATTACTATATGCGCGGTACCTACACGCATTTCAACACTGATTTCTCGAACGACCTGATACATATGGCTGACCTTGGCTTTAAGGAACTCTCCGTCGAGCCCGTTGTGTGCTCCCCCGACGAGCCGTGGGCGCTCAGAGAGAGCGATTTGCCCGTGCTCAAGGAGCAGTACGAAATTCTCGCAAACGAGATGCTCCGACGCTACCGCAGGGGCGACGGCTTCACCTTCTATCACTATATGATAGACCTCGACGGCGGACCGTGCATCGTCAAGCGCGTCAGCGGTTGCGGCGTCGGTACGGAATATATGGCAGTAACACCGAGCGGCGACCTCTTTCCCTGCCATCAGTTCGTGGGCGACGACGATTTCAAACTCGGCAACATCTACGACGGTGTCACCCGTCCCGAGGTGCTCGAACAGTTCAAAAAATGTAATGTCTACTCCCACAAGGAGTGCAAGGATTGTTTTGCCAAGCTCTACTGCTCGGGCGGCTGCGCGGCAAACGCGTATCACACGACGGGCAGCGTCAACGGTGTCTACGAATTCGGCTGCGAGCTTCACAGAAAGCGCATCGAATGCGCCATTATGCTCAAGGTTGCCGAAGCGGAAGAAAATCTCAAAGTAGAATACTAAATGGTAACCGGTGCTGCGGCATCGGTTATTTTTATCAAAATTGTGAACAATCTTATCAACTTATTGACAGTATTATATTATTATTATATAATAACTTTGTTAAAATTTTGCACAAGTCAGGAGGACAACGATGGGACTTACATTAGCGCAAAAACTGATTAAAGCGCATCTCGTAGAGGGTGAAATGAAGGTCGGCAGCGAAATCGGACTGCGTATCGACCAGACGCTCACGCAGGATGCCACAGGCACGATGGCATATCTCGAATTTGAGGCGATGGGTGTGGACAGAGTCAAGACGGAGCGTTCCGTCGCATACATCGACCACAACACGCTGCAGACCGGATTTGAAAATGCGGACGACCACAGATTTATCCAGACGGTTACCAAAAAGCACGGTATCTACTTCTCACGCCCGGGTAACGGTATCTGTCACCAGGTACATCTCGAGCGCTTCGGCATTCCGGGCAAGACCTTAATCGGCTCGGACAGCCACACGCCCACGGGCGGCGGTATCGGTATGCTCGCCATGGGCGCGGGCGGACTTGATGTAGCGGTCGCCATGGGCGGCGGTACATACTATATCCCGATGCCGAAGATGACGAGAATTAACCTGACGGGCTATCTGAAACCCTGGGTTTCCGCCAAGGACGTTATCCTCGAGGTACTCAGAATTATGAGCGTTAAGGGCGGCGTCGGCAAGATTATCGAGTACGGCGGCGACGGCGTTAAGACGCTCTCCGTTCCCGAACGCGCCACCATTACAAATATGGGCGCAGAACTCGGTGCGACGACTTCCATCTTCCCGTCCGATGAAATCACGCTCGCCTTCCTCAAGGCTCAGGGCAGAGAAAACGACTGGACGGAAATTCTTCCCGACGAGGATGCCGAGTACGATGAAGTCATCGACATCGACCTTTGCTCGCTGACACCGATGGCGGCGTGCCCGCATATGCCCGATAATGTCAAGACGACCGACGAAATCGGCAAAATCAAGGTGGACCAGGTAGCCATCGGCTCCTGCACCAACTCTTCCTTCACGGATATGATGAAGGTGGCGGCAATTCTGAGGGGCAAGACTGTTGACCCGAGCGTTTCGCTCTGTATTGCCCCTGGTTCCAAGCAGGTACTCAATATGCTCGCGCTCAACGGCGCGCTCTCGGATATGATTAACGCAGGTGCCAGAATTCTCGAATCCGCCTGCGGACCGTGCATCGGTATGGGACAGAGCCCGAATAGCGGCGGCGTTTCGCTCAGAACCTTCAACAGAAACTTCGAAGGCAGAAGCGGCACCAAGGACGGACAGATTTATCTCGTATCCCCCGAGGTTGCGGCTGCGTCAGCGCTCACAGGTTATCTGACTGACCCGAGAGAACTCGGCGAAGCGCCAACCATCACGATGCCGGAGCATTTCATTGTCAACGACAATATGATTGAGCCGCCCGCTTCCCCCGAAGAGGCGAAGGATATCGAGGTACTACGAGGTCCGAATATCAAGCCCTTCCCGAAGACGGAGCCGCTGCCGGAAAGCATTACGGCTAAGGCAGTACTGAAAGTCGGCGACAACATCACCACCGACCACATTATGCCGGCAGGCGCGAAGATTCTTCCCTACCGCTCGAATATTCCGCATCTGTCGCAATACTGCTTCGGCGTATGCGACGAGACCTTCCCCGAGAGAATTAAAGCTGAAGGCAAGGGATTTGTCATCGGTGGCGCGAACTACGGTCAGGGTTCCTCAAGAGAACACGCGGCGCTCGTTCCGCTCTATCTCGGCGTCAAGGCGGTAATCACCAAGAGTTTCGCGAGAATTCACGTCGCAAACCTTGTCAACGCGGGCATTCTCCCCTTTACCTTTGAAAACGAAGCAGATTATGACAAGATTGAGCAGGGCGACGAGCTCGAACTTGCGGACATCCGTGACTGCATCGAGAATCACAAGCCCGTTGTCTTAAAGAACGTCACAAAGGGCGAGGAATACGCACTCGATTCCTCACACCTTTCCGACCGTCAGAGAGCAATGCTGCTTTGCGGCGGATTACTGGACTACACAAGAGAAATGAATAAATAATAAGCCTCAAGGATTGCCCTTCGGGCAAAAGGCTCAAGGCTCAAGATTAAGATGGGCTTCGCCCATACCCATTTAATATTTCAGGAGGATTTACTATGACGGATTTAGAAAACAAGGCTCTCGACGAGGCGGTTGCCAAATTCAGAGAGCTGATGGAAAACCAGCTCGAGAGAGCAAAGAAAATCAAAGAGGACAAGGATTTCACCGACTATCAGTCGCTTGATAAAATCGTCATCGGCATCTGCGGCGGCGACGGCATCGGTCCGATTATCACCAAGGAAAGCCAAAGAGTGATTGAATTTCTGCTCAAGGACGAGGTGGAAAGCGGCAAGGTAGAATTCAAAGTCATCGACGGTCTTACCATTGAAAACAGAGCCGCGCAGGGCAAGGCCATCCCCGACGACGTACTCGAGGAACTCAAAGCGTGCCACGTTATCCTCAAAGGTCCGACCACCACTCCCCGTCAGGGCGACCCGTGGCCGAATGTTGAGTCCGCAAATGTAGCAATGCGTAAGGCGCTCGACCTCTTTGCCAATATGAGACCCGTTAAGGTGCCTGAGGAGGGCATTGACTGGACGTTCTTCCGCGAGAACACCGAGGGCGGCTATGCCGTCGGCTCACACGGCGTCAACATCACCGACGACCTCGCGGTTGACTTCACCGTGGCATCGCAGGAAGGCTGCGAGAGAATCGCGAAACTCGCCTACGATTATGCACACAAGAACAACAAGGGTAAAGTCTCCATCATCACCAAGGCGAACATCATCAAGACGACCGACGGTAAATTCCTCAACACCGCTAAGAAAATCGGCGAGCAGTATCCCGATATCGTGACCGACGACTGGTATGTGGATATCACTACGGCGAAACTGATTGACCCTGCAAGAAGAAAGGACTTCAAGGTGTTCGTACTGCCGAATCTCTACGGCGACATCATCACCGACGAGGCGGCTGAGTTCCAGGGCGGTGTAGGCACGGCAGGCTCGGCAAATATCGGTAAGAAATACGCGATGTTCGAGGCTATCCACGGCTCGGCGCCGAGAATGATTACCGAGGGCAGAGGTCAGTACGCTGACCCGTGCTCGATGCTCAGAGCGACCGTTATGCTCCTCTCCCACATCGGCTATCAGAAGGAGGCAAACGCTCTTGAGGCAGCGCTCGACAAATGTATGTTTGAGGAGAAGAAGCTCGTCATTACCGGACGCGATACCGGATGCACCTGCGAGGAATTCGGCGATTACGTCATGGAAACCATCACTGAAATGACAAAATAAGGTGGTCAGAATGGATAGGAACGATATTTCAATTTCGGTTATCAAAAGACTCCCCCGCTACTACCGTTTTCTCGAGAATCTCAAAAATAACGGCATCGTGCGCATCAGTTCGAAAGAACTGGCGGAGAGAATGGGACTGACGGCGTCACAGATTCGCCACGATTTTAACTGCTTCGGCGGTTTCGGACAGCAGGGCTACGGCTACAACGTGCCCGAACTCTATGCAAAAATCGGCGAAATTCTATGCGTCAACAATAAAGTTAAGACTATTCTCATCGGCGCGGGTAATCTCGGCAGAGCCGTCTCGTCCAAGATTGCGACGAGGGAGAGCGGATTTCAGCTCGTCGGCATCTTTGACAAAAACGAGGCTATCTCGGGCAAGGTTATCCACGGCATCCCCGTAAGACATACCGACTATCTCGAGAATTTCTGCAGGGATAATGCCCCGACCTGCGCGGTCATTTGTATTCCCTCTAATGATATGAAGGAACTGACGGATTTGCTGTGCAAACTTGGTATCACGAGTTTCTGGAATTTCTCCAACTACGATATCGCAATGGCGCACCCCGAGGTGCTCGTGGAGAATGTACACCTGACCGACAGTCTGATGACGCTCAGTTATCTGACCAATGAGTACAAGGAGAAGAACATTGATTAAAATCAGCACCGGCGAAATTATCGATGTTGTCAGATACTCCGACACCAAGGTCATCTTCGCGGAGAAGGCACTCTCCCCCGATTTTACGACGACGAAGGCGAAGTACTTCATCCTCGATTTCAACACGGGTGAAAAGGAAGCGGTGACGACCACGGCGTACAAGCTCAAGAAATTCGGTTTTGCCTTCGAAACCATATGCGCCAAGATGACCGACTTCATCAGCTGCGACGCGATTATTCTGAAGAATCGCAACGTGCTCGTGATGTTTGAAGGCGGCGAGGCGGGACTCTTTGACCGCGACGGCGAAATGCTGTGGAATAAGAAACTCACCTATAACGACGCGGCGGTGCAGTCGCTCGCGCTCGACGGCGACTACTTCTGGACGGTGTCAAAAAGCGAGGACTGCGTCATTCGCTACAACGCCGATAATATCAATGTCGACATTCGCATCGGCGGCAAGGACAAGGGCACCTTCCGTGCGCCGTTCTTCGCTTCGGCGGATGAGGACTACGTCTACATTTGCTGCTCCGACAGAGTACGCAAAATCAGCAAGGACAACCTCGTTGTCAGCGATGTGGAAGGTCTCTACGACGCACCGAAGCGCTTTTATAAACTCGGGCGGTACAGTATCATCTGCAAACCCGACGGCGCGTACATCGATAAGGACGAATAAAAAAGGAACGATGCGTTCATCGTTCCCTACTAACAAAGGACGGCATAGCCGTCCTTTGTTATTTACATTTCACTTTTTTACTATCGGAAAAGGCACCGTAAATCTTCTTGCCGTCGACTGTTTTATAAGCGCGGACTCTGACGTAATAGGTTCTGCCCTTCGTAAAGCCTTTGCCCGTATAGGTCACGGTCTTGCTGCCTGAGAGGATTTTCTCGGCTGCCTTCGTCTTGAACTTGCTGTCGCGGTACCATACAATCTGATAGCCGCTGACGCCGCCCGTCGGTTTCGACCAGGTTACTTTAATCTTACCCGACGACGGAGAAGTAGCGGATTTTATCGGAACCTTCTTCGGTTTTGTATACGCAGAAACTTTCGCACTCTTCGCGCCGGTCTTGGTCTGCGTATCCTTGGTATACGCGGCAACGGCGAGGGTGTAAACCGTGCCCGGTGTGAGGTTCGTAATCTTCTTGCTCGTCGCACCCGAGACGGAGGCGAGTTTCGTATATTTTTTGGTGGATGAATGGTACTGATAGACGGTATAGCCGTCGGCGCCGCTCACCTTGTTCCACGATACCGTGACGGTAGTCGCGGTCTTAGCTGTCTGCTTCGCGCCCGTTACCTTCGGCGGGAGCGCGTGGTAGGTGCCCTTGGCAAAATAGCTTGTCCACCCACTCGACTTATGCGCGCGCACCCTGATATAATACTCATTCGCAGGGGTTAAGCCTTTAATCGTCGCAGAATGCGTCGTCACCGTCTTGCCAAACGAAGTGCCCTTCGTCTTATTCTGAATGGATAATTCGTACTTATCGGCGCCCGACTGTTTCTTCCACGAGAGGGTCATCGTCTCCTGCGTACGCGCATCAAGCGTCAGCGATGCCGTTTCGGACGGTGTGGTGGTCGAGGTCGTCTCATCCGAAGGTGTGGGCACCGTACATTTCTTGCTCGGCATACCACTGAATACCGGAATATAGAAAGTATGTGCATCGTCAAGAATGCCCGCAGCGTTATACGCTTTGTAGGTTTTTTCAGACTCGCTCTTGGGCGCTTCAACCGTCGTTGTGTACTCGTGGGCATAGAGCGAGGGGCTCTTGGAATTCACATTGAATTTCTGCAAATATCCCGTGTACTGATAGTCAGCATAGCCGCCCTCTATATACTCAGCGCCGTAGTAAATCGTCTTATACGGATTCGTCCACGGTCTGCCGTAATTAAAATATTTCGTGCGGATGTCGCTCTTGAGCACATAGCCGACAACACCGGCAGTATATTTGTTACTCTTCTCGGTATAAAGCTTCACCTTATAGTAATCGCCGTAGTTGCCCATCCAGCAGCAGTAATGACCTTCGCTGACATTATACTTCGTGCCCGAAACCTTCCCCGTACTGCTGTCATACTTGGAGTAAATAACGGTATCCCGAAGCGTCCTGGTAAAACCGCTCGCCCACTCAAGGCCGTTGGATGCATTACTGTAAGCACCGATATTGTAGTAATTATAAATGCCCTTAAACGGGTCCTTCGTGCCGCAGGAACCGCCCGCATAGGACGAGGTGGAGGAGCCAACCTCCTGCACAATCTTGGAGGCGAGATAATACGGACTCATACCGCTGTTTTTCGCCGCCTGCATCACGGCATCGGAGTAATGAATCGCAGTGCCGTTTTTCTTATAAGTCTTGGTATTACCCTCGGTGTTCTTATAGGTGATAGCGGACTTGTACATCCAGGTCGGTTTGAGTATCGCCTCGACGCCCGCCTGCGTCTGGGTGGAGGAATACGCCGTGCTCTCAAACTGGAAGATATGCTTGGCATCGAGCCAGTTGCGCGGGTCCATATAGTATTTCAGCGCCGCTTCGGACGCGCACACCCAGTCAGGCGAAAGCTGGATGACATACGTGCCGTTTTTCTTACACTTAGAGCAGGAACAGTAATAATTATTATTATGTACTTTTTCAATTACCTGTTGCGAATGGGTCACGGCACGCTCGCCGTCGACGGCGTCCTGCCATTTCACGCCGGTGTGAAAGACCTTAAAAGTCCACTTGGGGTATTTACCATGCAGTTCCACGAGGGAGTCGATATAACTCTCGGGGAAACCCGCAGAACGCAGGGAGTCCGCATAACTCGCTGCCGAAACGGCATAAGACGCAGGATACACTGCGCCGCAAATCATTATCAAGGTTAATAATACAGATAAAAACTTTTTCATAATCCGTACTCCTTTAACCATAATGATAACATTTTGTAACCATTTTGTCAAACAATATAAAATAGCACCTTTTTCCTTGTTTACCGACAAAAAATGACAAAAAATTCTTGCGAAATCCTGTCGAATTATATATAATTATAGTAACAAACAGTAAGGGGGAATACTGAATGCCGGGTAAAAAATCCGCTGTTATCAGGGATGCAGACGAGGCGGTAAAGGAAGTTTTGCAGCACAACATCATAACGCTGCGCAAGAAAAAAGGGCTGACGCAGCAGCAGCTTGCGGATACGCTCGGTATCAGCCGCGAGACATACTCGAACTACGAGGTACGCACCCTTCCTCCGCAGTATCTCATCTATATGCTTTCAAAGATTTATAATGTTTCGCCCGATGTGTTTTATCGGGAAAACTTTGAGGAAAGCGTGATAATATTAGAAAACACAAACGAAAATATCTACGGCGAGAGCCGATTCATCGACCTCACGGATTACGAGAAGCTGATGCTGATGAGATTCAGACTGCTCAACGCAAAGGATAAAGAAGAAATCGTCGAACAGATACGGAAGAAAATTGAACGAACGTAAAAGAAAACGGTTGGAAAATTCCAACCGTTTTGCTATTTATATAGCCTCTTTAATCGCGGCGAGGAGTTCGTCGTAGGTTTCAAACGCGGGCAGTTCGGGATAATCTCTTTTAATCTGCTCCGTGCTCTTAAACAGGAAACCTGCCTTGCTCGCCTGAATCATACCGAGGTCGTTGAAACTGTCGCCGCTGGCGATCGTCTCATAACCGATGGACTGCAGCGCTTTGACCGTCGTCAGCTTTGACTTTTCGCAGCGCATCTTAAATCCGGTTACCTCCCCGCTCTCGCTGACTATCAGCTCGTTACAAAAGATGGTCGGGTAGCCGAGTTTCGCCATCAGGGGCGCCGCAAACTGAGTAAAGGTATCGCTGATGATGATAACCTGACCGAGTTTTCTAAGCTCGTCGAGGAATTCCTTAGCGCCTTCCATCGGCTCAATCTTTTCAATCGTGTCCTGGATTTCCTTCAGTCCGAGACCGTGCTCTTTGAGAATCGCAAGTCGATAATTCATCAGTTTGTCGTAGTCGGGCTCGTCACGCGTGGTACGCTTCAGCTCAGGGATACCGCTTGCCTCAGCAAAAGCAATCCAGATTTCGGGTACGAGTACACCCTCTAAATCAAGGCATACAATATGCATACATCTGTCCTCCTAATATTATTTTTGTTTGGCGTGCCATATCACGCCGTGGAGCGAAGTGGGTATCGCTCCCTTACAGTTATGATTTTACTTAAAGAATAACGGCAGTTTCTCAAGGAAGATGATATCATCCCTGTCCGCACTGTCGCCCTCGGCAAGAGGCGCGCAGCAGCCGACGATTTCACCGCCGAATTCTTTGACAAGATTGATAACAGCCTTAAGACTTTCGCCTGTCGAAATAACGTCGTCAACAATGAGCACTCTCTTGCCCGTGAGAAGGTCGCCGTCCTCGTGGCCGAGGTAGAGCGTCTGCTCCTTCTGGGTCGTGATGGAGGTGACGGACACCTTAACGGGGTTGTCCATATAGACCTTCACCGCCTTGCGGGCAACGATGTACTTCTTGCCGCTGCGTCTGCTCATCTCATATGCGAGCGGAATGGACTTCGCCTCCGGTGTGATAATGTAATCAAACGCGGGCACTTTCTTGAGCAGTTCCTCGGCGCATCTCTCGACGAGTTCCACGTCACCGAAGAGGATGAACGCGGCAATATCAAGCGTGTCGGACACGGCAAACTTCTGTAGCTGACGGGTAAGCCCCGCGATATGAAGCTCGTAGAACTCCTTATCCTTTCTCTTCATATCATTGGTAATCATATCAGTCCCTCCCCTAATTTCACACCGCCGATGAGGTGGAAATGCAGATGCATCACGGTCTGACCGGCGTCAGCGCCGCAATTATTGATAATTCTGTAAGACTCGATTCCCTGCGATTTTGCAATCTCGCCGAGTTTTTCAAAGATGTGGGCGACATACTTGCTGTTATCCGCGTCGATGTCGTTGGCACATGCGATATGCTCCTTCGGTACAGCGAGGATATGAACGGGCGCTACGGGATTTAAGTCCCTGAACGCGACCATCATATCATCCTCGTAAACCTTGGTTGAGGGAATGTTGCCGTTTATGATTTCACAAAAAACGCACATAGTGTTTCTCCTAACCTAAAATGTTTCTCACAATATCGGTTGTTGCTGCGACGGCTGCGTCGAGCTTTGACAAATCCTTCGCGCCTGCCATCGCGGAATCGGGACGGCCGCCGCCGCCACCGCCGGCAAGTTTTGCCACTTCACGGACGACGTCGCCCGCTTTGACGCCCCTGGCGACAGCGTTCTTGCCGCAGATAGCCACAATCGTCGCCTTCTCGCCGTTCGTGCCTGCGATAATCGCAACCGCGTTATCATTCGCAGCCTTGAGGTCGTCACCCATCGAGCGCAGCGCATCGGGAGTGGTGCCATCAATCCTTGCGGTGAATACCTCAATTCCGTCGATCATCTCGGGATGAGAGAACATATCGGCACTCTTGAGTTTCGTAATCTCAGCATTCAGGGACTGAATCTCCTTCTGCTGCTCCTTATTTTCATTCACAAGGGACATCACCTTAGCGATAACGTCGCCCTCGTTTGACTTCAGCGCGCTTGCCACAGACTTCACGGTCATCTCGGCGCCCTTCATCGCAGCGAGAAGATTCGCGCCGGTGAGTGCCGTAATACGGCGCACGCCGCTTGCCACAGAAGCCTCGGAGACAATCTTAAAGAGACCGAGTTCGCCGCTGTTGGCAACATGGGTACCGCCGCAGAACTCTGTGGAGAAATCGCCCGCTTTGACCACGCGGACAATATCGCCGTACTTCTCGCCGAAGAGCATCATCGCGCCCATCTTCTTTGCCTCTTCGATAGGCATCTCGAGCATCTCAACGGGGGTTGCGCTCATAATGAAACTATTGACAAGCAGCTCAATCTCGGCAATTTCCTCGTCGGAAAGTGCATTAAAATGCGTAAAGTCGAAACGCACGACGCTCTCGTCAACGAGCTGACCTGCCTGCTCGACGTGGTTGCCAAGTACCTGGCGCAGCGCCGCCTGGAGCAGATGCGCCGCCGTATGGTTACGCATAATGGAGCGTCTGCGGTTTTCGTTAATCTCAGCGCTGACTTTATCGCCGACAGAGATGACACCCGTTCTGACTTCGCCAAAATGGATGAAAATGCCGTCGTCGTTTTTATTCGTGTCATTGACTGCAAAGGTGTTTTCGCCGCCCGCAATCATACCGGTATCGCCGACCTGTCCGCCGGATACGGCATAAAACGGTGTCGTATCAAGTACGACAGCGCCCTTCTCACCTGCGCCGAGCATATCGACGAGTTCGCCGTCGGCATTGATAATTGCCTTCACCTCTGCCTCAGCGGTGAAGTCGGTATAGCCGACAAATTCGGTAGCGTCGGTCTCAATCTTGACCGAGCCGCCCTTCCACGCGTCCGCACCCGCGTCCTTGCGGGCAGCACGCGCCGTTTTCTTCTGATTATCGAGGAGTTCCATAAAGCGCGCCTCATCGACCTCGATGCCGCGCTCTGCGAGAATATCCTTGGTTAAATCAAGCGGGAAGCCGTAAGTGTCGTTCAGTTTGAACGCGTCGTCGCCGCTGAACACGCCGTCCTTGATGTGCTTCATATGCTCCTCGAGGAGTTCGAGACCCGCGTCAATCGTCTTGCCGAAGGACTCTTCCTCGGAGAGAATGACCTTCTTAATTAGTTCCGCCTTGTCCTGAAGCTCGGGATAAGCGGTCTCATTCTCTTTGATAACGGTATCGCATACCTTATAGAGGAACGGCTCCGTCACGCCGAGAAGTCTGCCGTGGCGGCAGGCGCGGCGAATCAGGCGGCGCAGGACGTATCCCCTGCCGCCATTTGACGGAATGACGCCGTCGCCAATCATAAAGGTCGACGAGCGTACGTGGTCGGTAATGACACGAAGGGAAACGTCCTTCTTCGCGTCCTCGTGATATTTCACGCCCGAAATCGTGGAGATTTCTTTCATAATATTCTGGACGGTGTCCACCTCAAAAATATTATCCACGCCCTGCATAATGCACGCCAGACGCTCGAGTCCCATACCCGTATCAATATTCGGGTGCTCGAGGGGGGTATAATTGTTGTTGCCGTCGTTATCGAACTGGGTAAACACATTATTCCAGAATTCGGTGAAGCGGTCGCACTCGCAGCCGGGTGCGCAGTCGGGCTTGCCGCAGCCGTACTTCTCGCCGCGGTCGAAATAAATCTCGCTGCAGGGACCGCACGGACCGGAGCCGTGCTCCCAGAAATTATCCTCTTTGCCGAGACGGACGATATGGGACGGGTCTACGCCGTTTTGCTTCGTCCAGATGTCGAATGCCTCGTCATCATTTTCATAAATGGTGACATAGAGTTTGTCCACGGGCATATCGAGAACTTCCGTACAGAATTCCCACGCCCAGGCGGTAGCCTCTTTCTTAAAATAATCGCCGAAGGAGAAATTGCCCAGCATTTCGAAGAAGGTGCCGTGGCGTGCGGTTTTACCCACGTTTTCAATATCGCCGGTACGGATACATTTCTGGCAGGTG
>SVOG01000060.1 GCA_015066525.1 Oscillospiraceae bacterium | reverse complement strand
ACTACATCATCACCGGTCAGTGGGCGAAGAAGGCATTTCAGGAGGCTCAGAAGTACGGCGACGTTAAGGCTGTTGCTTCTTCTGCTGACAAGACCTTCAGCTATATCCCGAAGACGAAGCCCGAAGATTTCCGTGACGATGTCGACTATGTATATATTTGTATGAACAATACCATTTACGGTACGGTTTATAAGGAGCTTCCCCCGGTGGGCGACAAGGTGCTGATTGCTGACGTATCCTCCTGCGCTCTCTCCGAGCCGCTTGATATCAGCAAGTTCGGCGTTGTATATTTCGGCGCACAGAAGAATGTTGCTCCCGCAGGTCTCGTTGTGGCAATCATCCGCGAGGACCTTCTCGGTAACGCACGCGACATCACGCCCGTGATGATGAACTATAAGGTGCAGGCGGACGCTGACTCGCTTTATAACACACCGCCTTGCTATACTATCTATATTTGTAAGCTTGTGCTTGACTGGATTAAGGAGGAGTTCGGCTCCCTCGAGGCGATGAAGGCGCACAATGAGAAGAAAGCTGCCATCCTCTACGATTTCCTCGATAACTCCAAGCTCTTCAAGGGCACTGTTGTTCCTGAGGACAGAAGCCTGATGAACGTACCGTTCGTTACCGGCGATGCGGATATGGACGCAAAATTCGTCAAGGCTGCTACCGAAGCAGGCTTCGTTAACCTCAAGGGTCACAGAACGGTCGGCGGTATGCGCGCTTCTATCTACAATGCTATGCCTATTGAGGGTGTTGAAAAGCTGGTAGCCTTTATGAAGAAGTTTGAAGAGGAGAACGCATAATGTATAATATTAAGACACTCAATAAGATTTCTAATGTAGGTTTGTCAAAGTTTGACACATCGAAATACTCCTACGGTGACGATATCGAGAATCCCGATGCGATTATGGTAAGAAGCGCGTCGATGCACGATATGGAAATGCCTTCCTCCCTCCTTGCGATAGCAAGAGCGGGCGCCGGCACGAATAATATCCCCGTTGCTGATTGTGCGGAGAAGGGTATTGTTGTATTCAATACCCCGGGTGCTAACGCAAACGCGGTTAAGGAACTCGTTATCCTCGGTCTCCTTCTCTCCTCGAGAAAGGTGACGAAGGCTATCGACTGGTGCAAGACCATTAAGGACGAGGGCGACAATGTCGGCAAAACTGTCGAGAAGGGTAAGTCCGCTTTTGCAGGACCTGAAATCAAGGGTAAGACCCTCGGCGTTATCGGTCTCGGTGCCATCGGTCGTCTTGTGGCAGAGGCAGCCGTTGATATGGGCATGAAGGTTATCGGTTACGACCCGTTCCTGCCCGCTGACGCCGAACTGAAGAAGGGTATTGAACTCAATAACAACCTCAGCGAGATTTTCCCCGTTGCGGATTATATTACGCTTCATGTGCCGCTTACGGATGATACGAAGCATCTTATCAACCGCGAGACCATCGACACGATGAAAAACAGCGTGCGTATTATGAACTTTGCGCGCGGTGCGCTGGCAAACAGTGCGGATGTTGTCGAGGCCCTTGAGGACGGCAGAATGGCTGCTTACGTCACCGATTTTCCGGATGCTGAGGTTATCGGCGTGGACGGCGTTATCGCCATTCCTCACCTCGGCGCATCAACTCCCGAGAGCGAGGAGAACTGCGCAGCGATGGGCGCGATGGAACTGATTGATTTCCTTGAGAACGGTAATATCAAGAATTCGGTTAATATGCCTGCGGTATCAGTACCGAAGTCCGGCTCCGTCAGAATCACCGTGATTCATAAGAATCAGCCGAATATGATTTCCACCATCACCGATACCATCTCTAAGGACGGTGTCAATATCGCCTCCTTCGACGATAAGAACAGAGGCGAAATCGCTTACTCCATCATTGATTGCGACACCGATGTGTCCTCCTCGGTCGTAACGGATATCGAGGCTATCGATGGCGTTATCAAGGTAAGAGTTATTAAATAAGAAATGTCATTGTAGGACGGTACCTATCATTTTGCGGCAAAAAAAGCACTGCGCGAGCAGTGCTTTTTGCTTTTGTGTATGCCTTAAATACCAAAGAAATCCTCGACATTTTTGACGCTGTTATATTTTCTCGCTGTGAGTTTTTTGCCCGTATCGGATTCGAGCGCCTTGTTAGCCGTGTCAATCAGATATTCGTTTCCGTCGACGGTGAGACTGTAATCGCTGAGGTCGTAGGTGCCGCTCTTGGTTGTGATTTCCCAGTCCTTGCTGCCATCTTTGTAGTATCTGGTCGCGGTGTATTTGCCACCGTCGTTAAATTTGTAAGCGTAGATGGTGAGTTTGTCGCCATCCTTCTCAGGGTCGGAGAACCAGTAGGTCTCGCCGATGAAGGTAATGTCGCCGGTGCTTGCCGCTTTTGTTGTGGTCTCTGCGGCTTGAGTGGTGCTTTCCTCCGCGCTTGCCCCCGTTGTGCTTTCTTCCACACTGTGGTCGAAGATGATATCGGACACATCCTCGGTTATTTCGCCGGGGAACGATACGCTCGGCGTGTAGGTGTATATCTCATCGTTTCCGTTGAAACTAAGCCGGATTTCAAATGTGTAAACATTTGCCTTTTGCATCGTGCTCTCGTCCACGTCAAAGAAAATTGCCCGAAAGCTGTCGTTGATGCTCTTGGTGTACTGGTACTGATCCGTCACCTTTATCTTTTCCGTATTATCAGCGGTTGCATTAAACAGGGTGACGCCGTGAATATATTCGATATTGGAGCCGTTTTCAATCGTGACATAAATGATTTTTTCGTCGCCGTTGATGATGCCGGCGCCGCCCTCAAAGGTAACGGCGGGCGCCTCAACGGGCTTTTCGTAAATGTATTCAAAATAGTAGTATGCGCCGCCGCCGATGATGGCAAGCGTGAGCAGGATGCTCAGAAACCAGCGCACACCCGCGCCCTTTTTCTTCGTTCTGGTCTGTCTGCCGTTGGGGTAGTAGTCCTCGTACGCCGTGTCGTCCGTGAGGAGTACATATCCCTCGTTTTCGTCCATCATAGCGCCGCAGTTCGGACAAACTTTTGCATTGTCGCTCACTCTTGCGCCGCAGTTTTTACAGTTCATAGCGTTCCTCCGTCCATACTTTTCACCCTACACTATACACTATTTGTCGACTTTTTACAAGTTTTTGTTGCATTTTGATTGCCCCCTTGTTATAATACTCGCTGTCAGTTCGCAAAATCCTGACCAGGCGTACTTAGTATGTACGGCTTCTAAAAACAAAACTAAGGAGAAATTGAATGATGCAAAACAAAAAGACTAAGTCATTAGTACGCGTTGCCGTTATCGCAGCGATGTACGCAGCACTCACCTATGCCCAGAGCCTTCTGCTCCCGGGCACCACGACGGCAGCCGTGCAGTTTCGCGCTTCGGAAGCGATGAACGTGCTCGCGCTCTTCTTTCCTGAGGCAATTTTTGGATTGACGCTCGGATGCGTTATCTCGAATCTTTACTCCATCGGACAGGGACTGCCGCTCGATATGATTTTTGGCTCGCTTGCGACCCTCGGCGCGGCGACCTGTATGTATCTGCTGCGGAATAGAAAGATAAAGAATTACCCGCTTCTTTCGATGCTGATGCCCGCTGTCTGGAACGGCGTTATCGTCGGCTGGGAAATTGAATTTTTCTTTGTCGAAGGCAAATTCCACCTCGACGATTTCTTATTCCAGGGCGGCTGCGTCGCGCTCGGAGAGCTCGGCGTAATGGCAATTCTCGGCACGCTGCTCTACTACGCGATGATAAAGCGCGGACTTGATAAGAAATTATAATTGATAGGAAGAAACAACCTTTTGGGACACCTTGCGAAAAAGATACCATTTTTGGGCTGACACTATTTTCGCAGGGTACCTCTTGAGGTTGTTTTTTTATTATGGTATACTTTTTATAGATAAATGTAGGGAGGTGACGGTATGCATCGGGCAAAAACGGAATTCTATCGGATGCCGGCGCTGTTTGTCGGCTGTATTGCAGCGGCAGTGCTCTGCCGTGCTGTGTCCTTTGTGACCGATATCCCGCTTGTCGATAAGATATTTGCGTTCAATCGCGACTGTATTTATATCGGCTTGTTTTTTGTCTGGGGCATTACCGTTAACCGAAGAATTATGCAGGTGCAGGCACGGCGGCTTCTGAATATTGTCGCGGGGCTCTGTGTGTTCTGGATGATTGTGCGCGAGTTTAAGTTTCGCTTCGTTCTCGATGTGGATGTGATTCGCTTTCTTTGGTATGTCTATTACATTCCGCTGCTCTTAACGCCGCTTTTGGCGCTGCTGATTTCCGTTTCGCTTGACCGCGCGGAAGATTATCGGCTGCCGAAACGGCTCTATGCGCTTTTTATACCGACGGCGGCGCTGATTCTGCTTGTCTTGACGAATGATTTGCACCAAATGGCGTTTCGCTTTCCTAAAACCGCAGCCGTTTGGAGTGAGAGCGACTATACCTACGGTTGGCTCTATTATGCCGTGACGGGGTGGATTTACCTCTCGGCGGTGCTTTCTTTTATCGTGATGCTGACGCGCCTGCGCAGCTCGAAGGGAAAAAGGCGCCTCTGGCTTCCGCTTTTGCCCTTCGGCATCGCGCTCGTTTACGGCAGTCTTTACGCCTTTCGTCCGGAGGCGATTTCGCCGTTTATCGGTGACCTTTCGGTCGTGTTCTGCCTGGTGTTTACGGGATATTTTGAGTGTTGTATTCAGTGCGGACTGATTCACTCAAATGTGGGCTATACGGACGCCTTTCTTGCGAGCACGGGCATCTCGGCACAGATTTGTGATGCGGATTACCGCGTTGTGTACCGCGCGAGCAGCGCGGAGGATATCAGCGTGTCGGAAATGAAACGGGCGGAGAGCGCGCCATTGATTACCGATGATAAAAAAATACTCCATAATCTTCCTGTGTCGGGCGGTCACGCCGTGTGGACGGAGGACGTGTCGGCACTGCTTGAAATGCGCGAAATGCTCGAATTCCGCGGCGAAGAACTGCGCGAGAAAAACGCTCTTCTGACGATGGAATATGAGAAGGAGGCTCAGCATAAAAAGGTCGAGGAGCAAAACCGTCTCTATGACCTTTTGCAGAGCAAAACCCAGACCCAGTTGAATAAAGTTGACCTGCTTGTTAAGGCATATCAGTCCGCCGCGGATGATGCGGAAAAAAGGCGCATTTTAGCGCAGATTGTCATCCTCGGCAGTTATATCAAACGCCGCAAGAATTTTGTGCTGACGGTGGACGAGGGCGCCGTGATACCCGAGGCGATGCTCTCGAGCGCGCTCTCGGAGTCGATGCGCTCGCTCGGACTTCTCGGCATTCGGGGCAGTTTCCTCGTAGACTGCGGCGCAGAAAATCAGTCGGGCAGCCTGTTGATGACGGCGTACGATTTCTTTGAATGTGTGATGGAGGAGGCGCTCGCCTCGTCCCATTATCTCAATGTGCGGGTGTGCCGCGTAAACGGCGTTCTGCGCGAGAGCATTTTGCTTGACAGCAAGGCGGATTTCTCCGCGGTGAAGCGGGAATATCCCGCTGTACAAATCTGTACGGAAGAGGACGGCACGCAGCTCGTCTACTCCCTTGAAGGGAGGGATGCGCCGTGACGGATATAACCCTCTTACCCTCCACGCTTCGTATGACGCTTGCGGCGGTGATGTTTGTCTGCGTTTTATTGCAGCTTGCGCTCTGCCTTGTGAAATTGCTACGCCGCAGCGATAATAAAGTGATGATTGATGTGCTGTTATTTGCGGCGCTGTTGTGTATGACCGCGGTGCTCTGCGTCCCGTCGGATATCCGTTTTCCGTGGGCGGCGGTACCCGCGTTCGGCGCTGTGACGGCGGTGTATTCCGCGGCAGGCATCGTCCGCGAGCATAATCGGGTGAAAAACAGTATTACTCCCGTTTCGGTGAAAGAGGCGCTCGATAATCTCGCTACGGGCATCGCTTTTGCCGATACGCAGGGCGGCATCGTACTGATTAACTATGCGATGGCAGAACGCGTCCTCGCGCTGAGAAAAACCTATCCCCGCACGCGGGACGAACTTCTCTCGGCGTTTGAGGGATACGCGATGGGCGGGGATGCTAATCTGTATCGCCTGCCGGATGGCAGCGTATGGCGTCTTACGGAAGCAAAGCGCGACGCGCTCACCCAGATTACCGCTGAAAATGTGACCGAAATCTATGAAGCAAACGCTCTGCTCAGCGAAGAAAACGAGCAGCTGCGCGCCGCAAATGAGAAGATGCAGGCAATGTATGAACGCCTTGCCGACCGCATCCGCGAGGAGGAAACCCTCTCGTTGAAAACGCAGATTCATAACGATATCGGCACGAGTCTGATTGCCCTGTCCCGTTTGATTGAGGACGGCTCGCAGAAGGACGTTAATTATCAGCTCGGCGTCTTGCAAAATGCCGTTGGTTACTTCTCGAATAATCGCGTGATTCCCTCGCAGGGCGGCGTGCCCGCAGCGGTGGAAAAAGCGCGCGAAATGGGCGTTTTACTGCAAATTGACGGCGATTACGCGGACTGCGCTTCGCTCGTGGCGGCGGCTTGCGATGTCTGTGTGACGAACTGCGTTAACCACGCGCACGGCACGGAGGTATCTGTGAATATCACCGTCGAAAACGGCACCAAAACGATTCGTATTACCAATAACGGCACCCCTCCCGCGCACCCGATTACCGAGGGCGGCGGGCTCTCGTCGCTCAGGCGGATGGTTGAGGCGGAGCAAGGCGTAATGACGGTGGCGCACAGTCCCGTATTTCTATTAACGATTATCACAGGAGGCAGCGATGATTAAGACGATTGTAGCAGAGGATAACCTCTATATGCAAAACCATTTTGTCAATATGCTCTTGGCAGACGGCGCGTTTGAACTGGTCGGTGCGTTCGCTGACGCTTTTGAAGCGGAAAAGGCGTGCGAGAATGCCGATGTTGACCTTGTATTGATGGATGTCCAGACTGCGCATAATCACTCGGGCGTCTCGGCGGGGGCGAGAATCCGTAAAAACAGCGGTGCCAAGGTGGTCATCGTGACCTCGCTGATTGACCCCGATGTGCTCGCACGGTCGAAGAACGGCGGCGCCGATAGCCTTTGGTACAAGGACCACGGCGATACCGAACTCATTGATGTCATCAAGCGGACGGTGGCGGGGGAACACATCTTCCCCGATATGTCGCCGAGCGTGGAGCTTAACGAGATGTTCTCCTGCGAGCTATCCCCGCGCCAGCTGCAGATTCTGCGCCGCTTTGTCCAGGGCGAAACTTACGACGAAATCGCCGAATCCCTCGGCATTACAAAGAGCGGCGTGCGCTGGAACCTCGAGCAGATTGTGATGAAGGGCGGCTTCAAGAATAAGCACGAACTCATCGCGGCGGTCATCGAGAGCAAGCTGATTGTCACCACCCTGAAGGATGAAATATAACACGGGAGTCATCTCCCGTGTTTTTTTGTCAAAATTTAGAAAATAGAAATTATAATTTTCTGTTGTATATATTAAAATAAAGTGCTATAATAATTAATTAGGAGAGTTTAACTTTTTCTTGCGGAAGTGACGATATGAAAAATAAGGGATTAATCAGAATGACCTCCGTCCTGATGGCGCTTTGCCTCTTCTTTACCTGCGGGATTTCGACGGGATTTGTATCGGCGACCACACAGTCGAGTCTCGAGAGCCAGCGCGAGGAGCTGGAGCGAAAACTCTATGCAACCGAGCAAAAATTGAAGGAGCTCGGCAAGGAGAGCGAGGACACCGAAGAGTATATCCGGATTCTCGGCGAGAAGATTGAATTTCTCACCGAGCAGTACAACCTCTCTAAGAAACAGGCGCAGGAGATTGAAAGCAAGGTCAGCGCCCTTGAGAGTAATATCGCCACGAATGAACGCGAGATTGAGACCATCACCGTCGAGGTGAAGGAACTCGAGCAGAATATCGCGACGCTGAATAAAGAATTCAGCAGCGTTTACAATGCTTACTGCCAGCGCATCCGCGCAATTTACATCAGCGGCGAGCAGGGAAGCATCCTCAGTTTTATTCTGATGAGCGACAGCGTGTCGAACTTCCTGACGCGTATGCAGATGATTAGCGCCGTGTCCAGGCAGGACGGCGAACTGCTGGATGAAGTGCAGCAGCAGACGAGCGAAATTATGTCGGTCAAAAAGAAACTTGACGATAAGAATCAGAAACTCAAAACCTCCCAGTCGACGCTCAAAGAAAGCAAGACGAAGCTGAAAGAGCAGCGTATCACCCTCCTTAAAAATCAGGAGGAGATGGAGGCGCAGCAGGCTGTCATCGAAAAGCAGCAAGAGGAGCAGAACAAGCACCTCGAGCAGCTCCACGCCAAGACGAAACAGTATGGCGAATTCCGCGATATTACGCAGGCGGAACTCGACGAAATTGACGCGGATATCGAAGCGGCGGCAAGGAAATATGTGCCGACCACTACGACCACTACAACCAAGAAACGCACGACGACTACCACCACGACCAAGCCGACCACGACCTCGCACGGCGAGGAGTCGACAACGCAGAAAACCGAAACCACCACGACAACTACGACTACCACAGCGGGCAGCAGTTATCTGAAACTGACTTATCCCTGCCCGAAGTATACCAAGATTACCTGCGGTTTCGGCGCTTATGAAGGACACACCGGGTGTGACTTCTCGACTTACGGAAATGAGAATCAGAAAATTGTCGCCGCCGAATCAGGCACGGTCATTATCTCGACGGATTTGACGAATCCCGACGGCTCTTACCGCAGTTACGGCAGATACATCGTTATCGCCCACGACAAGAAAACATCGAGCGGCAAGAGTGTTTACACCCTTTACGCCCATAATAATGCAAGGCTTGTCTCTGCCGGACAGTATGTCAAGAAGGGTCAGCAGATAGCCCGGAGCGGCTCGACGGGTAATTCCACCGGACCGCACTGCCATTTTGAAGTGCGTGTGGGCGGCACGAGCCAGTCCTACGCCCAGAACCCCGCAAATTATTTGCCATAATCATCACCCAAAGAAGGAATTGTTTTGAAACACTTTACGAAGAAAACCATTTGCATTTTACTGTCGGTCCTTTTCCTGTTTTCTACCTGCTGCGTGACCGCGTGGGCGGATGAGGAGGAGACGCCCTCCGCGTCGACGACGCAGAGCGAATCTGCCACCAAGGATAATGAGAAGGCAAAGAAGGACGCCGAGAAATCCCTCTCCGACCAGAAGAAGGAACTTAATGAGAAACTCAAGGAGAGCGAAAAAAAACTCGCCGAGTTCAAGGATAACGCCAAGACGACCGAGGCGTATATCGACGCCCTCGATGAGAAAATCGGCATCGTCGACAAGGAACTCAAGGTGCTGAATGCCGAAGTGAAAGCAGCGCGCGCCAAGGTCGAGGAACTCAATAAGCAGATTGAGCCGCTGGAAAAGCAGCTTAAAGTCCTGCAGAAGGCTTACGACGAGGCGCAAAAGGAGTTCGATAAACTCAACGACGACTTCACGATTACATATAACGCCTATTGTCTGCGCCTGCGTGCGATGTATATTAGCGGCACGGACAGCGTTCTTGCCGCACTGCTCACCAGCAAGGATATATCGCAGTTCCTTGCCCGCTACGAGATGATTAAAGCGGTTGCCAAGAGCGACACCGAACTGCTGAAGGATGTCAACGCCAAGATGGAGAAGATTATCACCAAGCAGGGCGGACTCAACGAGCGCAAGGCGGTGCTTTCTTCCGCCCAGGCGAAACTGAATAAAAAGCGCGACGAGTGCAAGAAGGAGCAGGACAAGGTCGAAAAGGACCAGGAATTGATTGCTCAGAAAAAGGTCATCCTCTCCGAGGACAGAGCCGAGAGTGACCGTCTCTTTGCCGTCTTTACGCAGAATGCGGCGATGTATACCGAATTCCGCAACGAGGACGAAGAGGTGATTAAGAAGGTAAATGCCGAGATTGACGCCCTTCTCAGCGGACTGAAATCCCCCGATGAAATCACGACGGCGGTCACGAAGGACCATTCGGGCGAAATCAGCGATATGGAGGACCAGACGCAGTCGCTTTACAGCGGCAGTGATGCGGTGCTGAATCTGACCTATCCCGTGCCCGGACATTATGCCGTGTCGCAGCACTTTGGTCATTACCGCAACGGCAGAGCTCACACGGGTATCGACTATCCCGCCCCGACGGGCAGCCGCGTTGTCGCTTCGCAGAAGGGTATTGTCATTAAGGTGCGCCGACTGAATTATTCTTACGGCTACTATGTGATGATTTACCATGGCACCGACGCCAAGGGCAGAAAAATTGTTACCCTTTATGCGCATAACTCGGCAATCCTCGTCAGCGTCGGCCAGAGTGTTATCAAGGGGCAGCAGATTGCAAAGAGCGGCTCCACCGGTAACTCCACCGGTCCGCACTGTCACTTTGAGGTCATCATCGACGGTGCGAAACGAAATCCGGCAACCTTTGTGAGCAGATAAATGAACCAGACGAATTATCAGAAGGAAACCGATAAAATAATCAGCAAAATCACCGAACAGGGTACACTTCCCAGACTGCTGCTGCATAGCTGCTGTGCGCCCTGTTCGAGCTATACTCTGGAGTATTTGTCCGATTATTTTGATATCACGGTTTTATATTTTAACCCGAATATTTCCCCCGAGGATGAGTTTGAAAAGCGTTATGCCGAGCAGCAGCGCCTCATCGCTTCGCTTCCCGTGAAGAATCCGGTGAAGCTCATCAAGGGTGATTACGATTACCGCGCCTTTCTGGATATAGCGGCAGGACTTGAATCCGTCCCCGAGGGCGGCGAGCGGTGCTTTAAGTGCTACCGTCTGCGTCTGGAAAAAACGGCGCAGCTTGCCGCCGAGCAGGGCTTTGACTATTTCTGCACGACGCTGTCCATCAGCCCGCTTAAGAACGCGCAGAAGATTAACGAAATCGGCTTTGCGCTCGCGCAGCAATACGGCGTGGCGTGGCTTCCGTCCGATTTTAAGAAACGCGAGGGCTATAAGCGCTCCATCGAACTCAGCAGGGAGTACGACCTGTACCGACAGAATTTTTGCGGCTGCGTGTTTAGCCGGTAAACAATAAAAAGGAACAACGATATGAATCAACCCCTTGCGGACAGAATTCGTCCGACGGAGCTTTGCGATGTGGTGGGGCAAAAACATCTCCTCACCCCGGGCAAGGCGCTCTACAATATGATAGAAAACGGCGAGATACCGAATCTGATTTTCTACGGTCCCTCCGGTGTCGGCAAGACGACGGTCGCCTCCATTATCGCGAATAAGACGAACCGTTCCCTTCGAAAACTGAACGGCACGAACGCCTCCACCCAGGACATTAAGAATATCGTCGCCGAGATTGATACCTTTACCGCACCAAATGGCATTCTGCTGTATCTTGACGAGATTCAGTATTTCAATAAACGCCAGCAGCAGAGCCTGCTCGAGTACATAGAAAACGGCAAGATTACCCTGATTGCCTCGACGACGGAAAACCCCTATTTTTATGTTTACTCCGCGATTCTCTCGCGTTCGACCGTGTTTGAGTTTAAGAGTATTGATACCGAGGATATTATTCCGGCAGTCGAGAGGGGATTTGACTACCTCGCAGAAGAAAACCATATTGAAATTACCCTTGACGACGGCGTCGCAAGGAAGATTGCGACGGGCTGCGGCGGTGATGTGCGCAAGGCACTGAATACCGTCGAAAACTGTTACCTCGCCACCCCGTCCAAGGATGGAAAAAAAGTCGTATCCCTTGATACCGCCGACGAACTCGTGCAGAAATCGTCGATGCGCTATGACCGCGACGGCGACGAGCATTACGATATCGTGTCGGCGTATCAGAAGAGTATGCGCGGCTCCGACCCCGATGCGGCGCTGCATTATCTCGCGCGTCTCTTGGAAGCGGGGGATTTGCCGAGCGCGTGCCGCCGCCTGATGGTCTGCGCGTGCGAGGATGTGGGACTTGCGTATCCGCAGATTATCCCGATTGTGAAATCCTGCGTGGATGCGGCGATGATGGTCGGACTTCCCGAGGCGCGCATTCCGCTCGCCGATGCCGTTATCCTCGTGGCAACTTCGCCGAAGAGTAACAGCGGCGCGGGTGCGATTGATATGGCAATGGCGGATGTGAAGCGGGGCAATATCGGCCCGATTCCGCGTCAGCTTCAGAATAAGCATTACGACGGCGAGGATGCCGCTGTGAAGGGACAGCATTATATCTACCCCCACGATTATCCGCATCACTATACCTATCAGCAGTACCTGCCCGACGCAATCAAAGATGTGCATTACTATGAGTACGGCGACAATAAGAACGAGCAGGCATTTAAGAAGTATTGGGATACCATCAAAAATGACGAAAAAGCAAAGAACACTTAACGCAATAGAAATCCTGAAAAAAGAATATCCTGAGGCAATTTGTTCGCTGACGGCGACCAATCCGTTTGAACTTCTCGTGGCGACGCGCCTGTCCGCGCAGTGTACGGATGCGCGCGTGAATATGGTTACCCCCGCGCTCTTCAGCCGCTACCGGACGCTGGATGATTACGCCGTCGCAAAGCAGAGCGATATTGAGGAAATTATCAAATCCTGCGGCTTTTACCGTGATAAGGCGAAGTCCATCATCGGTATGGCGCAGAAAATCCGCGACGATTTCGGCGGCGTGGTGCCCGACAATATCGAGGATTTAATTACCCTTCCGGGCGTTGGCCGTAAGACGGCTAATCTGATTGTCGGTGATGTCTACGGCAAGGAGAGCATTGTTGTGGATACCCATATGATACGCATCTCCAACCGTATCGGACTGGTCGATGTGAAGGATCCGGTAAAGATTGAAATGGCGCTGAAAAAGATTGTCCCCGCTGACGAAGGCGCTGACTTCTGCCACCGCATTGTCCTCTTCGGCAGGGATACCTGCACGGCGAGAAAACCGCAGTGTGACGGCTGCCCGATGTTTGATAACTGTAAACGAGTAGGTGTGAAATGAAACGATTATTCTCTTACATAATAGCCTTAGCACTTGTCCTGTCCGCCGTGTGCACGCCCGTGATGGCTGTCTACGCTACGGACTCTGTTTCCGTTGCCTATCACGAGGATGCGCCGCTTCTCGGCGATTCCGTTGCGGAGGATGAGGATTTCAGCTTCCCCGCGTCAACGGCTAAGACCTACGGCGGCAATACCTATTATTCAAAAGGCAAACAGCTTTATGAGGTTTTTAAGGCGCAGCTTGAAAAACGCAGTACAGCTTTCACGGTGTACTTCCTTTCCAAGTCGAGTTACCGTACGCAACTCCAACTCGTCGACCTGGAAAGCGAGCTTTTCAAAAATGCCACGAGCGACCAGCTCTCCACGGGCAGTACCGACGGCGATTATCTGCGCTGGGCAAAACTCGGCTACGGCGTCAGCCTGAGCGCGGCGTACCGCGAGGGGTATTATTTCAATGTGCTGCATTTTCAGTATCAGTACCTCGAAACGCCCGATGAGGAGAAACAGGTGCGTTCTGCGATTGCGAAGTTTATTCATTCACTCGACACCGATAAGCTGTCGGATTATGAGATTATCAAAGCAGTGCACGATTATATCTGTTCCGGCACGAGTTATTGCTATGATGCCATCAGCGGCGACATTTGGGACTATGCCTATGCGTTTAGCCCTTACGGCGCCCTTGTGAAAGGCTCCTGCGTTTGCCAGGGTTATGCCCGTGCGTTTTACCGTATCTGCGAGGAGCTCGGCTATAACTGCCGTGTGATGACTTCACGCTATTCCTCAAGCGGCGGTATTTTTGCCATCCCCAATACGGGACACGCGTGGAATCTCGTCGAGGTAAACGGTAAGTATTATTTCGTCGATACGACCTGGGACGACGAACTGCTTGACCGCGGCTATCCCGATAGGCAGTATACCTTCCTCCTGGTGAATGATGCGACGGTGAAATCCCTCGACAGCGGCAAGGAGCACACCCCGAGTTACGAGTATACCGAAAACGATTTCTATAATAAAAAATATGCGCCGTTTATCTCCGCTGAGAATTATGACCGCGACGCAGCGCAACTTTCGAACTGCACCGTGTCGCTCTCGCAGAACAGCTTCACTTACAACGGAGGCAAAATCACGCCGGGCGTGACGGTTACAGCAGCGGACGGCACCATGCTTTCCACGGATGATTACAGCGTTTCCTATGTGGCAAATACCAATACGGGTATTGCCACCGTGAATATCAGCGGCAAAGGGGACTATGCCGGTTCAAAAACGCACCGACAGTTCACCATCTCGCCGCAGAATATGGGCAAGATGTGGCTTCAAAGCGGCAGCAAAACAACCTCGTCGATGACCCTTTGCTGGAATGCGAAGAGCGGTAAACCCGACGGTTACTATGTCGAGCAATATAAGGACGGCAAGTGGCAGTGGATTAAGACCGCGAGCGGTACAAGCACAAAGATTTCCTCGCTCTCACCTGCGACAACCTATTCCTTCCGCGTGAGAGCGTATAAGAAACAGGGCAGCCGCACCCTCTACGGCGGTTACGGTCCGGTGTATCAAAACACTACTCTGCCGAAGAAACCGACCCTCACCCTCAAGACTTCCAAAAAAACCATTACCGCGAGTTGGAAGAAACTTTCTGCCACGGGCTACGAACTGCAGTTTGCCACTTCGTCCGATTTTAAGAAGGGCGTGAAGAAATATACCGTAAAGGCGGGCACCACTTCTAAAGTTTTCAAGAAGCTGAAAAAGGGCAAAAAATACTATATCCGCATCAGAGCCTATAAGACCGTGGGCAAGAATCGGTATTACTCCCCGTGGAGCAAGAAATCGGTTATTTGTAAATAAAATACTTGATATTAGTTTTCATTAATGATATGATAGTAAAAATATTTTAAGATAACGGAGGTACAGATATGGACGGATACGGAGATAAGTTTGTAAAAGAAGGTCTCACCTTCGACGACGTGCTGCTGATTCCTGCTGAGTCGGATGTCACACCCGACGGCGTGGATCTCCACACGAGACTCACAAATAATATCACCCTCAACATTCCTCTTATGACTGCGGCAATGGACACTGTTACCGAATCCCAGATGGCAATCGCCATCGCGCGTGAAGGCGGCATCGGTGTCGTTCATAAGAATATGACGATTGAGGACCAGGCGACCGAGGTCGACAAGGTAAAGCGTTCGGAAAACGGTGTTATTGCAAACCCGTTTTTCCTCTCCCCGCTTCATACGGTGCGCGATGCGGATGCGCTGATGGGCAAGTATCATATCAGCGGCGTTCCGATTTGCGAGGAGGACGGCACCCTCGTGGGCATCCTCACCAACCGTGACCTGCGCTTTGTGACGGATTATTCTCGTCCCATCCACGAATTCATGACCAGCAAGAACCTGGTCACCGCCCCCGTGGGCACCACCCTCTCTCAGGCCCAGGAGATCCTGCGTGTCCACCGCATCGAGAAGCTGCCCATCGTGGATGACGAGGGCTACCTCCGCGGCCTGATCACCATCAAGGACATCGAGAAGAACACCAAGTATCCCAACTCCGCCAAGGATTCCCACGGCCGTCTGCTGTGCGGCGCCGCCGTCGGTGTGACCAAGGACGTGTTCGAGCGTATCGACGCCCTGGTGGACGCCAAGGT
>SVOG01000059.1 GCA_015066525.1 Oscillospiraceae bacterium | reverse complement strand
TCTCATATTCCTTGTATTTCATACCTTCCATGCCGCCGATAACAAATCCGTGCTTGTCCCTGTATAGTGTGAACTTGCCGTCAGTAGGCATCAATGCAGGAAATTCATGGCCTGCGTTCGCGGCGGTTAATTTGCCTGTGGATAACTCAAGAATACCTAACCATACCGTGACGAACATTTCCTCTTTGTTATTTGAACATATAGTTGCGTTGGTGTCGGTAAGTATCTGCGCGGGAGTTTTGCCCATTTTTGCGTTATTCGCAATAATGATTCTCGACGCCATCATAAACAGCGCAGCAGGAATACCCTTGCCTGATACATCAGCCATAACCAAACAGAGATGGTCGTCGTCAACAAGGAAGAAGTCATAGAAGTCGCCCCCAACCTCTTTGGCGGGATCCATAGAAGCGTAAATGTCGAACTCCTCTCTTTCGGGAAAGGTTTACTGTGCTGACTGCGGTAGCAAGTTATATTACTGCACAGCAAACAATTTTGAGCCAAAGCAAGATTTTTTCACTTGCTCTAATTACCGTAGCAATACATGTAGTTGCTCTGCACACTATATCCGAAATGTTACGCTTATCAATCTTGTTTTTAAGCACCTGCAAAATGTCCTTTCCTATGTTCAGATGTTTGAAGAAACATTTGTGGATAAGGAAATTGAAAAAGCGAATGATGAGCATTTTGCAGCCGTAAGAAAAGCAAAGAAGGATATTGTCAATCTGCAAGCACGATGTGATAACCTTGATGAGCTTTTCAAAAGGTTGTATGAGGACATGGTTTCGGGTAGGATAAGCAATGAGCGTTTTGATATGCTTTCGGCTGATTATGAGGCAGAACAAAAGAACATCAAAACTGAAATTGAACGGTTGCAGCAATTAATTGATGCAGGCGAGCAGGAACAGTATGACTTAAAACAATTCCTTAAAAATGTTCGCAAATACACCGACCCCGAAAAGCTGACCGCTGAAATGGTTAATGACTTGATTGACAAAATTATTGTCCACGCTCCCGATAAGAGCAGTGGACACAGAAGGCAAAAGATTGAGATTTACTACAAAGCCATTGGTATCACCAATATTGCTGATGATGAGGATTTAATTGCAATAGACGGCAGAAGTCAATGGCGTAAGAACAAAGAAACGGCATAATTAAATAAAGGAAAAGCGGTACAGTCGCTAAACTGTACCGCCATTCCTTAAAACTTCGTTATCGCACGACTCATTAGAGTAACCCTTCTGTTTTGTACTTATGAACCCTGTGTGACAATATAGGGCTGAATGGATGAAGCGAGCTTCGGTACAGGCATTGTCTGGAGAATTACCTCGCCGGGACCTGTTACTACGGTGTTGAATAAACCTTCACCGCCGAAGAGAACGTTCTTTACGCCTTTAACAGTCTGAACATCCATCTTGCAGGTAGCACTCATAAGAACTACGTGACCGGTGTCCACGATAAGCTGCTGACCTGCAGCGAGTTCGTATTTCACTGCAGAACCGTCGATTTCGATGAATGCAGTACCGTTACCGCTGAGCTTTTGCATAATGAAACCTTCGCCGCCGAAAAGACCCGAGCCAAACTTCTTCTGGAAGAATGTGGAGAGCTCAACGCCTGCGGTAGAAGCAAGAAAAGCAGACTTCTGTGCTACATATTCCTTGCCGGCACCAATTTCGAGAGGCATAATTTCACCCGGGAGGCTGCTTGCAAATGCGATAGTGCCTTCGCCGCCCTGTGCGGTGTAGTTATTCTGGAAAAGGCTTTCTTTCGTCATCATTCTGCCGAGCATTTTGCCGAGACCGCCGTTTGAGGATGTTTCCATCTTCATATTCGGGCTCATCCAGCTCATGCCGCCACCTTCGGTAATCATCTTTTCATTTGCGTCAAGTGTGCAAACGAGTACGGGGAAGTTACCGCCCTGAATTTCATACTTCATAAATTTTACTCCTTCTTTCTGCGCCGTGGCGCGTTATTTATAATTTGCTGTCCTTTTCGACAGCAGAATTAACTGCGTTGTTGACGGCGTTTTCGAAGCCGTCCTTCTTGAGCGATGCCACACCCTCAATGGTGGTGCCGCCGGGGGAACATACCATATCAATCAGCTCGTAGGGGTGCTTATCACTTTTGAGAATCATTTCTGCACTTCCGAGAACTGCCTGAGCCGCAATTTCGAGCGCGACGTCCTTCTTCATTCCGTTTTGTACGCCCGCTCTTGCGAGTGCGTCAATGAACATATAACTGAATGCGGGGGAACATCCGGCGATTACGCCAAAGAGGGGAAAGTACACCTCCTCAAGTTCCATTACGCGTCCGACACCCGAAAAAACCGTATTGCACAGCGCCTTGTCCTCGTCAGTCGCGATGTCATTTGCCGTATAAGCGGACATCGCCGCACCGACCTGCGCGTTGATATTCGGCATCACGCGAATGATGCGGTTGTCGTGCGAGAGATGGGAGCGCATAAACTTTAAGTCCTTGCCGGCAGCGATGGAGATAAGCAGTGTGTCGCTCTCATCCAGTGCAATATTAATCTTGGATAATACACTACCGAGTACATTTGGTTTAACTGCAAGAATAACCGTTTCCGCACTTCTAACGACTTCAGTCTCAGCGTCCATAACCTTTACGCCGTAAGCATTTTGCAATTTCTCTGCAGCAGCGGGGAATACATCGTATACGCAGATGTCCTCTCCCTTTACAATTCCTTTTTCAACAATGCCGCCGATAATGGCAGATGCCATATTACCGCAGCCGATAAATCCAATGTTCATACTTTAATACTCCTTGGTTACATTTTAACACATTAAAGTATGTAAATCAACATTTATTTAGAATGCGATGTATATTTTTTCCGCGTAGCTGCACCTCCGCGGAGATGGCGCTCGGCTTTGTTTTTGCTGAGCACCTGCTCGACCTTCCCGGCAAGAGCGGGCGCGATTTCCCGCAGCCGCTTCGTGACATCCATATGTACCGTCGATTTCGATACACCGAATACCTCCGCCGTCTGCCGCACCGTTGCGCCGCTCTCGGCAATATACTGACCGAGTTCTATACATCTCTTGTCCACATCGTATCTTTTCATATCATTACCCCTTTGGTAAATCATATGAAAAGATTGGGCTAATATGAATTAAAGCATTCCTTTACGGAATGCTTTTTTCATTAGTCGTCGGTATCCTCTGAATCGCTTTCGGCCTGCTTATCTTTAGCAAAGTCGCCGAGAATATCGGTCACGCTCTTCGTGTTGATATGGTCAACCTTGTCATAGGTGAGTTTCTCGCCGTCTTCGGGCTTCTCACCGTTTTCTTCGAGCAGCTCAAGCGTCAGGGTGTCGCCCTTGATATTGTACTTGTAGACGATTCTGCCGTTTGCACCGGGGTTAGTGAGAATCAGTTTCTTGCCCTCCACGGTGTAGTTACCCGTGTAGTGGAAGGTGCTGATATAGCTGACATAGGTTCCGTCCTCTTTGAACTCATAGGCGGCAATCGCTTTGTCGCTCTGCCACTTGTTGATGAGGTCGTCCCTGTCGGTGAATACGTCGCTTATCATCTGAGCGGGACTTTCCTTATTGACCGTGCAGTAGATACCCGTAGGTACCAGCACAATCAGCAGAACGGCAACCACTGCAATGATGATAATCTGCTTTTTACTGAGCTTTTTGATTTTCATTTTATTTCAGTCCTTTTTTTACAAGAAGTTGATGAATTTTACTGGAGGAGTCGAGAAGGGAGGATACGGATAAATCATGGTTAATGGTATCGAGAAAGTATGCGAGATACTTGGAGAGTTCAACATTCTCGTACCATTCTCTTTCGAGAAGTTCTTTCGGCTGATAGATACCGTTCGTCGTGTAAACCTTTTCAAAAATGCCCTCGTCGTATGCCTTGTCAAATACTTCGAGTCCGTTACAGAAGAGACCGAAGGAGCAGCAGACAAAGATTCTCCTTGCCTTGAGTTCCTTGAGCTTACGCGCTACTTCGAGCATACTCTCGCCCGAGGAAATCATATCGTCGACGATGATAATATCCTTGCCCTCAACGCTCTCGCCGAGATACTGATGAGCCACAATCGGGTTTCTGCCGTTGACAACCTTTGTATAGTCGCGGCGCTTATAGAACATACCGAGATTAACACCAAGCTGGGTTGCAAAATAGATACATCTGTGCATTGCGCCCTCGTCAGGGGAGATAATCATCAGATGCTCGGGGTCGATGCACAGGTCGTCAACCGTGTTGACGAGCGCCTTAATCATCTGGTATGTAGGCATTACGTTTTCGAATGATTTATGCGGAATGGAATTCTGTACTCTTTGGTCGTGCGCATCAAAAGTGATGATGTTTTCCACACCGAGGTCAATCAGTTCCTGCAGACACATTGCACAGTCGAGCGATTCTCTGGAGGAGCGCTTGTGTTGCCTGCCTTCGTAGAGCATCGGCATAATGACATTGATTCTCTTTGCCTTGCTTGATGCAGCTGAGATAACTCTCTTGAGGTCGGAGTAATGGTCATCGGGGGATTTCGGTACATCCATACCATACATCTGATACTTTACCGAGTAGTTAAAGCAGTCTGCAACGATATAAAGGTCGTAGCCTCTGATGGTGTCGTTGATGACAACTTTGCCTTCACCCGAGCCGAAACGGACACAGGTGTTTTTGATTAAGTATGTGTCGCGATGGTAACCGTAGAAGGAAATCAGGTGCTCCTGTTTTTCAACCTGCTCCGTTCTCCATCTTACGATGTAGTCGTCGATTTTTTTTGCGAGCTCCTCGCATCCCGGCAGGGCGATGATACCCAGCGGTCCGTAGGGGATGGTCTGTACCTCTTGTGCTGTGATTCTTGGCATGTGATAACTCCTCTCATTTCACACTACTTTGATTTTATATTTTACAACAAAAGCTTTTGCTGTTCAATACCTATTCGGTAATGTTTACGCCGTTTTTACAATTTCGCTTTTTCCTCTTTTTTGTCAGATAGCGGTAAATACCGTATACCATTAGGCAAAGCCATCCGGCGCCGCTGATGACGAGACCGTAGTTCAGCCCTTTGGGCATAAACTTGTATGTGACATCGTGTTTACCGGCGGTGATTTCGGCACAGAGCATGCTGTCGCCGAGCTTGAAGGTCTCCGCCTTCTTGCCGTCGATATAGACGCTCCATCCCTCGTCATAGGGAATGGATGAATAGAGATATCCGTCAAAGCCTGCGTTAACGGTACCGTTGATGAAGGTGTCACCGTATGAGGTAACCTCCATACCGCCTTCTTTGAGTAAATCATAGGCGGAATCTAAGACATCGTTATTAAGGTCATACGCATAAATATCAAGTATCGCCGACTCGGTTTCCATTCCGGCAAGGCTGATTTCGACGCGGATTTCATCACCTTTCTTATGTTTTCCGAGGTCAAAGATATAGGGCGTGTCGATATTCTGGTCCGCGGTTTCTTCTTCGTTATTCCAGAAATAATTGACGTTCTCGATTTCGCCCGAGGAAATGTAGATATAGACGTTGTCGTCGTTCACTGCTTTGATGGTGACCTCGATGCTGCCGCCGTCCGTTTCGGCATCCTTTGAGAAGGAGTAGACGCCGTTTTCGACAATATCCTCGCATTCGCAGGAATTTGTCACCGTTGAGACATAGTCGCAGGGCAGGAACACGTTGCTGACGCCCGTCGCCTTGCTGAGGAAATCCTCCTGCACTTCAAACGGGTCGCCCTCGTCGAAATACCACTCCTTGACATCGCTTTTTGTGACAAAGGATATCGGGAGATATGCCTTATTTCTGAATACTTTTGCATCCTCTTTTTCAGTCGAGTAGAAATGCTCGTAGTAGTCGCCCGACGGCATCATGCTTGCCTTCGTCCAGGTGACATATTTGATGTTATTCATCATATTATAGACGGGCGTCTGTGTGTGATAGGTATAGGAGTTGATGCGATTGCCGTACATACCCATCGAGTACTGCAGCTGTGAATAATCCTCGTATGCCATCGACGAGAAGATGGAGATGCCGTTATAGCCGTATAGGCAAGGGTCCATTCTCGTGTCAAGTTCGCAGAGTTCCTGGCGGTAGAAGTCCTTGTCCTTATCTTCCACGTACTGTACGGTGTCGCGGTAGAGGTCGTAGTTTTCGGTGTATTCCGTATTGGTCCAGTTCAGCGTGAATGCCTGCGTGTCCGCAATAATGACTTCGCAGAACGTAAGCGCCACGACAGTGACGCCGAGAATGACTTTTGGCAGAAGCCCCTTGCGGATAAGGAGTAACGCAGCCGTCCATATGAGCGTTAGCCCGATGGTAACGTAAATCGTAATGTCGTTGAATTTCTCCGTTGGATTCTTTTCAAAGTAAAGTACCAGCAGCAGCCAGAAGAAACCGGCAACGGCAATATCGCGGTACTCGATACCCTTTAGTCTTTTCAGCGTCTTGTATCCGATTACAAGAATGATAAACGAGTACATAAAGGAGAATCTGTACGGCAAATCATTCGGAAAATGCTTCGCGTGCCAGAAGAAATTCGCCATGTTATTGTCAAAACTGAATACGAAGAAAATAATCAGCAGAATATAAACCGTCTTTTCTTTTATGCTGATTTTCTTATTCATTACAAAGAGCGGAATGAGAATCACGGCAAGCGTGCCGCAATAGATGTTCGGCAGCACATCTTCACCCGAGGAACGAATGGTGGTCGTTAGTCCGGCAAGGTGGGAAGTGATGAGGTCGAGCAAATCGAAGTAGCTCTCCATACTACCGGGCATCGCATCCGATGTTGCAGACGAGCCCTGCAGTATGAAAAACACGGGAATCAGTGATACGGCACAGAGCACTCCGGCAAAGAGCGATGCGCACGCAAAGGTGAATCCGCTTGTCAGAAAGCGGTTGTCTGTGATGCCTTTTAAGGAAAGGCGCATTTTTTTCTGTTCGACGTCCCTAACGGGCGCTGCCGTTTTTCTTGCCGGCTTTTTATCCGACAGGAAGAAGTACGCGATAAAGTAGACAACCGCAAATATACAGGTCATAAAACCGATGTAATAGGTGCTGTAAAGTAGCAGTGTAAGTGCCGCGATATAAAGCGCGGGCTTACGGCAGTCGATGATTCTCTCGATACCGAGCATAATCAGCGGGAAGAGTATCATTCCGTCCACCCACATAATATTCCAATAGTATGCGAGGAAATATCCCGAAAAGGCGTAGAAAACGCCAAATGCGGACGCAAAGTAATCGCTACCTCTTTGGGATGATTTTAGATAGTACGCAAAGGTGCCTGAGCAAAGCAGGCATTTAATGAATACCATCGTTGTGATGGCAAGCGCCATATCCTTGCGGTCAAAGAGCAGTATCATCAGCGCAAACGGAGATGAAAGATAGTTGAAATAATCCCCAAGGAAACTTGTTCCACCGCCCGAAGTCCAGGAATAAAGAAAACTTTTGTGATTGACAATCCGGTCGAATAATTCGGTGTGCAGCGGTCCGTACTGATGGTACAAGTCCATACGCATCACCGTTGCATCGCCAAAGGGAAACGCCTTGTAAACCGCATAGACAAATGTCATACATAGAGCGGAAATCAATATCGAAAGAAGTACAAAGCGATTGTCGTAGAATACTCGATAAACTCTGCCGCCGTTTCGTTTCTCCGCCACAGTGCGGCAGTCAAATACAATCAATTTGCCGAAATAGTAGTTAAAGACGCATACCATCGTGCCCGCGATGATGTAGACGAGCATCGTCGTTCCTTTGAGCAGACTGCCGAAAACAAAATCCGACAGTTGAAACAGTCCTAAATCAATCGCAAATCTGACGACTGCCATCATTGCTTGGAAAGCGGGCTTGGTGTGGACCGCTCTGTTAAATACATATTTCTTCTCGGCAAAGAACATCAGCACCGAAGACAGTGCAAAAGTAATGAATACTGCGATTTTGCCGTCGAGTGAAAAGCCAAGTTTCAGCACCTGCCTGAATACAATAAAAAACGAGAGAATACCTGTAAACAATGCGGCATAGTTTACAGTTTCTCCGTTCAGTAATCTGTTTGATGTAATTTTGTGTCCGGTTTGCAAAGTGTGCATATTTCTTCACCTATTTATAAAATCATAAGTATATTAACATAACTGATTATGTTGTTCAATCGCTTTTGGCTAAATTTAACCTCTTTGTAATATTTACGGCTTGTCTTTCGTATGATTATTTGAGGTGGTAAGTTGAGCGGGCTTGATTATATACGGACGTTTCTCGGTGAGGAGATTGACGCAGCATTATCCCTTGCCGACAAGGATATTTTGTCCAGAATCTGCGAAATACGAATCCGAAAAGACAGTTATTTTATGATTGTCATTAAAAATACTTCCTATTTTCTGACGAAGGACGGCGAATTCGCCGAGCATCCGACGCACCATAGTATTAAGACGCCCGCCGCTTATCTTGACAAGCTCTTTCTCAAACTCTGCGATTTTTCCGTTTACGCGAATGCTGATAACATCAAGCGCGGTTTCGTGACGCTTAAAAACGGCGCCCGCGTTGGTATCGCGGGGACTGCTGTCACCAAAAATGGCGAAATCATCAGCGTACGCGATATTGTATCGCTGAATATTCGTATCCCGCGCGAGGTAAGGGGCTGCAGCATCGGTGTGCTGAATTTTCTCTATGTCAATGCTTTTCCGTCCGTAATTGTGGCAGGAGCTCCCTCGAGCGGTAAGACAACACTGCTGCGCGATATGGCGTATCAGCTATCTTCGGGATTCTCCGACCGCTTTCGTAAAGTGGCAGTGGTCGACGAGAGGGGAGAACTCGCGGGTAAGACAGTGGACGGGGAGTACCTCGATGTCGGCATCAATACCGATGTGCTCACCTCGTTTCAGAAGGCTGAGGGCATCGAGATTGCCACACGCACCCTCTCGCCCGAGATGATTATCTGCGACGAGGTATCGCGCAAGAGTGAAGTGGCTGCAATCAGTGAGGCTTTTGCAGCGGGTATCAGTTTCGCCCTGTCCGTGCATATCGGCAGCAAAGAGGATTTGTATCGAAAAGAGATTCTCCGTGACCTTCTCGGTACGGGTGAATTTTCCTATATTGTACTGCTTCTCGGGAATACATACAAAACGGAAATAATGGACGCTGAGGAGGTTTACCGTGAAATTTGCAGGACTTATCGCCGTGATATTTGCGACGAGCGCTGTGGGCGTTTCGATGTACGATAGTTCAAAAAAACGGCTTTCTGTTTGCCGCGAACTGATTGTTTTTTGCGACTGTTTGCGGCGGGATTTTATGTATCGTTCCACACCGGTAAAACTGCTTGTTTCCGAGATTATCAGCGAGCAGAAACTCGTGCATCTCAGCTTTATCAAGCCTGAATTTATCGGGGAAGATGTTAAAGCTTCGTCGCCCCTCGAAAACGCTGCAAATAAAGAGCTTTCGGCGTTTCTCTCGGCGCTCGGCAGGAGCGATACGGACACGCAGCTCGACCTTATAAGCAGTTTTCGTTCCTATCTTTGTGGTGAAGAGGAGAAGTTAAAAATCAGTCATGCAAAAAATGCCAGGCTTTATCTCTCGTTCGGTGTGTTTTCGGGGGTGCTGATTGCGCTGATATTTGTGTAACATCGCAGGAGGTATGAAAATGGAAGTGGATATTATTTTTAAGATTGCTGCCGTCGGAATTATTGTGGCTGTGCTCAATACGGTGCTGGTCCGTTCGGGGCGTGAGGACCACGCAATGCTGACCACCCTGGCGGGTGTAATCGCTGTGCTGATGATGCTCCTGCCGCATATCCGTGACTTGTTTTCTGAAGTGAAAAAGTTGTTTAACTTATGATGAAAACAGTGGGAATCTCCCTGTCGGTGCTGTTTTGCGCGGTGCTGCTCAGAGAAAAAAACAGGACTTTTGCGGTGGTGCTTAGTATTCTCGGCTCCGTGTTGCTGATGACGGGCGCAGTGGTTGAACTTGGCGGGATTGTCAGCCGCGTGCGGGAACTATCGGGCGCGTCTCCCGTCTCGCTTTCGTATATCAAATTGATGCTCAAAGCGCTCGGTATTACGCTGATGACTCAGTTTGTCGCCGATATCTGCCGCGATAACGGCGAGAATGCGCTCGCGGGCGTGACGGAAACGGTTGCTAAAATTGCTGTAATCACAATGCTTTTGCCGCTTTTTGAAACGATTATCGGAATTGTTGGTGGACTTGTAAAATGAAGAGATTTATGCTTGTGCTCTTGATATTTATACTGCTTCCTTCCTGCGTTTTTGCCGCGGATGATAAGGACAAGTATGACGATTATCTTTCCGCCTATGATTTTTCCTTCTTTAATGAGAATCTCGACGGGGAAACCCGCGATTATCTCAGAGAACTCGGGCTTTCCGAATTCGATTATGAAAATATCTCGTCACTGACCTTTTCCGAGGTCGTCAAGGTCATACTGTCAGTTCTGAAGGGCAGTGCCTCCGTGCCGCTGAAAAATGCGCTTTCCGTTGTGTTTTTTATTCTCCTTTCCGCCTTGATACAGAGTATGAAAAACGACACTGATACCGTGCTTTCCGGGAGTTTTGCTACCGCTTCTGCACTTATCGTTTCCGTGCTCATAATTGCGGGTTGCAGCAGTACGGTGTCACTCTGTTGTGCTTCGCTTGGCGTGGCGGGCAATTTCATCTATGCGTTTATTCCCGTGTTCTGCGCCATTGTACTTGCGGGCGGCGCACCGGTTACTGCGTTTTCAACGAATGCGATGCTCCTGATGCTCGCGCAGGGTATTTCGTTTTTGTCCTCCCATCTTTTTATGCCGCTCGTCAACTGCTTCCTTGCGCTCGGAATCTGCTCGGGAATCCGTGCAGAGCTGCGCCTTGAGCGGCTGATTACAACACTGAAAACCGTGATAATATGGGGCGTCTCTTTTATAGCAGGCAGTTTTGTGTCCGTCCTGTCTATTAAAACGGCAGTGTCAGGAAGAGCGGATATTCTCGGTATTCGTTCAGCGCGTTTTGTCATCAATTCCGTCGTTCCTGTTATCGGCGGCGCCATCAGCGAAGGACTGCTTTCCATTCAGAGTTATTCCTCGCTGATTAAGTCGAGCGTGGGTATCGTCGGTATTATCGCTGTGGCGCTTGTATTTCTTCCGGCTGTATTACAGGTGATGATGTGGCGCGCGGCGCTTTCGGTGTGTGCCATTACCGCCGATATTTTTGACGACCGCAGCGTTTCATGCGTGCTTTCAGCATTTAAGGATACCATGCTTTTGATGAATGTGGTGTTGATTCTGTCAGCGATGTGTACCGTCATATCCATCGGTCTTTTAATAGCGGCTGGAGGTTAAAATGGAGTTCTTAAAACAATGGACGTTTTGCACCTGCGTGTCTCTCGTTGTGGCTTCAATTTTCTCGCTACTCGTACCGCAGGGCAGTATGCAGCGATTCTTTAAGCTCTTGATTGCGGCGTTTGTTTTCATCTCGTTTTTAGTACCGTTCCAAAATGTCGGAAAGCTCGATTTTGACTTGTCAAAAATCGAAATTACCGATGAATTGCAGCTTTCGCAAAGCACCGCAGCGCAGTCGATGGTTGACAGCGAGGTCGCGGCTTTGTTACGCGAGCATCATATCGACGGTGCCTCCGTACAGAGCTCCGTGAATTATGATATCCATAGTGGTGAAATTGATATAAAGGACCTGCAGGTCGCTATCGGTGATGCGTACAGCAAGCAGGAAGTGGAGAATCTGATTTTTGACAATCTCGGATTAAAGGCAAGGGTGATTCAAATTGGCGATTGAGATAAAAGAATTATGGCACAGGGTGCTTCAGTCCGATAAGAAACTGAAGGCGGCACTCGCGCTTGGACTTGTCGGCATTCTGTTACTGACACTTTCCGAAGCGCTGCCAAAGAAAAGTGCGCGCGACAGTCAAAAATCAGAAATGACTTACACCGAATATGCACGCACTCTTGAAGAGAAAACCTGCGAGATTATCTCTGCTATTGATGGGGTTGGCGAGTGTCGCGTGATGCTGACACTGAAAACGTCCAATGAGAATATTTTTGCAAAAAACACCGAAGAAAATTCTTCGTCAGGTCATTATTCGTTTGACAGTGAATATGTATTATATGACGGTGAAAACGGTGAATCGCCTGTGCTGCTTAAGGAGTATCTCCCCGAGGTTTTGGGCGTTGCCGTTGTCTGCAGCGGAGCGGATAGTGATGCCGTACGCGAGAATGTGATTCACTGCGTCTCCTCATTGTTTTCCATCCCAAGCAACAAAATCAGCGTATCTAAATTAAAAAGGTGATTGTATGAATAACGAAACAAAAAATCAAAAGAACAAAAAGCAAAAACCGATTCTCACCGAAGAGGAACTGAAAAAGCGCAAGTCAAAGCGTACGCGCGTTGCGGCAGCATCGTTTGTGTTGCTGCTCGGTATGGGCATTCTCGGTAACTGGTATTTCGAAAATCCGAAAGTAGCCGCCACCATCGAGCCGCTTATCAGTTCATCCTCAGAGCGCACGAAAACCCTTGGTGAGGCGGAATTTGTTGAGGCGACGACCGAACTTGACCAAAAGGAAAACAGTTATTTTGCCTCCGCCCGCGTGGAGCGTCAGACAGCACGCGACGAAGCGACGGATAAACTGCAGAGCGTGCTTGACAAGACGGATGAGAGTGAGGCGGCACGCAAGAAAGCGGCAGAAGAAATGGCGAAACTCAGCGAAAATATCGCAAATGAGAATAAAATCGAGACTCTTGTGACAGCAAAGGGCGTGGATAACTGCATCGCCGTTATCGGCACTGACGGCAAGAAAGTCGACATCATCGTCGACGCAGAGGATTTGAACGATACGCTGATTGTGCAGATTAAGGATATTGCGATGTCCCAGCTCGGCTGTTCCTTTTCCGATGTGACCGTAATTCAGTCTAAAGAATAAATTTTTAATTTGATATTGTATATTTATACCTTCTGTGTTATAATACATTACCAAAGGAGGCGTAATTATGGAAATTACATCATCAAACGAAAGGGGCAGTGTCATTATTTCGGAAGAAGTTCTTGCCTCGATTGCTACGAATGCCGCCAAGGATATTGACGGTGTCAGCTCGTTTTCCAACCGACCCGTTGATGTGGTCAGCACACTTAAAAACGGCAGCTTAAAGGTGATGAGTCCCGTCAGGGTACTTCAAAACGGCGACGACATTACCATCAGCATATATCTCAACCTTGAGCCTAATCAGAAAATCAAATCCGTTGCCCAGGATGTTCAGAAAAACGTCAAGGAAGCGGTGCAGAATATGACCGGCAGACTTGTGTCTAAGGTCAATGTCATTGTGGCAGGAATTGATTTTGAAGAGAGCGGCGGCTCAGATGAACCTTTACAAAATGAAGAGTAAAAGTGAACGCCGACAATGACCTTTGTCGGCGTTTTTTAGGAGTATTCAATGAATAGATATAAACAACGCGAGCAGGCGCTCCTGCTCACTTTTGAGAGTCAGTTTCATGACATTTCCGCCGAGGAAATTTGCACCCTCTTTGAGGAGAGTGTGGAGGAACTTGGTGCCTATTCCAAGACGCTGTTTAACGGTGTGTATGATAATAAGGACGAACTCGATGCCAAGATTGAGGCGTTTGCCAGGGGTTGGCGGCTTTCCCGAATCCCGAAGATTAATATCGCCATTCTCCGCATTGCTCTCTATGAAATTCAGTATGTCGACGATGTTCCCGCTTCCGTTGCCGTTAATGAGGCAGTCGAGCTTGCCAAGAAGTATTCGGGCAGCGATGACGCGTCATTTATCAACGGTATTCTCGGCTCGTTTGTGAGGAGCCTTAGCTGATGTTTTTCGGCGTAGATACGAGCAATTATACGACTTCTGTCGCCACCTATAAAAACGGTGAGGTGACGCAGCAAAAGAAGATGCTGTCAGTCAGAGAAGGTGAGCGCGGACTGCGCCAGAGCGACGCAGTATTTCAGCATACGGTGAATATGCCGCACCTTCTTGATTCGCTTGACCTTGACGGATTGCGTGCGGTCGGCGTAAGCGACAGACCCCGTAATGTCGAGGGTAGTTATATGCCCTGCTTTACGGTCGGCGTGAATACAGCGATTGCAGTGGCTAAGGGTGCAGGCATTCCGCTTTATAAAACTTCACATCAGGTCGGACATATTCTCGCCGCACTCTATTCGGCGGACAAGCTCGATTTGATACACGACAGATTCATCGCGTTTCATCTCAGCGGCGGCACGACCGAGGCGCTCCTTGTGAGACCGCACGCTGATGAGATTATCAGAGCGGAGATTATTGCTGAGAGTCTTGACCTGAAGGCAGGACAGGCTATCGACCGTGCCGGTGTGATGATGGGACTTCATTTTCCCTGCGGAAAGGAACTTGATTCGCTTTCTCAGCATAGTGCAACTGAGATAAAGTATCAACCGTCGATGAAGGGAGTGAACTGTTCCCTCAGCGGTGTTGAAAATAAAACGAAAGCCCTGCTGGATAAGGGCACCCCGAATGAGGATATCGCCCGCTTTGTTCTGACGGCAGTCGTCAGAACGGTGGATGCGATGCTTGCGGGGATTCTTAAGGAGTACGGCGACCTTCCCGTGATTTTTTCGGGCGGCGTGTCGTCGAATTCGATGTTAAATAAAGTAATGACCGAAAAGTACGGCGCTCATTTTGCCGCGCCCGCATTTTCGCTTGATAATGCGGCGGGAACGGCTATCTTTGCGTTACTGAAAACGGAGTGATTATGGCAGTATTAACCGTATCACAAGTAAATACTTACATTAAATCCCTGTTTGAGGAGATTCCGCCGATTCAGAATATCTACATTAAGGGCGAGATTTCCAATTTCAAGCATTATAACCGCGGTCATATGTATTTCACGCTGAAGGACAGTAGAAGTCAGCTCAAATGCGTGATGTTTTCGGGTGATAACTATAAGCTGAAATTTGAGCCAGAAAACGGGATGAAGGTGATTTGTTTCGGACAAATCGGCGTCTATGAACGCGACGGCGTTTATCAACTCTATGTCCGTGATATGCAGGTTGAGGGTGTTGGCGCACTTCAGGTTGCCTTCGAGCAACTAAAGGAAAAACTTGCCCAAGAGGGACTTTTCAGCGAGAGCGTAAAGAAACCGATTCCGAAATATCCGCGCAAAATCGGCGTCGCTACCTCAAATATGGGCGCCGCGGTGGAGGATATCAAGAATATTATTACCCGCCGTTTCCCACTTGCGGAGATTGTGATAGCGCCGACGATTGTCCAGGGCGACCTTGCTGCGCCCGATATAGTCAAATCGCTGCAAATCCTCGACAGCATGGAAGATATTGACACGATTATTGTCGGACGCGGCGGCGGTTCGATTGAAGACTTGTGGGCGTTTAATACAGAGGAGGTTGCCCGCGCTGTTTATGCGTGCAAAACGCCCGTCATTTCCGCCGTCGGTCACGAGACGGATACGACCATCTGCGATTTCGTTGCCGACTTGCGCGCACCCACACCGAGTGCTGCGGCGGAACTGGCAGTTCCCGATACGGCAAACGAGATTATGATGCTCAATAACTATTCGGCGGCGCTGGAGGATATGATGCACCGTCGCGTAGAAAACGAGGAAACGAAACTCGATTATATCAGGACGAAATCCGCGCTCTCTGGCAGAGATGCATTTTTTGACAACCTTCTTGAGCGCGTTATGGCAACGGACAAGCGTATTACTCTTGCCTATAAATCAAGGGTGGAAAGTGCCGAGCATAAACTTCTCGGCTCCGTCAGGGCGCTGAACGCGCTAAGTCCGCTTGCGGTACTCTCCCGCGGCTACTCTATTACGAAGCACGATGGCAGAGTGATTTCAAAGAAAGCCGATACCCATATCGGCGATACCATTCAAATTTCATTATCCGACGGCGAAATTCGCGCCGAAGTAACGGAGGTTTAAGATGAACGACAATATGACTTATGAAGAGGCGGTGAAGCGCCTTGACGAAATCGTATCCCTTCTGGAGCAAAACGAGGTCTCCCTCGATGAATCTCTTGCGCTTTTTGAAGAGGGAACGAAACTGACCGCCTTTTGCACGAAGAAATTAAATGAAGCAAAGGCAAAAATCACGGAAATTGAGAAGGACTAAATAATGTACACACCTCAGATGGCTGAAAAAATGAATGAATACATCCGCATGATTAACGACGCGGTGATTGAGTATTTACCCGAGGCAAAGGACGGACAGGAGGATGTTGTCCGTGCAATGCGTTACTCGCTGGCAAACGGTGGTAAGCGCCTGCGTCCGATACTGACCCTCGAGTTTTGCAAGATGTGCGGCGGCGATGTTAAAAAGGCGCTCCCGCTTGCCTGTGCGCTCGAATATATCCACACCTATTCGCTGATTCACGACGATTTACCCTGTATGGACGACGATGATTTGCGCCGCGGTAATCTTTCCTGCCATAAGATGTACGGCGAGGCGACCGCGCTGCTTGCGGGCGATGCGCTTCTGACGCACGCCTTTGAACTCACGGCGAATGCCGATATCGACGGCGAAAGCGCTGCCAAAGCTGTCAGCCTTCTCGCCCAGAATGCCGGCGTAGGCGGTATGATTGGCGGCCAGGTGATTGACTTGAAGTACGAGCAGGGCAATCCGACTCTTTCCGAAATCCTTACGGTACATAAACTCAAGACGGGTGCGCTGATTTCCGCCGCCTGTATTATGGGATGTATCGCCGCGGGTGCTTCGGATGACGAAATAGCCGCAGCATCGCGCTTTGCGTACCATCTCGGTATCGCGTTTCAGATTAAGGATGATTTACTCGATATTTACGGTGACGAGAATAAACTCGGCAAGCCCATCGGCTCCGATAAGGAAAACGCTAAGACCACTTATGTCACGATTAAGGGAGCCACAGCGGCACAACAGGATGTAGAAAAACTGACGGCAGCCGCGATAGGCGAACTGTTGAAATTTCAGAATAATGAATTTGTAACAGCGCTTGCGCGCAATCTGATCTCACGAGAGAAGTAATATGTCACATTATTTAGACTCGGTTAACAGTCCTAAGGACATTAAAAAACTGAATACCGATGAACTGACCGACCTCTGCAGCGAAATCCGAAAGCTGATGGTAAAGGTTGTGAGTGAAAACGGCGGACATCTCGCGTCAAATCTTGGCGCGGTGGAACTGACCGTCGCAATGCACAAGGTCTTTAACTCACCGACTGACCAATTCGTCTTTGATGTCGGTCATCAGAGCTATACGCACAAGATATTGACGGGTCGCAGGGAGAATTTTGAAACACTGCGTACCGAGGGCGGCATCAGCGGTTTTACCCGTCCTGATGAAAGCGAACATGACATCTTTTCCTCAGGTCACTCTTCGACCTCCATTTCGTCCGCTATCGGACTTGCAAAAGCAAAGTCGCTGCGCGGAGAAAAGGGCAAGGTCATCGCCGTTATCGGCGACGGTGCACTCACGGGTGGTCTTGCCTATGAGGGACTGAATAATAACGAGTGCTCAAACCTCGTTGTTATCCTGAATGACAATAATATGTCCATCAGCCCGAATGTCGGCACGATGGCAAAGAATCTGACCACCATCAGAACTTCACCCCGCTATTTTACCTTTAAGTCCAAGATAACGCGCTTTATCGCCCGCATTCCGAGAATCGGCGCGCAATTGACGCGTAGCATTACGGCGGTGAATCAAAAAATTCGTAAACGCGTTTATAAAAATACTTTCTTTGAGGACCTCGGATTCCGTTATTACGGACCGATTGACGGTCATAATCTCGATGATTTGATTGACGCCCTGAATGTGGCAAAGGCGCACAGCCATTCCGTGTTGATTCATGTGAATACCGTCAAGGGCAAGGGCTATGAGCACGCGGAGAAGAATCCGTCCCTCTTTCACGGAATCGGCAAGTTCAATATCGAAACGGGCGAGCCTATCAGCAGCGGCGACACATTCTCGTCCGTATTCGGAAAATCGCTTATGGCGCTTGCAGAAAAGGATTCGCGTGTCTGTGCCATTACGGCGGCAATGTCCACGGGTACGGGACTCGTGCCGTTTTCCGAGAAATATCCGAAGCGCTTTTTCGATGTCGGAATTGCCGAGCAGCATGCCGTGACCTTTTCCGGCGGACTTGCACGAAATGGAATGATTCCATTTTTTGCAGTGTATTCCACCTTCCTACAGCGTTCATACGACCAGCTCATACACGATGTCGCAATGCAGCATCTGAAAGTGATATTCTGTATCGACCGCGCCGGTTTCGTCGGCGAGGACGGCGAGAGCCATCAGGGTATCTTTGACACCGCATTTTTAATGAGCGTGCCGCATCTTACGATGTATGCGCCAACCTATTTCGAAGAATTGTCCTCCATGATGTACCAGGCGATATATAAAGAAGATGACGCCGTAGCCATTCGTTATCCGCGCGGCAAAGCGTGCGAGAAACCCGAAGGCTATGAGTATAACAAAGAGTCGTTTTCTGTCTTTGGAGACAGTGAATGCAGAAATTGCATTATTACCTACGGCAGGGAATTCTGCCAGTGTTATAACGCTGTCGAAAGCCTGGATAACACATATATTATTAAACTAAACCGTATTAAACCCGTCGCGCCCGAACTCTGCGACTATCTGAGAAAGGCGCAGCATATCTTCTTTTTTGAAGAAGGCATTAAGTGCGGCGGAGTCGGTGAGCATGTCGGTGCCATGCTGAGTGAAAACGGCATCACCGCACAGTACCATCATATCGCCGTAGAGGACGGATTTGTGAAGCAGGCACCCGTCTCCTCCCAACTTCAGCGGTATCGCCTCGATGCCGCATCCATCATCAGCGAGGTAAAAGCATTTGAGTGATAAAGTCAGACTTGATGTTGCCGTATTTGAGGGCGGCTATGCCCCCTCACGTGAAAAGGCAAAAGCCATTATTATGGCGGGTCAGGTATATGTCAATAACCAGAAAGTGGATAAAGCGGGTACGGAAATCAAACGCTCGGACAAGCTCGAGGTACGCGGCGCGACGCTGAAATATGTTTCCCGCGGCGGTCTGAAGCTTGAGAAGGCGATGCAGGAATTCCCGATTACCCTTGAGGGAAAAATCTGTATGGATGTCGGCGCATCGACGGGCGGTTTTACCGACTGTATGCTCCAAAACGGCGCCGTCAAGGTCTATTCGGTTGATGTCGGTTACGGCCAGCTTGCGTGGAAACTACGCACCGATGAACGTGTGGTAAATCTGGAACGAACGAATTTCCGCTACTGTACGCGTGAGCAGGTCCCCGATGAAGTTGACTTTGCAAGCGTGGATGTGTCGTTTATTTCGCTTTGTCATATTCTGCCCGTACTGTCAGAGCTTCTCAGCTCAGACGGTCAGGCGGTCTGCCTCATTAAACCGCAGTTTGAAGCAGGGAAGGACAAGGTCGGCAAGAAAGGCGTCGTCCGCGACTTAGCCGTTCACCTTGAAGTTGTTGAGAACGTAATACATCTTGCACTGCAAAACGGTTTTGATGTGCGCGGACTCACTTTTTCCCCGATTAAAGGTCCCGAGGGTAATATCGAATACTTGGTTTATCTTGTGAAATCCGCCGACCCCACCGTCAGCGAAGATGTCAACCCCCGGGAAACAGTAAATCTCTCACACAGGGAGCTTGATAAGAAATGAAAATTGCAGTCTATCCCTATCTGAATAACGAGGGCGTCAGAGAACTGACCGACGAGATACTCCGTGAACTGAATAATCTCGGCGCGGAGGTTTGTGTGGACGTGGCAGATGTCGCAGGCTTCGACCTTGCCATCGCGGTCGGCGGCGACGGCACGACCCTCAATGTCGCAAAGAGAGCGTCGTTTAAGAATGTACCGACGCTCGGTATTAACGCGGGACGGCTCGGCTTTATGAGTGGTCTTGAGAAAAACGAACTGTCGCTTCTGTCTCGCGTAGTCAACGGCGATTTCATCACCGAGGAGCGTATGATGCTCAAGGTTGATGTTATCCAAAATGAAAAGAATGTCGCTACCTATCACTGTCTGAACGACGCTGTTATATCGCGTGGTGATATTGCGCGACTGATTGATATTAACGTGTCCTGTGAAGGCAGACCTGTGACAAACACACGCGCGGACGGTATGATTGTGTCCACGCCGACTGGCTCGACTGCGTATTCCATGGCGGCGGGCGGTCCGGTGCTTAGCCCTGATAATCAGTGCTTTGTTGTCACCCCGATTTGTCCGCATTCGCTCGTGAACCGCAGCATTGTATTTTCCTCTGATAAGGAACTTCTCCTTACCGTAGGCAGCGATATGAATCATAATGTCTATCTCTCCATCGACGGCGAGTCGTCCATTCCCGTTAATTCGGAAACCCGCATTATTGTGTCGAAATCCGAGTATTCGGCGAAACTGATAAAGTTAAAACCCGAAAACTTTTATGAAATACTCAATAAGAAAATCATAGAAAGGCGAAATTGAATGATGAAGAAACGCAGACAGGCAAAAATCTTAGAACTCATTTCTTCTAAGGAGATTGAAACGCAGGAAGAACTCCAGGATATGCTCCTCGAGTTTGGTTTTGAAGTAACGCAGGCAACAATTTCCCGCGATATAAAGGAACTCAGACTGGTCAAGGAGCTTTCCTCCCGCGGCAGATACGTCTATTCCACCGGCAAGAAAAACGCGCAGAATATTAATCACCGCGCGGGCGGCATTTTCAGCGAGTCGATTATTAAGATTGACTATGCGCTTAACACCGTTGTGATTAAATGCTTTGCCGGTATGGCAAACGCAGCCTGCGCCGCGATTGACTCGATGGACCTTGACGAGGTGCTTGGCTCGATTGCGGGCGACGACACCATCTTCATCCTCTGTACGAGCGAGGAGAAGGCGAAGGAATTTACATATAAATTAAGGAATATGCTGAATGCTTACTAATCTGAATATTGAAAATATTGCAGTCATTGAAAAAGCAGATATCGAGTTTGGAGCAGGGCTTAATGTGCTCACGGGTGAAACGGGAGCGGGTAAGTCCATCTTAGTTGATGCCATTAACGCAGTACTCGGTGAGCGTACTTCCCGTGAACTCGTGCGCCACGGCGCGGAAAACGCGTCCGTGACCGCTGTGTTTGAAAATGTGAATGAAGAAGTGTTACAAAAAGCACGCGAACTCGGCTTCGACGCGGAGGACGGTACGCTGATTATCAGCCGCCGCATTTCGGGACAGGGCAAAAGCACATGCCGTGTGAACGGAACGCCCTCCACAGTTTCGATGGTGAAGGAACTCGGCGCGCAGCTTGTGAACATTCACGGTCAGCACGACTCGCAGCAGCTTCTGAGCCCCGAGTATCACTACCGTTTTCTCGATATGACGGGGGATGACAGCTCTTTTTTACAGCAGTATCAACGTGCGTTTCGCCATCTCGTCTCTATTCGCCGACAGCTTAAAACACTGACTGCCGACGCGGATACCAAGGATAGACGCCTTGAGCTTCTGGATTACCAGATTAAGGAACTGACGGAGGCTGACATAAAAGTCGGCGAAAAAGAAGAACTGAACTCTCGCCGCAACCTCTTAATGAATGCGCAGACAATTGTGGGCGTTCTTGGCAACATAAACGCAGCGCTCAGCGGCGATGATGAAACAGTCGGTATTGAGGGCGCCGTGACGACGCTGCAAAAAGAGGTGGGCGAGCTTTTCGACCTCGACGAGAAGAGCAGGGAACTCTACGATATTCTCGATACGATGCTTGACAGTGCCGAAAGACTGAAGGATTCTGCTGCAAAGCGCCTCGGCGAACTTGATTTCTCCGACGGCGAACTTGAAAGAATTGAACAGCGCCTTGATCTGCTCTACCGTCTCGCAACGAAGTACGGCGATAGGGAGGAAGAGATGCTCCGCTATCTCGACGAAGCGGAAAAAGAGCGCGACTCGATTGTTAACTCCGATGAGGAGATTGAACGCCTGAATGCGGCATATGATACCGCCTACGATGAAACGGTGAAGGCTGCCGATAAGCTCAGCGAGTACCGCTACAAACTCGCGCGCAAGCTTGAAAGTGATGTTAAAGAACAGCTTGTATTCCTCGATATGCCGAAGATTCAGTTTGTCGTCAGTTTTGAAAAGAGCAAGTTATCCTCGACGGGCTACGACAGCATCGAATTTCTGATTTCGACGAACCCCGGCGAGCCGCCGAAGCCCCTTGCGAGAATTGCATCGGGCGGCGAACTCTCGCGTATTATGCTCGCCATTAAGAATATTATTGCCAAGAACGATAGTGTGGACACACTCATATTTGATGAGATTGACACGGGCGTCAGCGGCCGTGCCAGCCGTAAAATCGGACTGAAACTGAAGTCCGTCGGCGCGCACACGCAGGTTATCTGCGTAACACATTCTGCTCAGATTGCGTCGGTCGCAGACGCGCATATGCTCATCTCGAAAGAATATAAGAATGATAAGACCTATACCACGGTGAAGCGCCTTGATTTTGATGCACGAAAGCACGAACTCGCGCGTATTATGGGCGGATTGGAAATCACCGATACTCTGCTGAAATCAGCCGAGGAATTATTAAACGAAAGCACACAGGAGGATGAATGATATGGGTATTTATGAAGAACTGATTGAGCGCGGGCTCATCGCGCAGGTCACGAATGAAGAGGAAATCCGCGAGATGGTCAACGCGGGCAAGGCAAAGTTTTACATCGGCTTTGACTGTACCGCAGACAGTCTCACTGCAGGTCACTTTATGGCGCTCACGCTGATGAAGCGCCTTCAGATGGCGGGCAACCAGCCTATCGCGCTGATAGGCGGCGGTACGACGATGATTGGCGACCCTTCGGGCAGAAGCGATATGCGAAAAATGCTCACCCGCGAGGACATCGACCATAATGCGGAATGCTTCAGAAAGCAGATGGAGCGTTTTATCGAATTTGGCGAAGGCAAGGCACAGATGGTGAATAATGCTGACTGGCTGCTTGACCTTAACTATGTCGATGTACTGCGTGAGGTCGGCGCTTGCTTTTCAGTCAATAATATGCTGCGTGCCGAGTGCTATAAGCAGAGAATGGAGAAGGGTCTGTCCTTCTTTGAATTCAACTATATGATTATGCAGAGTTACGACTTCTACTATCTTTTTCAACACTATGACTGCAATATGCAGTTCGGCGGCGACGACCAGTGGAGCAATATGCTCGGCGGTACAGAGCTGATTCGTAAGAAACTCGGTAAGGATGCCCATGCGATGACGATTACGCTTCTTACCGACTCCAACGGTAAGAAGATGGGCAAGACCGCGGGCAACGCCGTATGGCTTGACGCCAATAAGACGAGTCCCTATGAGTTCTATCAGTACTGGCGAAATGTCGAGGATGCAGATGTCCTGAAGTGCATCAGAATGCTCACCTTTATCCCGCTTGATGAAATCAACGAGATGGATAAGTGGGAGGGCAGCGAACTCAATAAAGCAAAGGAAATCCTTGCCTTTGAACTAACCCAGATGGTGCACGGTACCGAAGAAGCGGAGAAAGCGCAGACTGCGGCGCGCGCACTCTTTGCGGGTGGCAGCGACGATTCCAATATGCCGCAGACCACGATTGAAGATGCCGATCTTGAGGACGGCAAAATCACCGTGCTTGCGATGATGATAAAGGCTGAGATGATTAAATCAAACGGCGAGGGCAGACGCCTGATTCAGCAGGGCGGTGTCAGCGTCAACGGCGAGAAGGTTGTCGATGTATTCCATACCGTTACCGCCGACGACCTTGCCGAAGGCGTTATTATTAAAAAGGGCAAGAAGGTATTTAGAAAGTTCACGAAATAATGAAGAAAATTCTTTCCACCATTCTTGTATTTGTCCTTGTGCTCTTATTTGGCACAACGGCATATGCAAATGTCGGCGAAAGTGAAAATGTGACAGTCAATATAACCGAAGATGAACTCCGTACGGGTTCGTCTTCGGTTATTGAGGATGCGCTGCGTATTGCGACGGATGAATATGTGAAGCATCTGACCATCAATCTCCCGTCCGGTACGTATACGCTCGTCGGTCCGCTTCATATTTACAGTAATACGACACTGAACCTGCAAGCGGATACCGTTCTTGTCAGAGGCTTTGACGATTCAAGCCTGCTGCGCACGGGTAATACTGACGAGGCATTTTACGGCTATGACGGATACCGTAATATCACCGTCAGCGGCGGTGTGTGGGATAGTAAATTTGCGTCGGTTACGGGAATGCGCTTTATGCACTGCGACAATGTGAAACTCAAGAATTTCACTGTGAAAAATATCTGTGACTCGCACCATATTGAAATCGGTGCCGCCAATCATATGACGCTCGACGGTCTCACCCTGACCGGCTATAAGCGCACGAAGAATACAAGCGGCGAGGCAGTACAGATTGACCCCGTGCACGACAGTAAGCATTTTAAGTATTCGCACTACCTCGACGATACGCCGTGTCAGAATATTACGGTTAAAAACTGTACATTTACCGATGTCTTTTCGGGTGTCGGTACCCGTGCCGGCGTTGTGGGAAGTTATTTTACGAATATGCAAATCGTGGGTAATACCTTTACGAATATTAAGGATAAAGCGATTTGTACCTATCAATATATCAATTCTACTATTAAGAATAATACCATTAAAAATGCAACCGTCGGCATCTTCTTTGAGGAATACCCGACGAAGAATTTGACGAGCAAACTTTATGCGCCCTTTGCCGGTATCGGCAAGACGAAGATACTGACGGATGTGAATACCTCCATTTACTGCAATACGATTGAGGTAAAGAAGCGTACTTCCTACGCGCAGTCCTGCGGTATCGGAGTATACGGCGGCGTGATGAGCACGAGTACCGCTAAGAGTACAGGACTGAAAAGCGGTAGCTATCTTATTAAAAATCTGCGAATCAAGAAGAATAAAATTACCGTTCACTCCGCTGATTCCTGCGGTATGGAATTGAAATACCTGTATCATAGCAAAATTAATGAAAACACTGTTACCCGCTCGGCATCGAGCGGCAATAAGGGCATTGCTCTTTATCATTGTAATGATAACCTATTATATAAGAATACACTCAGCGGTGCATTTCAGGATGGAATTTTTGTCAAATCGGCGTCAAAGAATAACGAACTTGCCTCCAATACTGCTAAGAAGATGGCAAATTATGCCGTCAGTGTCAGCGCGGATTCTAAGGTAACGGTCAACGCCTCCAATACTCTAAGCGCCACCAAAGGCGCCGTGTTTATCAGCAATAAAAGGATAGAAAAACCGAAGCTTGCCAAGAAACTTACCGTCACCCGCAAGGGCAGGAAAACCACTGTTAAGTGGAATAAAGTAAAGAATGCAAGCGGTTACTATATATACAGAACGAGGAAAAAAGGCGGTAAATATCAATTAATCGCCACCGTAAATAAAAACAGCAAAACCACATTTTCCGAGACGACGAAAAAGAAGTATTATTATAAGGTATCACCCTATAAGCAGTACAAGAATTCCGTCGTCATCGGAGATAAAAAGGCATAGGAGTCATTTTTATGAAGGCAAAAATCACACTTGCAAAGGAATTTAGAATCGGCGACATTGACAGGCGTATCTATGGTTCGTTCATTGAGCATCTCGGCAGAGCAGTTTACGGCGGTATCTTTGAGCCCGACCATCCGACCGCTGACGGCGATGGCTTTCGTCAGGATGTCATCGACCTCGTCAGAGAGCTGAACGTTCCCATCGTACGCTATCCGGGCGGCAATTTCGTCTCGGGTTATAATTGGGAGGACGGCGTTGGTCCCGTGGAGCTGCGCCCGAAGCGCCTCGACCTCGCCTGGGGCACGACGGAGCCGAATACATTTGGGACCAATGAATTTATGAAATGGTGTCGCAAGGCGGATACGGACTGTATGATGGCGGTCAATCTCGGAACCCGTGGTGCCGAGGAGGCGCGCAATCTCGTCGAGTATATGAATCATAAGAGCGGTTCGGCGTGGGCGGATTTGAGAAAATCTCACGGATACAGCGACCCCTGGGGCGTTAAACTCTGGTGCCTCGGTAACGAGATGGACGGCACTTGGCAGATGGGTGCTAAAACGGCTGTTGACTACGGTAAGCTTGCTAACGAAGCGTCTAAAATGATGAAGTGGACGGACGGCAGTATCGAAACCGTACTCTGCGGCTCATCAAGCAGAACATCTCCGACCTTCGGCGAGTGGGAAGCACAGTCGCTCGAGATTGCTTATGACAGCGTCGATTATGTATCGCTGCATCAGTATTACGAAAATCGCAAGGGCGACACTCCAACCTTTCTTGCGCGTACGATGGAACTCGAGGAGTTCATCTACTCGGTTATCTGCGTCTGCGATTATATTAAAGCGAAGAAGCGCAGCAAAAAGACCATTAACCTCTCGTTTGACGAGTGGAATGTATGGTACCATAGCGACAACGCGCCCTATGAGCGCTGGAGTTATGCGCCGCCGCGACTTGAGGATATCTATAATTTCGAGGATGCACTTCTTGTCGGCTCAATGTTGATTACGCTGCTTCGCCACTGCGACAGGATTAAGATTGCCTGCCTCGCGCAGCTTGTGAATGTGATTGCGCCCATTTTTACTCAAACGGGCGGCGGAATCTTTAAGCAGACGATATTCTATCCCTTCGAGCACCTGTCAAATTACGGCAGAGGAGCAGCGCTGAACCCGATTATCACCTGCGATAAATACGACTGTGCTGAGTATACGGATGTACCTTATATTGAGAGCATCGCCACCTTTGACGAAGAAAACGAAGCGCTGACGGTGTTTGTTGTTAATAAGTCCGAAGATGAGGCGCAGGAACTCACCGTAAATCTGATGGATTTTGAGGGCTTCAAACCGTTTGAATTTATTTCGATGGACGGCTATGATAAGCACGACGAAAACACTTTTATGCGCGAAAATGTTAAGCCGCACAGCAATGCTCTTCCGTCTATGGATGGCGGTATGCTGAGCGCGCATTTAGAGCCGTTTTCTTGGAATGTCATCCGTCTGAAGAAATAATTTTCAAAAAAATTCACAAAAAAACTTGACAAATGACCTTGTATGGAGTAAAATGCCATTAAACCGATGAGGAAGAGTGAGTAATTTTTCTCCACTTATCAACAGAGAGCCGCAGGCGGTGGGATTGCGGTGTTAAGCAGAAAGATGAATGGGCTTCTGAGGGCGAGCTGAATGAAAAGTAAGCGAGACGGCGGACTTCCGTAACCAAGAGTCAGCATATTGTCAGATATGCACTGAGTGGGCGATTTATCGTCAAGCCGGGTGGCACCACAGGAATAACATCCTGTCCCAGCAGTTGTTGGGACAGGATTTTTGTTTTTGTCCCGACATTAGCCATTCAAAAAAATAATAAGGAGGACAAAACAATGGCAAACAAAAAGCAGATTCCCTACAAAATCTACCTTGAAGAGAATGAGATGCCCAAGGCATGGTACAATGTTCGTGCGGATATGAAGAACAAACCCGCTCCGCTTCTCAATCCCGGCACCCACCAGCCGATGACGGCTGAAGAACTCGGCGGCGTGTTCTGCGACGAACTCGTACAGCAGGAGCTCGACAACGACACCGCGTACGTAGAAATCCCGCAGGAAATTCGTGATTTCTATAAGATGTACCGTCCGTCACCGCTTGTCAGAGCGTACTGCCTCGAGGAAAAACTCCAGACACCTGCCAAGATTTACTATAAATTCGAAGGCAATAACACCAGCGGCTCTCATAAACTCAACTCCGCTATCGCGCAGGCATACTACGCGAAGAAACAGGGACTTAAAGGCGTGACAACCGAAACGGGAGCAGGTCAGTGGGGGACAGCGCTCTCAATGGCGTGCTCGTACCTCGACCTCGACTGTAAGGTCTATATGGTAAAGGTCTCTTATGAGCAAAAGCCGTTTCGCCGTGAGGTAATGCGCGTTTACGGCGCTGAGGTCACCCCGTCGCCCTCAATGACGACCGAAATCGGCAAGAAGATTAATGCGGAGCATCCCGGTACTACCGGCTCGCTCGGCTGCGCAATTTCCGAGGCGGTCGAGGTTGCCGTGAAGAATCCCGGCTACCGCTATGTGCTCGGTTCCGTACTCAATCAGGTGCTTCTTCATCAGTCCGTTATCGGTCTTGAAACGAAGGCTGCGCTCGATAAGTACGACATTAAGCCGGATATCATTATCGGCTGTGCCGGCGGCGGTTCGAATCTCGGCGGTCTGATATCTCCCTTTATGGGCGAAAAACTCAGAG
>SVOG01000058.1 GCA_015066525.1 Oscillospiraceae bacterium | reverse complement strand
GCATGTGTTAAGCACGCCGCCAGCGTTCGTCCTGAGCCAGGATCAAACTCTTAAAACTTGTTATCTAAACAACCCTGAGGTCGTTCAAACCATTTTAATAGCCGACCAGCTCTTCGCTGTCGTCATTCATTACTGTTTAGCTCTCTCTCGAGAGCCGGAGTTCAGTTAACTCAATTCATTAAAATCGGGTTCCTTTTCGTCGTTGTTTAATTTTCAAGGTCCTTGCGCCGTTCCCTCTCGGTGACGACTTGTACATAATATCAAATTGAAACTCATTTGTCAACAACTTTTTCAGAAAAAATTAGCTTTTTTGTGACTTTTTGCAAATTATACAGAATAATCAAAGGAAGGCAGAAAATTTTATCTAATTATTATACAATATCGCTAATTATGGGCATAATAAGCAGTTACATATATTTATTACATTATATTATAGGGCGCACAATATGTTGAAATGGGCAAAAACTATTAGGCACTTGAATTTATATATCTAATTTGATATAATGACATCATCATTGAGAAAGGGGGCTGACGGAATGCCTATCAGAATCGATAACGAGTTGCCTGCTAAGCAGAGTCTCGAAATGGAGAACATCTTCGTTATGAGTAACTTGCGCGCTGATACGCAGGATATCAGACCACTTAAAATTATCATTCTCAATCTGATGCCCACAAAACTGGAAACAGAGACGCAGCTGCTGAGACTTCTCAGTAACTCTCCGCTTCAGCTCGATGTGGAATTCCTGCAGGTAGCGACGCACAAGGCGAAGAACGTATCCAAAAACCATATGGACAAGTTCTACCAGACCTTTGATGAAGTGAAAAACAACCGCTATGACGGTATGATTATCACCGGCGCACCGATAGAACATCTCGAGTTTGAGGAAGTTGACTATTGGGATGAGCTTTGCGCCATTATGGAATGGAGCAAGAAGAATGTCTACTCGGTATGGCACATTTGCTGGGGCGCACAGGCGGGTCTCTATTATCATTACGGTATTAAGAAATATAAACTCGAGAAAAAGCTCTTTGGCGTATTCCCCCACTACTGTCTTGACGACACACATCCGCTGATGCGCGGTATGGACGACATCTACTACGCACCGCACAGCAGACACACTGAAATCAGAAGACAGGATATCGCGCAGGTAAAGGATTTGCAGATACTCTCATACAGTGATGAGGCTGGGGTACACATTGTATCGGATATGGAGTGCCGCAAGTTTTTCGTCACAGGGCACAGTGAATACGACCGCGACACATTGGCGAAGGAATATTACCGTGATGTCAATAAGGGACTCAAGATTGACAAGCCTGTCAACTACTTCCCGAATGACGACGACAAACTTGTGCCTAAAATGATTTGGCGCACGACGGCAAATCTCTTAATGAATAACTGGCTCAACTACTTTGTATATCAGAAAACGCCGTATGATTTGAATAACTTATAAGAAAAACCGTTTCGAAAGAAACGGTTTTTATCTTTACTGATATATAGCTGCAATCTCCTCGGCGCGCTTTTTAACGGAATCTGCGAGCGACTGCGGCTCGAGTACCTTTATCTTATTGCCGAAATTCATCATCCATGAGACAAGACCGTCTGAGACAGCAGCGTTAATTGTTGTTTCAAAGTGGTCGCCGTCAACGGCTACAAGCGGAATCTTGGCGCCGAAGCGATCCATTATCTCCTCGCGCAGTTCAAGGTTGCAAAGTAATTTAACATTATCGGGACTGCCCGAAAACATATTAAACATCTTAGATGTGTAATCGGCGACATCAATTTCATACCGATATTCGCTGACTTCACTGATGTCGCGCGCTGCCTCATTCAAAATTTCCACCTTTCGCATACGGTCAAGGCGCAGATTCATCAGATTATCATATTTTGCATTATTACAGACGAGATAGTAGTGGTCGTCTTTCCAAATCAGCGCATACGGTGAAACGCGGAAGGTTTTTTCCGTATAGGACTTGCGGTTTTCCTTATCGATATTACGGCGTTTATAAAGAAACTTCACTTTGGAATGTGAGAGTATCGCATCGTGGAGCGCATCGATAACATAATAAATCTCTTCATTGTCGCACTTCGCATTGCTGTCGACATAGACCTGGGAGACAAGTTCCTTCGCCTCATTTCTGGAAACCAAGCCCTCCAGTTTGTTGACAAGGTCGCGGGTTTTGTTCGGCGCAATGAAGCCTGCCGATGTGACAGCGTCAATCAAGAGACGCACCTGCGCGAGTTCAAAAGTACGGTTTGTCAAAAAGAATCCGCGTTTCGGGGCACTTGAAGTCAAAATGTCAAATCCGACCTGATTCAACGTCTTAATATCCGCGTAAATTGACTTGCGCTCGCAGGAAATCCCCTCTTTTGCAAGAAGTGCAATCAGGTCAGTTGCGGAGAGCGGATTGTTCTCATCCGAGTATTCGCTGAGATATTTCAATATAAAAAGTGTTTTCACCTTGGAACTTGCCATAGTATCACCTCGTGGATATTATAACATTATTCCTCGAGATTTTCAACTATGGTACGAAAAACGGGACAGCAGTCGGCGGCACCGCTTGTGCCGTCTTCATACATCACGACAATACAGTACTGCGGTGCGTCATAGGGATATACACCCGCGAACCATGTGTGGTAGATTTCTCTGCCGGAATGAAACTGTCCGGTCTGTGCGGTAGCGGTCTTACCAGATGATTTATGGCTGTTTGTATCAGCATTAAGGGCGGTACCGTCGGATACCACGTATCGCATATATTCAAGAAGCGTTTTTGAGGTTTCTTTTGAAAGAATATTGGTTTCATCAGGCAATTTATACTCGGTAATACTGCCGTTTTTCTCTTTCTTTGCTCTGACGAGGCTCGGCTGAGAATAGCGTCCGTCGTGCGAGATGGTACACAGAAGTGAACAAATCTGAAGCGGTGACGCGGTGAGTTTTCCCTGCCCGAATCCGAAAAGTGCCAATTCGCCCTTGGAGGTCAGGTCATCGGCGGACGGTATGGATGATGTTTCTATATTCCATCCATTAAAAAGGTCGATATTCTTTCCAAAGCCTAAATCGGCAGCAGTGCTGCGTAATTTATCAGCACCGAGTTCAAGCGCAAGGTTGATAAAATAACAGTTACACGAATAAGCAAGCGCTGATTTCAGATTAACAAAGCCGTGTTTATGATTCTTCTGACAGTTATAGACTGTATCTCCGACTGTGACAGCGCCGTTACAGAGATAACTGTAATCCATATGGTTTTCGAGAGCACAGGCTGTGGTTACGAGTTTGAATACCGAACCAACGCTGAACTGCGAAAAAGCTTTATTCAGATAGGTGTTGTCAGGTTTATTGACACAGGCAAGAATGCGAGCGGTTTTCGCATCCATAATGATAACAGCACCGCTTTTAAGGCTCTTGGCAGCATCAAAAGCATGCTGCTGAAGAATTTTATCAATCGTCAGGATATACCCTTCTCTGCTGAGATATTCTGAATCGCGGACGGTGCCGTTGTCACCCGTAAGAATTCTGCCTTTCGCGTCAATGTGGTAATTGACGCTCAGCTTTTGTTTATTCAGTCCGCAGTGAGAGAGAATGCCCGATGATTCGGTGCTGATGAGTTGGCGCAGATTTGTATCCGTATTATACGCCGTAAGGACGCGAAGTTGCGTATCCTTTGAAGGAATTTCATGGACAACGGGATAGCCTTCTTTCAGTTCTTGTATGATAGAATTTGCAGTGTCTCTGTCATAAATCTTGCTGACTTCAGCGAGGTCGCTCGTCGTCGGGCGAATGACGGCTCTCAGTATAGGTATATTATTATTTATTCTTGAGCGGTCGGAGTAATAGAGCTGCGGTTCATTGACATCCACCGTCAGTGAATAGGAATTATAGGAATCGGACACAGTATAATGATTGCTGAAAACAATATAGCCCGTCCGTCCGAGAACTGCCGCAAATAAAAGTGTAACAGCAAGACCGAGTGAAATAAAACGCTGAGACAAACAAACACCCCTTTGTTATTGTGTAACAAAGGGGTAAAATTATGATTTTCTTTCCACACGGAATATCGCATCGGGTGAAACATCCATATTGCACTTGAAAGAATAGATGTCCGTTGCTTTATTCGCAACATCGGTAAATTCACCGTCATTTTCATTCTTAAGTTCTTCAACGGTGATACGATAGGGTTTCTTAAACGGCTCGACCACTTCGAGCACATCTCCCTGGTAGAAACGGTTACGCTGTCTGACAATCGCTCTGCCGTTTTCGATACGGTCGAAAAGCGCGCAGACGTCCCAGTTGCGGATATATCCGCCCGAATCAATGACCTGCCCGTTCCTGAGCGGACCAAAGTTAAAACCGTCTGTGTACTCGCGGTGGCTCATCTTTTCCATCTCGTCAAGAATCCACTGCGACGGGATAAAATCCGCCTTTCTGCCGCCTTTCAGATACTCATCAATCGCGTGACGGTAAGCGTAGGTGACAATCGCGGTGTAATACTCGCTCTTTGCCCTGCCCTCAATCTTGAAGGAGTCGATGCCCGCTCTATCAAGCGCAGGGATATGGTCAATCATACATAAATCTTTTGAATTAAAGATATATGTGCCGCTCTCATCCTCGTTAATCGGGAAATACTGACCGGGACGCGTTTCTTCCACGAGAGAGTATTTCCAGCGGCAAGGTTGCGCACAGTCGCCGCGGTTTGCGTCCCTGCCAACCATATAGTCGGAGAGAATGCACCTTCCGCTGAATGACATACACATAGCGCCATGGACAAAGACCTCGATTTCAAGGTCGGAATTTGTCTTATCGCGGATTTCACGGATTTCATCAAGAGAAAGTTCACGCGCCGTTACAATACGCTTCGCTCCGAGTTCGTAAAGGGCATTTGCGGCTTCGTAATTTACGATACCGACCTGGGTCGACATATGAATATCGGTGTCAGGCGCATATTTCTTTGCAAGGGACAACACACCCATATCGGCAATTATCAGCGCATCCACGCCGATGGATGCAACATATTTCAGATAATCCGGAAGCGCCGGCAGTTCATTATTGCGCGGTAAGGTATTGCAGGTAAGGTATACCTTCTTACCCATCGCGTGCGCAAGTTCGACTGCCGCTTTCAGTTCATCCGCTTTGAAATTTGACGGATTGGAGCGCATACCGAACATCTCTCCACCGAGATAAGCCGCATCCGCGCCGAATTTCATCGCGAGCTTAAAGCGCTCCATATCACCGGCGGGTGATAATAATTCCAAGTTTTGATTGCACATATCAGGTCTCCAGATAAGGTGCATACTGTGCAACCTTTGACTTAAATTCGGAATACGTCTTTGCTGTATAGAGTTTACCCTTCGTATCGTGGAAGAAGAACTTGGCATCCGACTTGGAGGGATAGAGCGCCGCATTAATCGCTTTCTGTCCGGGATTACAAATCGGGCCGGCGGGAAGTCCGACCACGGTGGAGGAGTTATTCGTATTATAATATGCCATATAATAATCAGCGGTATGGGCGGATGTGGAGGTCAGCGCGGGTTTTACCTTATTAGTAATATAATCCGCCGTGGACTGACATCCGAGCGTCGGGAAATTAACCGTATCCTCAAGTCGGTTATGGATAACCGCAGAAATGGTCGCCATCTGCTCATCATTCGCCGCTTCCTTCTGAATAATCGAGGCAATCGTGATAACCTGATAATCGGTCAGCCCGAGTTCCTTGGCTCTCTTTCTGTACTTCTCGGTATACTTTTCTTCTCCGTTTTTGATGAACTTCTTAATCGTGGAGGAAGCGCTCTCGTCGATATAAAACTCATAGGTATCGGGGAAAAGAAATCCCTCAAGTCTATACGGGACGGAATCCTGCGCCTTCAAATCAGCGACCATCGAATACGTAAAGTCTGTCGACTGAATAACGGAGATGAGCGCTTGCTTATCGCAGACATCATTTTCCGAAAGCTTATTGATAATCTCAGGAACGGAATAACCTTCGGGGAAGGTCAACGTTACCGTCTCTCCCGAAGTATTGTCGCCCTTGAGCGTCATCAGCATACCCTCAAGACCCATCTTACCGTTGAGATAATACACGCCGGCATCAAACGGACCGCCGAGTTTATTAGAACTGAACATCTTATCCCTGAGTTTAATGAAGAGTTTGCAGAAATTCTTGCACTGAATCAGTCCGTTATCCGCAAAGGCATCAATCGCCTCGTCGCTCGACTCCACCTGCTGATTAAAAGAAACCGTCACGGACGATTTCGTCTTGGTAATCGCAAGAATATCATTCATACAGAGAATGGCATAGATGGATACCACCATCGACAGGACAATAACGATGATAAAGAACATATAGGTCGAGCCGACGCCGGAACTCTTTTTTTTCTTCTTGCGAGTCGAAGCAGCAGCGGCGCGCGGCGCTGTTCTGCTGCGGGATGCGTCGTGATTAGAAAAATATATGTCGTTCGTATTCGACTTGTTTTCGGGATTAAAGTCCATATTTTCCTCCGTTTATTTCAAGTGTGGTAACATCGGTAATAACAATATCCACCGGTAAATCATAAGTTTCGCGGGGCAGTTTTTCCTGCAACATTTCTTCATAGCACAAACCGATGCTGCAAAGAGAGTGATCGGACAAAAATCTGTCGTAATATCCCCCGCCGTAGCCGAGACGAAAACCATTTCGGTCAAACGCAAGTCCGGGTACAATTATAATCGTTTTTTCAAAAACTTCAAGTCTTTTATGAAGATTCGTATCAGGCTCACGAATGTGAAAAGCACCCTCTCTCAGTTCATCAAGCGAATGAATGAGATAAAAATCCATATGTCCGCTATTATCCTTACAAAGCGGAACGGCGACCGACTTGCCGTCAGAGAGAGCACGCCGGATAATGGTATCCGTCTCGATTTCGTCGCCAAGGCTGGCATAAATCAGAACGGACTCTGCATTCTGATACTCGTCACTACTCGTGATGCGGTGATAAATCGCCGCATCCTTCCTCAGTTTATCGGAAACGGCGGCGCGCTGAAGTTTCAGTGTCTGTCTGAGTTCTGATTTTACGGACATTGTATCTGTTTCCTTACGGACTCAGCGACTTCTTCGCCCTTCAGTTTCTTCACGATTTCCAGACCGAAGTCAACGCAAACACCGGCACCGCGTGCCGTAATATAGTTACCGTCAGTCACAACATACTTATCCGAAATGTTTGCGCCTTCCAGCGCCTCTTCAAATCCGGGGAAGCAGGTCGCTTCCCTGCCGACAAGCAGTCCCTTATGTCCAAGGACGGAAGGTGCTGCACAAATCGCGCAAACGGGGACATCAATATTCACTGCGTTATCAATCGCTTCTTGTACGGCGGAGGACGCTTCAAGATTGGTAGTGCCGGGCATACCGCCGGGCAGCATCAGCGCCTCCACATCGTAAAAATTGAACTCGTCAATCGTAATGTCGCTGGTTACCTGCACACCGCAAGATGCGGTCACAATTTTACCCGTTACGCCGACAGTCTTTACTTCAATACCGGCGCGCGTCATCATATCAAGCGGTGCAAGCGCCTCAATAATTTCAAATCCGTCTGCTAAAAATATGTATACCATTACTTACTCCTTAATGCTGTTGGAATTGTTAAATCATAACCCTCAAAGAGATATTCCTCAATCGCGGGAATCTGATGAAATATGAGAGAATCAATGGGAACTTGATGATTGATTTCTCTTTTTGAATAATAATCAATTAGGCTGTCGCTCGCAGGGATGAGACACACCCGAATCCCGCTGTCAAGACAGTAACGAATCAGGTCGGTCATAAAGCCGCGTCCTTCATATACCTTAGCCGTGCAGGCAGCGTAAATATACTGAAATTCACAGCCGTCTATCATACAGGGTACAAGATACATCATCGAAGCAGGTCTGTCACCGAAATAATACATCAGGCACTTGGCGTCCTTGACATTATCGTTAAAAAACAAAATATCTTCCCTGCTGTCTCCGAAAGCCTCCGCCCAGAGTGAAATAATATGCTCGCGGTTCTCGGCATACTTAATCATGATACACCGCCATAGATTTTTCAAGTAAAATTTCAGGATAATAGGACTGCTTCGCGCGGCGCAGGCCCTCAATACCTAAGTCCTCTTCTCTGTTTACATACGTAAAATCCTGCAGGCAATTCTTCGTAAATTCCTGGTTAATAATCGGAAATGCGCCCTGCATATCAGCGGATGCTTTTTCAAAATGGGTGACGAAACACTTTCCGTTTTGCTGCGCCTCACCCATACAATAGGCGACTACTTCGCCGCCCGTTCTGATGAGACCGCCGCGCCAACCGAGTTCGTCGTAACAGTCAAAAGCCTTTTTAACAGCATTGAACTCTTCGATTAAGTCCTCATCCTCTTCGCCCTTTTCATCAATCCAGCGCTGATGCGTTGCGATACACTCGGGAATATTATCACTCGTTATCACTTCGAACGTCCAGTCGGGATGATTCTTCTTGAAATTTGTAATATGATTACGCTTGCCGTGGTATTTCTTGCCCGAAAGCGTCGTCATTTTTTCCACGAGATAGATGTAATCATTATTGCCTTCGTCATATTCATAGGTGAATTTTCCGAAAAACGCCTCCTGGAGCATCACCTGATACCCCGCCGTCACGCCGTAAATACGCGGAACAGCGCCCTGAGATTTAGCATCCTCAATAATATGATTTACCGCGTCGGTAAAATCGCCTTCGCCGAGCGGCACGGAGTATGCAATATTCGGAGCTGTTCCCCATCGGCAGATGAGAAAGTCCTTGTAATGCGCGATTTCGGTATTATATGCTTCGCACCATATGTACATATTGCCAAAGGTATACTCACAGTTCATACTGTTCGCGTGTTTCAGACAAGAATTCACCCATTCCTTATCGGACAGCTCCGTCGTCTTAAATTCAAGCATTCAAAAGCTCCTTATCCACGATATCGCATATCGCTTGATGTATGGTTTCAATCGGGAGTAAAGTGCCGTTTTCGGTGCAGTCAATGACGCACCAATTCTGTTTTTTTGCTGTATAGAGTGCTGACTTGCGGCAGTTTTGCAAAAATCTGACATTCGCCTCGTGGACATCCTTCATCTCTTCGTCGCCGTCATAGCGGCTCGTCATCAATTGCTGGGATATCTCGACAGGTACATCGAGATAAATGACCAAATCAGGGCGCGGAATTCCGATTTTATTGTACTCAAAATCTTCGCTCCAGTCGAGGTAAGCATCCCACTCGCTCTCATCAAGCTTTTCCATCTGATAAATGGAATTAGAAGTTGCGTAGCGGTCGGCAAGAATAAGAGTACCGTTTTCATAGGCGTCCTTCCACTTCAACTTGTATGAAGCGAAGCGGTCCACCGCATAAAATGCACCCGCCGCGTAAGCATTTACGTCATCGGCTGAACGTCCGAACTCTCCGCCGAGATACATATTCACAAGGGTGCTCGACGGGGATTCGTAATCAGGAAGTTTAATTTTCTTATAATCTACGCCATTTTGATGAAGGTGTTCTTCAAGCAGCGCTGTCTGTGTTGACTTTCCGCTGCCGTCAAGTCCTTCAATGATGATTAGTTTCGGCATCTTTTCTCTCTAACTTTCTCTTATTGCCCTTTTCGTCCACAATATAGGTGTTTTCAAGCTGGCTGATTAAGCTCGCCTTATACGAATTGATATATTCAAGGCGGAGATTAGCCTGCTCTGCCTTTTCTTCCTTCGTCAATCCCTCGGGGGTCTTTGACTTACGGGCAAGTTCGTTAATTCTGTCAATTTTCTTCTGTTCCATTAGTCCAAAAAGTCCTTTAATTTCTTGCTTCTGCTCGGATGACGGAGTTTACGCAGCGCCTTTGCCTCAATCTGGCGGATACGCTCACGGGTAACATTAAACTCCTTGCCGACTTCTTCGAGCGTCTTCGGGTTTCCGTCCTCGAGACCGAATCGAAGAGAGAGCACCTTCTCCTCACGGGGTGTCAGCGTCTTAAGCACTTCTGCAAGTTGCTCCTTGAGCAGGCTCATGGACGCCGCGTCAGCCGGAGCAAGTGCATCATCATCGGGGATAAAGTCGCCGAGATGCGAATCTTCCTCTTCGCCGATGGGGGTTTCAAGAGATACGGGGTCCTGTGCTACCCGAAGAATCTCGCGCACCTTATCAACGGGCATTTCGAGATATTCCGCAATCTCCTCGGGTGTCGGCTCGTGACCGTTCACATGAAGGAGCTGTGACTTTGCTTTCTTGACCTTATTAATCGTCTCGACCATATGCACGGGAATACGAATTGTTCTTGCCTGGTCCGCAATCGCACGGGTAATCGCCTGGCGAATCCACCATGTTGCATAGGTGGAGAACTTAAAGCCCTTGGTATAATCAAACTTGTCCACCGCTTTAATCAGACCGAGGTTACCCTCCTGAATGAGGTCAAGGAACTGCATACCTCTGCCGACATAACGCTTTGCAATACTGACAACAAGTCTGAGGTTTGCCTCGGCAAGTCTCTTCTTTGCATACTCATCGTCGTCGGCAATTTTTATCGCAAGTTCAATTTCCTCCTCGGCAGTGAGAAGCGGAATGCGACCGATTTCCTTCAGATACACCTTAACCGGGTCATCCATCGCAGCGTTATCATTAACGGCGATGGTCTCGGCAGCGTCCGTTTCCTTGGGAAGGTCAACTTCGAGCGTGATACCGTCGAGCGTTTCCGCGGAGAAGTCGTCGATAATATTGATGTTTGCAGCATCAATCTGCTCATTCAATTTCTCAAGTTCGTCGACATCAAGGTCGAGCTCGACAATGAGATTATCGATTTCCTGCGCGGTCAGATGACCGGAAGCCTTGCCTTTTTCAACAAGCTTCTTAAACGCAGCATTCTTCTTCTCATCCGGGGTCATAGGTGTATTGTTTGAATTCTTTTCCATATATTTATTCTCCTCTGTTATGTACATCATTGAAACAGTTTTCTGAATTCATCATCGCTGATATGTTTCATATCTGTCTTTTTCTTCTCCGCCTTGGTGAATTCTTCACCGACGATTTGCATACAGTCCTTAAATTCCGCGTCAGGGTTGGAACTATCGGCGGCACGCGCCATAATACCTGAGAGGCGTCCCATCTCATTATCGCTCAATATATCGCTGAAATGAATGAGGTCAATATCCTGATTGAGACGAATACGCTCGCAAACCAAATCATAAATCTTCTTGTGAAAACCCGGATTCAATGTTTGGCTATCAAAGGTATCCGTATATTTTATTAAAGAGCGATGGAGCATCAAAAGTCCAAGCATCCTGTCCTCCGCTCTCAATTTGCGTGTGGAGGCAGCATTTTGCACGCTCTCTTTATGATTCTTTGAGATAGAATCCGAAATTGCTTTGCTCAGTTCGCGCTTTCGCGTTCGCCGTGCATTGCGTCGCGCATAAGAATCAAGCTGGAGTCTAATACTGTTTTTATCAACACCGAGTTCCTCGGACAGTCGGGATACATATAAATCCTGCTCAATCGGGGATACGTTACTAAGAATCTTAATACAGTCATTCAGGAAATCAATCTTGCCCTGCGTGGTGGCAATATTGTACTGATTGCGGGCACTCACAATTTCAAACTCAATCTCATTCGAGGCGCCCTCCAGCATTGCAGCAAAGGTTTCTCTGCCGAGATTCTTGATAATTTCATCAGGGTCCTTGCCGCCTCGTAGTGCGGGAATGCGCACCTTGACATCAGTATGATTAAAGAGCAAAATCGCCTTGTTCAGCGCCTTCTGTCCTGCCTCGTCGGCATCGTAAGCGAGAATCACTTCACCGGCATAGCGGGAAATCAATTTTACCTGCTCATTTGTCAGGGCGGTTCCGCAGCCCGCAACGGCGTTCGTAAATCCTACCTGGTGCATCGCGATAACATCCATATAGCCTTCGCAAAGAATCAGCGATTCCTCACCACTGTCCTTGGCAAGATTCAGCGCGAAAAGCTCATTCGTTTTCTTATAAACAAGCGTATCGCCTGTATTGATGTACTTCGGTTTTGAATCGTCGAGCACTCTGCCGCCGAAGGCAATCACATTGCCGCGCACATCGATAATCGGTGTCATCACACGATTTCTGAAAATATCATAGTAACCTTTATTGCCGCGTTTAATCACGCCCGCCGCTTCCATATCGGAGATACTGAACCCCTTGGATTTCAGATGTTTCAGCAGTGCGTCCCAGGAGTTAGGTGCAAATCCGAGTCCGAATTTTGTAATCGTCTTGCGACTGAGACCGCGGTTTAAGAAATAATCAAGACCCACCTTACCTTCCTCACTCATCATATACGAGTGAAAGAAGCGAGCGGTTTCGCGATTAATGGCAAGTATATTCTTGCGGTGGCGCGCCATTGAGTCGTCATAGCCGTCCTCGGGCATCTGGAGACCCGCCCTGCCGGCGAGTAGTTTTACGGCGTCGATATAGTCAAGGTTTTCAATCTTGCGGATAAAGCCGACCGCATCGCCGCCGGCGCCGCAGCCGAAACAGTAAAACGACTGCGTTTCGGGGTAGACGGTAAAGGAAGGTGTTTTTTCATTATGAAACGGACAAAGTCCGACATATGTCCTGCCCCTGCGCTTGAGAGTCACGTAGGTCGAAATGACGTCATTAATATCGGTGCGCATTTTCAAATCATTAAGAAAACTGTCGTTCAAAGCCATATTTCAACCTCCTCTCATAGTCTTTGCACAGATTTCTATTCAATCCAGAATTTCGGTACAAACAGCTGATGAAATACCTTGACGGAATAGTTATCACTCATACCCGCTATGTAGTCACACACGGCGCGCTCATATCCGTCACGCTCAGCAATATGAATATAATCGGCGGGTAGCTTGTCCCGATTTGCGTTATAATAGTGATAGAGTTTATGAATCATGTCAATCGCCTTGACCTCCTCGCTCTTGCAAACAGGATTACGGTAAACGGCGGTAAACATAAACTCATGCAGTTCATTAAAATATTGGAAAAATTCATCGCTCATACGGATTTTGTCGCCCTCGCGGCTGTTTTCAATCACGTTGAGCACCATTGCATTAATCCGTTCGCCTTTGCTCATACCGAGCTTCATTCTCAGCTCAAGCGGAATGTTTTCTTCCATCATAACACCGGCGCGAATGGCGTCGTCAATATCGTGATTAATATAGGCGATGCGGTCAGCAATACGGATGATTTGCCCTTCGAGTGTATAAGCATCCTCGCCTTTCGTGTGGCAAAGGATACCGTTTTTCACCTCATCGGTAAGGTTTAACCCCCTGCCCTCTTTTTCGAGATATTCGACGACACGTACGCTCTGCTCATAATGCTTAAAGCCACAGGGGGAAAGCTCGTCGAGTGCTCTCTCGCCCGCGTGACCAAAAGGTGTATGACCGAGGTCGTGGCCGAGCGCAATAGCTTCGGTTAAATCCTCATTCAGTTGCAGGGCTCTTGCAATCGTGCGCGCTATCTGCGCCACCTCGAGGGTGTGCGTCAGTCGGGTGCGATAATGGTCGCCCGACGGAGCGAGAAATACCTGCGTCTTATGTTTCAGACGTCTGAATGACTGCGAGTGAATAATACGGTCGCGGTCGCGCTGGAAGCAGGTACGGATATCACACTCGTCCTCGTTTCTGCTTCTGCCCCGCGAGTTGCAGGCAAGCGTCGCACGGGAAGAGAGTATTAACTTTTCATTTTCCTCAGTAATCTTGCGAATATTGTCCGTAAAAGTTCACCTCTTTATGCAGTAATTTGGCTATTGTCAGTATTATTTACTCAAATTAACAAATAATTCCTTTATTATTATTGAATTATTTTATAATTTATTTTATTATATATGTACGAGGTGTAAAAATGAAAACATTTTGGATAATTTTACTCGTTATCGTGATTGTGCTGATAGCTGTATTTCTCTATTTTCAAAACAATACAATCGACATTACTCGCTATCGGCTGCAAAGTAAGGAAATAAAAGAAAAAATGAAAATCGTGCAGTTGTCGGACCTGCACTCCAAGCCGTTTCAAAAAGCGCTTAATAAGACGCGCGAGCAGCATCCCGACATCATCGTCATCACGGGCGACTACATTAATGACCACGGCAAGAACTACGAAAAAATGATGGCATTCGGAAAAGAGCTGCTTACCATCGCCCCCGTATACTATATTACCGGAAATCACGAGAGACGGCTCCCCTATTTTGCCGACCTGATGGAGGATCTCGAAAACATCGGATTTTGCGTCCTTCTCGATGAGATAAAATCGGTTGCAATTAACGGCACGACCTTAAACCTACTCGGTCTCGATGAAAACCAGGCATCCTTTGAAGATTACAGGGCACGCAGGAAAGGCACTTTTGCGTATAAAGATATGTCATCTTTATTCGGTAAATTCTCTGCTCTCAGCGGCTATAAAATCGTACTCTCGCATTTTCCCGAGAATTTCGAGATGATAAAGGAAATGGGTTACAATCAGTACGATTTTGACCTGCAACTTTCGGGTCACGCGCACGGCGGACAGTTCATTCTGCCATTCATCGGACCGGTCTACTCCCCGGGGCAGGGTCTCTTTCCGAAATACGCAAGAGGCAGTCACGGAGAGCGACCGATGCTCATTGTCAGCCGCGGACTCGGAAATGCAGAATTTCCCTTCCGTCTCTTTAATCATCCTGAAATCAATGTTATAACGGTAACGAAAGTGCTTGGTGAATCAGATGTATGTCAGTGAAATCATCAAAACTCCGCCGACGGAGTATCAAACAAAATTGCAGGAAAAAGTATACGCGACGCTCAGTGAACTCCATATCCCCTTTGAACGGGTCGACACGGGAGACGCCGTAACGATGGAGGATTGCATTGATATTGATAAAAAGCTCGGCTGCAAGGTAGTAAAAACACTCTTTCTCTGCAACCGACAGAAAACGAAATTCTATCTCTTCGTAACCCCCGGCGACAAACCGTTTGTTACCAAAAATTTTGGGGCTGCGCTCGGTGTGTCGCGTGTTTCCTTTGCGCCGAGTGAACTGCTCAAGGAGATGATGGACACCGATGTCGGCGCGACGACCGTATTCAGTCTGCTGCTCGATACAGCAAAGGAGGTACGTATCGTTATCGACAAGGAAGTGTTACTCTCAGACGATTACGGCTGCACGGACGGAACCTATAACTGCTATATGAAGGTCAGAACGGCGGATATAATGAAAAAACTGATTCCATATACCGAACACGCGGCAGAAATCATCGAAGTATAAAAATGAGGTGTCAGCGACACCTCTTATATTTTATCAAATTTTGAGCCGATTTTTTGAAACGCGTATTTGCCCGCACTGATGTCGACGAGTTTTGCGCCGAGTTCAGCCGCCTTATCGGATTTTACCGAGGCAGTGATACGCACGCTGTCAGAAAATTCCGTATTGACGACGTTTGCGCCGAAATCCTCAATCAGGTTATTCACACGCTCATAGAAACTGTAATCCACGGCGCACTCAAGAATATCACATTCTGCCATTGTGATGATATGCCCTGCGTCAAGTGCAATCTTGGAGGTGTGGGAATACGCCCTCACGAGACCGCCTGCGCCGAGCAATGTACCGCCGAAATAACGCGTAGCAACTACGCAGACATCGGTCACGCCTTCCTTGAGAATCACATCGAGGACGGGCATGCCGGCAGTGCCGCCCGGCTCACCGTCATCGGAATAGCGCTGTATATTATTCTCTCTGAGGACATAGGCATAGACATTATGCGTCGCGTCCCAGTGTTTTGATTTAATCTCATTAATGAATTCCACCGCCTCTTCCTGTGTTTTTACCGGTCGGACATAGCCGATAAAACGCGATTTCTTCTCAATAAAGAAATCATCGGCGGCGAATTCGACAGTCTTATACTCTTCCATAGCAATAAAAAAGATGGCAACAGATTTGCTCTGTTGCCATTTGTTAGTTGATTACGCTTTTTTAGCAAATCTCTTGTTGAATCTGTCTACACGTCCGCCTGTATCAACGAGCTTCTGCTTACCGGTGAAGAACGGGTGGCACTTCGAACAAATATCAACTCTCATATCGCCCTTCGTGCTCTTTGTCTCATAGGTAGCACCGCAGGCGCATCTTACTGTACATGTTTCATACTTAGGATGAATTCCGTCTTTCATTGCTTTCACCTCTCTTAGTTTGCGAGATTTCTTGTAACGCAAAACATTATAACAAATGAATTTGTAAAATGCAAGTGTTTTTTGAAATTATTTGTAAACACATTCGCACCCGAGCGTAAACGAATATAAAAGTGACTGTTTTACAGGCATTTTAAGCGCTTTTTCAGCAGCAGATTTATAAAAAGCGAGCTGTTTCTTATAAAGATCGAGGAGTTCGTCAGAGGATTTGACGAAATCCGTCTTATAGTCGACGAGCACGAGCGCGCCGTCTTCCTCAAAAATACAGTCCGCAATTCCCTGAACGAGAATGCCGTCGGAAAGCGTCGTATCCTCCAATTCGCACGCAGGAACAAGCGAAGTCAGTTTGTACTCACGGTATACTCGCGGTGAGCGCAGCATACGCGAGGCGATGTCGCTCTTAAAGAAGGCGTGCAATTTATCGCGGTCGAGCACGTCTGCCTGCTGCGGCGTGATGAATGCACGGTTCAGAAGGCGTGCCACCTCCGATTCAATATCGCTGCTTGCTTTGGCAAAATCAGCATACTGCATAAAGGCGTGCATCGCGCTACCCTTCTCCGTCGCCGTCATTCCCTCGGCGTCGAGGAATGCGGGTTTCGTCTTTGCAAAGAACTTAAAGCCGCTGTCCCTCTCGTCAAGCTCGGACGCGCTGCGTTTAGAGGAGATACGCGACAGTTCGCTGCGCTCGTAAGTAAAACTCAGTTTATCACCGATTGCCTTTACAAGTTCCTCATTCGGCAAAACTGCCTCGGTTTCAGCATGCTCCGTGGCGATAATATCACTGCCGAACGAAATTTTCATATCGAAATCGAAGACGCTGTCCACGGGTACGTCAATCTCCGTTAATGCGCGCAGTTTTGCTGCATCCCTGTGCATCAGGGCGCAAAGAAGAATCATGTCGCCGTCCGACTGAAGGTGTTTTACGGTACTCGGGTATATTCTGCCTCCCGCAAGTTTTGCTGCGAGTTTATTCACCTTTGAAGCAATATCTTTATAAGACGCAAAGGTGATAAACTGCTCTTTCGCACGCGTAATCGCGACATAGAGCACGCGGAGGTTCTCACTCATCGACGCGTCGGCATTGATATTTTTCACGCAGGAGTACTGCATGGAATTATAACGGTAAAGCCCACTTTCATTATTGACCTTCAGTCCGATGCCGCAGGTATTATTCAGTTGTACCAAATCGCGCAAATCCTCGGTATTGTATTTATGTGAGGACGATGCGAGGATGCAAACGGGAAATTCCAATCCCTTCGATTGATGCACGGACATCAACTGTACGCTACTCGCTCCCGTGTGAACAAGCTCAGCGCTGTCAACATCGACGCCGTTTTGAATGATATTATCTATAAATCGGATAAACGCCGTCAGACCGACATTTTCGCCCTTGTCAAAGACGGAGGCAAGCTCAATGAATTTCATCACATTGAGACGCCTCTGCTCGCCGTCTCCCATTGCGGAAATCAGCGACAAATAGGAAGTATCGTTCACGATGCGACGAATGAAATTTTCCACACTCATCGAGGTCGCATAGCTGCGGTACAGTTCCATATCGTCAAGGAATCGGTGAAAAACCTCCCCGTCCGCCGTAATACTTGTATAGAGATTCAGTCCGCGCTGTTTTATCTTCGCCGCCGCAATCTGCTCAGCAGTATAGCCGTAGAACACGGACATCAATGTCGCAAGAAGCGGCACATCACGCGAGGGGTTATCCACCGTACGAAGGAGCGATAAAAGAATCGCCACCTCGTTATTGTCAAATAGATTGATACGGTTATTCGACGTCGTCGGAATATGATATTCAGCAAAAACCTTCGCCCATACAGGCATACGCTTCTTTGCCGAACGAAACAGGACGGCAAAATCGGAAAACTGAATTTTTCGGTATATTTCGCCCTCCTTCACCAGTTCGCCCGATTTTACCTTTGAGAGAATCAACTGAGCCGCCTGGCGCGCCTCGTATTCATCAGCATCCTCCCCTTCTGGCGTTTCAATCAGGCAGAGCTGCGCCGACGGAATACCGCTCTCCTCATATTTGGCGCCGTAGTTCAGATAATCGTCTTTCTCGTAATCAAGTTCGCCGATTTTACGGCTCATCAGATGCGAAAAAAGGAAATTCGTAAATTCGCAGATGCCCTTTTTCGAGCGAAAATTCCTATCAAGAATAATCTTCTGACTGCACGCATCGGATGCAGCATCATAGGGGGCAAATTCATCCTTCTTGCGGTTAAATATTTCGGGCATCGCGAGACGAAAGCGGTAAATGCTCTGCTTCACATCACCAACCATAAAGCGGTTATGCCCGTTTGACAGCATTTCAAAAAGTGTGTCCTGCGCAGCGTTCGTATCCTGGTACTCGTCAACGAGTATCTCGCTGAAGCTGTCCTCAAACTCTCGCGCAAGGTCGGTACGCGCGATTGCACCGTTTTCATCAAGATAAAACAGCAGTTCAATCGCAAAACGCTCCACATCGGAAAAAGAATAAGCATTCATTTCATGCTTGATGTCGAGCATCCTTTCGGAGTACTCCGTCACTACCTCGCAAAGCGTTCTGATAATCGGGTAGAGATATTCATTATCCGCCTGTATTTCATTAGTATCCGACGCCAAAAGCGGCAGGATGTCACTTTTAATTATATCCTTATACGCGTCGCGGATACCGGCAAGTTGTTCTTTAACAGGGCTTGTATACCCCCTCTTAAACGGCATTGAAGAAAACTTAATGCTCTCGGAGTTGGTTTTCAGATTATCCCAATCACCGGCTGAGCGAAGTAACGCTGTAAAGATATCTTCGTCCTTTTCAAGCATAGAGGCATACTTATCATAAAGTTCATCGTCACGGGCAAGCAAGTCCTTCGCAGTATCCACCATATTGAGAGCAGTTTCAGCAGAGTCCCTCACCTCCTGAAAGACGTATCTGCCAAAATAACTATCCTCTACTTTCACGTCGGGATTATACTGCTCACAACACATGGAGAGCCAGTTTTCGGGAAACGGCTGCGCTGATATATAAGAGGTGATACGCTTCACTGCCTCAACCAAATCTCGGTCGTTCTTCGTCGAACACAGGAGTTCCACAAGTGCCTTAAAAGACTCGCTGTCCGTCTTATAATGCTCTTCAATAATATCGTTAATCGCCGTGTCCTCAATAAGCTTTTGCTCGGCGTTATCGAGAATCTTAAAGTCCTGGGCAATATCGAGCTTGAAGAAATTTTCGCGTACAAGACTGATACAAAACGCATCAATCGTGCAGATTTTTGCAGATGGCAGCAGTGAAATCTGGCGCAGGATATTTGTATTATTCGGTTCTCTGACAGAAAGTTCGGAAAGCGCCTTTGATATTCTGCCGCGCATTTCTGCCGCAGCGGCGTTAGTAAAGGTCACAATCAGCAACCTGTCAATATCCACGGGATTATGTTCATCCGTAATGATACGGATAACGCGCTGGGTCAAGACGGCGGTCTTACCCGAGCCGGCGGCAGCGGATACAAGGATGTTGCAGCCTGTGGCATTAATGGCATTCTGTTGTCCCGGGGTCCACTCAGGCATTCACATCACCGCCTTTCAGAATATGGAGAGTTTCATCATTATCGTATTCCGTAATTTCGCGTGACGTAACTTCCTTGCGATTCAGGCACACGGCGCGATAATCACAGAAATCACAGGTTTTATCATGGTTCTTGCCGTTCACGGGATTTTGAGAAATCTTACCCGCGTGGAGATTCGCACCCATTTCGGCAATCAAGGCGTTAATCTTATTGGAAATCGCGCCGAGTTCTTCCAGCGTCACGATATTGCCGGCAATGCCATCCTTCGTATTCTTAACGGGAATGTACTTGCCTTTCAGCTCGTGCTCCATATGTATAGCGATGTCATTCTCTTCGTCATTGAGCACAACGCCTTTCATCTTAAATATTTGGTTTTCCTTCGACTGAATCCCCTTTTCGTCCGTGTTTCTTTCAAGGCTCATCACAGGACGTGCGGAGTGCATATAGAGAACACCGCTTGAAATACCGGCATACGCGCTATCGCTTTGTGCAAGAGTAAAAAGATAAATAAACATCTGAAGATTAAGTCCGTACAGGACATCGGAAAGCGAGAACTGTTTATTTCCCGACTTGTAGTCAACGACGCGCACATATTGTTTGCCGTTTTCCTCATAGACATCCACGCGGTCGACGGCGCCCTTAATCTCAACACTGCCACCGTCAGAAAGCGGAATAGTCGCGGATTTCACTTCCTCACCGCCGCTGCCGTCACCAATGGTCAGCTCAAATGCTCTCGCCTCAAAATCGGACGCCGAGAATTCCTCACGCAAGCGTAGTACCACCGTTGTCAGCATCTTGGAAAGGCGCATAAACTGATACTTAAACCGCGGCGTAAATTTCTCAAAATCGCCCATCTTATTCTTCAAATAATCCTCAAGGTGAAGGTTCACGCAAAGGGCAATTTCGTCATCCGTGAGGGCGCAAAGTCCTCTGCTGCCTTTCTCCTTAATAATCTGCTCGAGGACATAGTGGATAACGGTACCCGTCTGCATCGGGTCCATCTCCGCTTTCATCAGCGGACGCGCACCAAGTCCGAACTTGCAGAAATAACGGAACGAGCAGTTAAAATAGTCCTCAATGCGCGACGCGGAGAGATACATATTCTTCTTAAAGAGTTTTGTTGCAAGTACGGTATCATCAATCGTGATATCACCATTCTTCGTCAGTCGTTTCACTGCGTCAAGGCGCGCACGATAACCGTCCTGGGTAGCGAAATATGCCTCAAGAGAGCGCATCATCTCGCTATTTTCACAATACGAAGAGGCGAGAATTTCAAAGGCATTATCCTTGCTTTCAATACGCTCGAGCGTGATGTCATCGCTGAGACTCTCAACTTCGAGCTTAGGAAACAGCGCGCGAACACAACGCACAATTTCCGACTCACTCGCGTAATTGCCACCGTCTCGAAAGGAAATATAGAGTTTTTCGCGCGCACACGCCATCGCCATATAGGCAAAATATTTTTCCTGGGCGTTCAGCGTCTCGCCATAGGAATAGAGTTTGAAGTCATTTTGAATGAGTGTAATACGGTCATTTTCACTCAGAAGTCCTGCCGAAGTGACCGCCTGAGGGAATTCGCCCTCGTTCGCGCCGAGAATGAATACGGCGCGCGGATTATCGCATCGAATGCGGTCGGCGGAGCCTATCTGGACATTATCAAGACCGGTCGGGATGGTGCCGAGGTCCTCACTCATAATCATCAGATGGAAAAGTTTATAATACTCTTTCAGCGTAATCGGCTTGTCCTCGCCCGTCACGGCTAATTTGTCGAGGATTACCATCAGTAAATCCCAGATTCTGCCTTGCTCATCGGCGAGGGCGGACTTACCGCTTTCATCGAGGGATATAGCAAGTTCCTTTAGTTTTTCATCCGCCTTAAAATCGCTGATGGCATAATACACCGCCTTACTGATATTAAGGCAGTTTGCTTTGCGGGTGCGTTTTTTGAATTTTTCGAGTATGTCGATAATGTATTCACGGCTCTGATTGAGCGTATCCAGCATTTTTCGGTCATTGTCACTGAGGTTTTCGACAAATCCCTTCGGGCTCTCGCAGAACTCATCCTTCCAGTCGCTGCCGTTAATATTCCAGACATAGGCGTAGTTCTCGAGGAGATTGACACTGTCGCTATCAAGCGCGGTCAGTCCTGTCTTAAGAAGAGAAAAGATATCCTCGCTCTTATAGGAATAGATGACCGAACGCAGCAGGAAATTGACAAGCATCATCAGCGGCTGCGAGGAAATGTCCTGGCGTTCGTCGTTAAAATACGGGATATTGAACTTCGAAAAAGCAAACTGTAATTCCTTCTGATACCGCTCGAGGTCGCGACATATCACGGTAATATCCGAGGCGCGCCAACCCTTTCGGAGGAGTTTGGATATATTGAGTGCGGCATTGTCGCACTCATCGGTGATATTCTTCGCGGCGTAGAGTGAAATATTTTGGGGAATTGCGTCAATCGCATCAAAGATATTGGAAAACGCCGCGTTTTCTACCGCTCTGAGTTCCTCGTTTTGGGAACGGTGATTTTTCGTTAACATCACAGGTTCGGCGAAAACCGCTCCCGCTTTTTCGCACACGCCCCGCAGAATCTGAATATTACGGTTTACATAGGAAAAGAGGTCGTATTTGTCCGTATTGTTAAACGAGTCTGTGCAAAAGGTGATGTACACCCTCTCCGCTTGTTTAATGATGACCTCGATAATCTTATACTCCTGCGCTACAAAACCCGAAAAGCCGTCAATAAAGACGGTCTTTCCCTTGAAATAATCGAGTTTCAGCAACTTGTGATAAAGACGCGTCAATTCGTTTTCGCTATCATAGTATACGCCGTCAATCAGCGCGTCATAGGCTCCGATAATCAGGGCGATGTCACGGAGTTTATAAGAGAGAATCTCCTTATCGGTACTGTCAGCCGCGTCGAGAATATCATCGACCGACACGCGGCAGGATTTCATCTCGTCGTAGATTTTCAGCACACTTGTGATAAACGAATTGGAGGTGATATTGCGGTTAAAGAGTTTCAGATTATCCTGCACCATCTCGATAGCGCGCTTCATCATCACGGCACGCGCTCCCTTTGTCAGAACGGGCAGTTCGTCACCGCCGTACTGCGAACTGATTTCAACTCCGAGGCGCGAGAAAGAAAGACTCTTGACGCAGTTCACTCTGTCCTCGCCAAGGTCCTCAAGAAGTCTGCGCTCGGACACGAAGGAAAACTGCTCCGGAATCAGGAGCAGGATATCGTCCCTTCCGCTATCCACGAGCGATTTAATCGCAGAAAACACATATTCGGTTTTGCCATAGCCTGCTCGCCCGAGCGCAAGCTGCAACATTAAATCACCTTAACTTTCAGGTTTAATCAAGCCATCGCGCATCATTCTCTCATGCGCTTCAATCATAAATTCATACATCGGACGCGCGATGTCAAAAGCGAGTTTCATCTCGTCAATTAACGCGGGGGTATTCATCCTTTCAAGGTCAAAGCAGTTATAGGAAAACGCCATATTCTTCGCCAGAAGAAAGGGTTTCAACTCCTCGGGTGCGTCGGGATAAACTTCTTTTTTATAAAAATCCCGACACGAAAAGGAAAAGCCGGCATCTGCACACGCCTTCACGGCTTCCAAAAAGCGCTTCGGCTGTTCCATAATCATCTCGTGAAGGACACGAAAATTCGCTGCGCGCCAGGTCCAGAAAACGAGCCCGTAGCCAAATGAATTCGGGTAGAACTCGAAATAGTAGAACGGAGCTTCAGGGTAATCCTTCTTATAACGTCTGAAGAAGGTCCACATATTCTCACGGTATTTAATCTTTGAGCGGTTACCGCGGGTATCGCGGTGGATTCTCGACACGGCACGTACCGGGTCAAGATACATTCTGTCATCTATATCATAGAGCAAATCCGAAAGGTCGAGCACCATCTGGCGCATCGGTACGGTTATGCCCTGTTTTAATTCTTCCTTATGTTCTTCATAAAAAGGCTTAGAATCATTGAATCGGTTAAGACACAAGAGTTCTATTGCCTCGGGGGTAATCCCTTTGAAATTATACTCCATCTTTTAACAATCCTTTATCAAGCATTTGCTGCGCTGCGAGTTTGGCGCAAATCTTTGCGGAATGAAAATTCAGTCCGCCCTGTATCCAGGCATAATACGGCTCTCGGATGGGGGCATCGGCAGAAAGTTCAATCGAAGAACCGAGCGTGAAGGCTCCTGCAGCCATAACGACCTTACTGTCATAACCGGGCATATCCCACGGCTCCGGTAGAACAAAACTGTCAATCGGGCTTCCGCTCTGTATACCCTGGCAAAATGCCACAAGGCTCTCCTCGTTTTCGAGTCCGAGAGACTGCACAATATCGGCTCTCTTCTCATCATACCGCGGCGTCACATCGTAGCCGAAGAGGGAGAATAACGCCGAGATATAAACCGCGCTTTTCAGCGCCTCACCAACAGTATGCGGCGCATAGAACAGTCCCATATAAAGTTCACGATTCATACCAAGCGTCGCGCCGACCTCCTTGCCGAGACCGGGAGTTGTCAGACGGTAGGAACACTTCTCCACCAAATCGTGTCTGCCCGCGATATATCCACCCGTCGTGGCAATGCCGCCGCCTGCATTCTTAATCATCGAGCCGGCAATCAAATCAGCACCGACCTCAAGCGGCTCGCGCTTTTCCACAAACTCTCCGTAGCAGTTATCAACCATAACGATAACACGGGGATTCTTTTCTTTAACAATCTGTACAAGTTCTCCGATATCCCGCACTGTCAGAGACGGACGGAGTTCATAGCCGCGGCTGCGCTGAATATAGACCAAGGTCGTATCGGTATTAACGGCGTTTTTAATCGCCTCTTTATCGGGTCGGTCATCCTTGAGCGGTACCTCACTGTAAAGGATGCCGTAATCCTTCAGCGAGCCCATACCCTCGCCCGTGATACCGATGACACCGTGAATGGTATCATACGGCGTTCCCGTTATGCAAAGCATCCGGTCGCCCGGTCGCAGGACGCCGAACAGCGCCGTTGCGAGCGTATGCGTGCCGCAGACGAAATTATGTCTGACCAGCGCGTCTTCGGCGCAAAGCACCTGTGCCCAAACCTTGTCGAGCGTTTCGCGTCCTCGGTCGCCGTAGCCATAACCCGTAGAGGAAACAAAATGCGTTTCAGAAATACCGTTATCAATAAAGGCTTTTTGCACTTTAAGTTGATTATATTCGGTAATTTCATCAATCTCGCGAAACTTATCACGGCAGAGGTCAAGCGCCTTTGCAGAGGTGGTTTCTATTCTTTTATCTATATTGAAAAAAGGTGTCATCTGTAAATTCTCCATTTTCCGTCATCAATAAAACCGAGCCTGCGGTAAAAGTTTTCGTGCATACCTTCGTCGCGCATAATATGTACTCTACCGCGCACATCGCCGCAGATGGCGGATACGAGCGCAGAACCGTATCCCATCCCGCGAAATTCAGGCTCACTCCGCACGGCTGTCAGTATCGCACCGTCCTCAAAAATAGCGGATAAAATACCCGATGCAATGATTTCGCCGTCCATATTCAGCGTATACGCTTTTGCCGTGCCGTGGCGGACGCGGTGGCTGATGTCCACGTACCAGCTCTTAAAATCCTGCAAATTATAATCCACGAAGTTAAATAAGTCCATCAGTTTCGGGTACTCGTCCAGTTCCACGCCGATGAGTTTATATTCCTTCTTTGTGTCGCAGTGCATCGTCACACCCTCGTCATAGCGCGAGCCGAGTTGAAAGGCATCCGAGCAAGTAATCGAGGTATATCCCGTCACACAGAAGAAATGCACAAGCTCGTCCATATCGGCATTCTCTGTCATACTCAGCGTAAAGTCACCGTCGAGTTTTGACAGAATAGCGGTCAGTTCTCCGTCCACCGTCTGCTTAAAATAGGTGGCAAACTGATACTTGCAGCCATAGGATTTCAGTATGGAAAGAATCCGCACGGAAAATATATCGCGCTTTGTCCACGCGTCAAATTCAGTTTCATTTTTTATTCGTTCAATCATATAGTCGCGACAGTAATAAGTTCAGAAGTTTTCGGGTATTGTCAATATCGTCAAGAGCGCAGACGCTTGCGCCGGAATGAATATAGCGGCACGGAAGCGAAATAGCAAGCACACGGCTTCCCCTTCCGCTCGTCTGAATCGCGCCGGCATCATTGCCGCCCGCTATCGCGGTCTTAGTCTGTACAGGTATTCCGTTTTCCTCAGCGGTATCCATTGCAAGCTGATAGAGCGCTTTATCGTAAATCGTGCGCCTGTCCATAAAGGAAATAACGGGGCCGCTCTTCAAAAGGCACACTCTCTCGCAGCCGCTGACACCGTCAAAATCGGCAGCAGTCGTTGCTTCGAGGATGACGGAAATATCGCTCTGCACTGCGTATGAGGTGCATTTGGCACCGCGCAGTCCAACTTCCTCCTGCGTATTGAAGCAGAAGGTAGTATCATATTCCAAATCACTCTGTATCAGTTCAATCATCAGCATACAGCCGAAGCGGTCGTCGAGTGCCTTCGCCTTCAAAAATCCATCACCGAATTTGTAATAGTCGCTGACGAAGTACGCAAAATCACCGAGGCAGACGGCAGAAAGCGCTTGCGCTTTATCCGTCGCGCCGATATCAATAAAGAGTTTTTCAAATTTCGGAATTTTCTCTTCCTCTTCTTTTTCGAGCTGGTGCGCGGCTTTATCGCCTATGACGCCCTTTACGCCGTTCTTACCGATGGAAACTACTCTGTCGAGACAGACGGACGGGTCAATGCCGCCGACGGTGGAAAAACGTAAATAGCCTTCCTCCGTCACGCCTGTGACAATGAAGCCGACCTCGTCCATATGCGCATTAAAGCAAACGGACTTTTTCGGCGTTTTTCTGCCTTTCTTCAAGGCGATAATTGAGCCGAGAGCGTCCACTTTGTAATCGCAATAATCCTTTATCTGTTCAATAATATACGCTCTGACGGCGCTCTCGTCGCCCGAGGTGCCGTTTAGTAAACACAAATCTTTAAGCATTGATTTCACCCGCTCTCTTCTTGATATATGCAGCGAGAAGTTTCGCCGTGTTTTCGACATCCCCGGTGTCCACTACCTCAATCGGGGAGTGCATATATTTTTCGGGTATGGAGACAAGAGCGGTCCTGATGCCGCTCTGAATCAGAGTAATATCGTCAGCATTCGTACCGGTGTGACCGCCGCCCATTACTTCTGTCTGATACGGGATATGCTCTTCATTGGCAACATCGGCAAGCTTTGCCGTCATCTCTCTGTCGAGTATCGGAGAGTAGCCAATCATAGGACCCTTGCCGATTTCGCCGCAATCACTCTTCTTAGCCATCGGAGTATACGCAAACGACACGTCAATCGCGATTGCTTCGTCCACCTGTTTATCGTACGGACCGACGGCAGCGCCCCTGCCGCCTACTTCCTCCTGTGAGGAAAACATTGCAGTCACCTTGCAAGGCGCATCGCGTAGCATATCGAGCGCAAGAATAATGGCAGCGCAGCCGCTTCTGTCATCAAGAACGGAGGCTGAAATCTGATTGCCGAGCAATTTTGTAAAATTACGCTTAAAGGTCACACGGTCACCCTTATGGATACATTTTTCAGCCTGAGCTTTCGTCAGACCAACGTCAATCGCAACCTCGTCAAACTTGGGCGATTTGCCTTCATCATCCTTCTTTAAGTGAGGCGGAAGGGTTGAAATAACGCCCCTTACTTCTTCCGTGCCCCAGATGCTGACCTCGCTGGCAAGGAGCATACGGTTATCGACGCCGCCGCATTTATCAATCTTAATAAATCCGTCGTCGGTAATATCCTTGACAATCAGCCCGATTTCGTCAATATGCGCGTCGAGCATAAAGTGATAGCCTTCGCCGAAGGTGCAAAAAACATTATTCATACTATCAACCTCGACAGTACCGTAATCGGCGAGTAATTCTTTCAATGTTTGTTGTATGCCGTCCTCGGCACCGCTGACGCCAATCGCAGAGGTAAGTTTATATAATAATTCTTCCGTGTTCATTTCAATCCTCAAATTCATTTACAAGTCGCTTAAATTCTCTGCCTCTGTACTCAAAGGTCTTAAATTGGTCGAATGCGGGGCATGCAGGGCAGAGCGATACAATATCGCCGCTCTTCGCATTTTCCTTCGCAATCATGAGTGCTTCCTGCATCGTGGCGGTGCGGATAATCTCTGTCTGACCGTCATAATCGGGGTGTTTTACGATAGAGTCATAAATCTTCTCCGCTGTTGCACCGTTTAAGACAAGGAGTTTTACATATTTCAGGACATACGGTACCATTTCGCTCATATCGTTGCCCTTATCCGAGCCGCCCATAATGACGATAATGCGCGTACCAAACGCTTTTAGCCCGCTGATAACGCGAGAAGGCGAGGTCGCGATGGAATCGTTATAATACCGCACGCCCTTATACTCACGCACAAACTCAATACGGTGCTCAACGCCGCCGAAGGTCCGTGCAATCTCCTGTATCGTATCCACACCGACATAGCCCCACACGGCGGAGATTGCCGTGCAGTAATTCTCAATATTATGGTCGCCGGGGATGATAATATCCCGGCGGTTCATCACCAGCGTTTTTCCGTCGCCGTCCACATAATAAATATCACCGCTTTCGGGCTCCATATAGGCGCCGCGCGAGACGGGATGCTGAATCGAAAACTCAGAGAGCACGCCGCGCACATCGTAGCGCATATCGTGGTACACCGTGCCGCCGATGGAATAATCACAGTCGGCATTGAGCACCGTGCGGGCAGAAGCGTCCTGATAAATCAGAATATTGCGTTTTGCGTCCACGTACTCATCAAGCGAAATATGATGGTCCTGATGGGTGCATTCAATATTAGTTACAACAGCCACGTCGGGTTTCTTCACAAGATTGCCCATCGTCAGAAGCTGGAAGGACGAGAGTTCCACGACGGCGATGTCTTTTTCGGTAATATTGTCAAGTTCAGGCATCAGCGCCTTGCCGATATTGCCGCCGAGAAATACGCGGTTCCCCGCTTTCTCAAGCATCCTGGCAATCAGGGTCGTCGTGGTTGTCTTACCGTTTGAGCCGGTAACGGCAAAAATCTTCGAAGGGCAATACTCAAAGAACACTTCCATCTCGGTTGTGACCTTCTGTCCCCTTTTAATACACTCGCCAATCCACGGATTCTGGAACGGGAGAATACCATGTGAGCGAAATACGATATCCATCTCGGGGAGAATATCGAGATAATTCTCACCGAGAGAAAAATGAACGCCCATAGATTCGAGTTTATCGCAGGTTTCCTTGCCGATATAATCACGGTCACGCTTGTCGCAAGCCCAGACTTCAATACCGTGTCTGAGCAGGAATTGTGCACAGGGCGTATTCGCAACACCCATACCGACAAAGGCGACCTTCTTATTCTTAATGCTTTCAATATACTTTTCTGCAGGTGTCATACTGTCTCCTTAATGTAAAAAGAATGTACCTTTTCTGTATTCGTTTAAGTCAAAATCTTTCATATGTTCTTCGAGTGCGTCCTGGTACGGCAGGCGCTCACCTTTGAGCGAATCCGCAATCGGGAGTTCGGTCTTCATTACATACTCTGCGACCATCTGCTGCGTCTTTGTCGGATTATTTCCGAGGAAATAGACGCGACCCGTAGAGACTTCCGCAATCGCAAGGGCAATCCTCAGTTTATCCTTCCTGCCCATCACGGTTATCGACTTAGAGAGCGCGATAGCCTCATCATACGCTTTGTCACAGACAAACACGAGAACGGCGTTTCCTGCGCGGCGCATCAGCGTGGCTGTCAGGTCATATACCACACTGTCGAGGTGGGCAATAATGTCGTTCTTGTCGAGTGCGTTCGTGGTGACGACGTACATAAACTCGTTTCTCTTGGTAGCGCGAAGAGCAAAGTCGAGTTCTGTCAATTCGAGATTTTCACTGACGGAATATGCGTTTTCAATTAAATCATCCCGAATGGCACGGCACATCGCATCGACGCTGCTTTCCGTTCGCTTCGAGCAGTAATAACCGCAATCGGAGAGTTCATATTCCACATTTGTCAGAAATGTATCGGATTTCGCGTACTTGGAACTGTAATACAGCACAAGCGCAAGGGATACAACGACGAGCACCTCGCCGGCATAATGCAGTCCGAGCGCGAGGGCGTGAGCGCCGCTGTCGTATATCGCGCCTTCAAATCCGATGAGGAAGAAGAGCAGGATGGCTGTGGCAATCACGATAACATTTCGGATAAGCCTTGTTATCTTTTGTTTTCTTCTGAATTTTCTCATTCTTTAATCATTTCCTCAAATTCTGCTTCGCCAATGACGGGAATACCGAGGGCATTTGCCTTGTGGAGTTTAGAACCCGATGCCTCACCAGAGAGGACATAGGTCGTCTTTTTCGAAACACTCGATGAAGTCTTGCCGCCGAAGCCTTCAATAATCTTCGCCGCTTCGCTGCGCTTATAATGCGGTAGCGTGCCGGTCAATACAAAGGTCATTCCCTCAAATCGGGTATCGGTAATTACCGTCTTAGACTGCGTATTCACGCCGAGAGATTTAAGTTCATCGACAAGTTCCCTGCTTCCCTGTTTCGAGAAAAAGTCCACAACGGACTCCGCCATAATCTGACCGAAGCCCTCAATCTCAAGAATATCCTCGACTGTGGCATTCATAATGCCGTCGATATCCTTAAGACTGTCGCTGAGGAGCTTTGCCGCCTTCGCACCGATATGGCGGATACCGAGAGCAAAAATCAGTTTGCCCAGGTCGTTGTCCTTGGAATTTTCGACAGAGGTGACGATATTATTCGCACTCGTTTCCTTAAAGCCCTCGAGTTTGGCAATTTCATTTTTATCAAGGCGGTAGATATCCGTCGTTTTGCGAATCATTCCTTCGTTCACAAAGGTTTCGATAATCGAAGGACCGAGACCCTCAATATCCATCGCGTCGCGCGAGCAGAAATGAATCAGATTTCTGAGAAGCTGGGCAGGACATTCGGGATTGATGCAGCGAATGGCGGCTTCGCCCTCCTCCCGCACGGTTTTCTCGCCGCAGGAGGGACAGGTTTCGGGCAGGCGGAAATAGCCGTCGCTCGCCTTCTCATTCACGCAAAGCACCTCGGGGATAATGTCGCCCGCTTTTCTGACGGTAACCGTGTCGCCGATATTGACGTTCTTCTCTTTAATAAAATCCTGGTTATGGAGCGTCGCACGCGATACGGTCGTGCCCGCAAGATGGACGGGCTCGAGCACCGCGGTAGGCGTAATAACGCCCGTTCTGCCGACTGCTATTTCGATATCAACAAGTTTTGTCTGCTTTTCCTCGGGCGGGTACTTGAACGCGACTGCCCATTTCGGAAATTTCGCAGTCGAGCCGAGCTGCTCACGGTCGGAAAAATCATCCACTTTAATGACCGCGCCGTCAATATCAAATTCGAGTTCGCCCCTCTTTTCGCCAATCAGTTCCACATTGTCAATGGCATCCTCAATCGAATCCACGCGCTGATAAAACGGAATCGTATGAAAGCCGAGTTCTTTAAGAAAATCGAGGCTCTGTTTATGCGAGGTGAGTTCGACGCCCTCCACCTGCTGCACGTTAAACACAAAGATATCAAGTCCGCGCGTAGCGGTCACCTTGGAGTCCTTCTGTCTAAGCGAGCCTGCGGCAGCGTTTCGCGGATTCTTAAACGGTTTTTCACCCGCAATCTGCTGACGGTCGACAACGCGTTCAAAACTCTTCTTCGGCATATAGACCTCGCCGCGCACCTCGATATACGGAATATCCTTCTTCAGTTTCAGGGGGATATTGTGAATCACGCGGAGATTGCCGCTGACGTCCTCGCCGGTATCGCCGTCGCCGCGCGTAGAACCGCGCGTAAAGACACCGTTTGTATACTCGAGGCTGACCGAGAGCCCGTCAATCTTCGGCTCGACAACATAACGCGGCGCACTGACGGTGTCGCGCACGCGTTTATCAAAATCGAATATCTCGTCCTTAGAAAACGCGTCCTGCAAGCTCTCCATACGCACGGTATGGGCAACACTCTCGAAACTGTTGTCAGCTTTGCCGCCGACACGTTTCGTCGGCGAGTCGGGTGCGTCATACTCGGGATGTGCCTCCTCAAGCGCTTTGAGTTCACGCATCATCATATCATACTCGTAGTCTTCAATCTCGGGTGCGTCATCATTATAGTACCTGTCGGAATGGTACTTTAATGTCGCACGCAAATCCAAAATTCGCTTTTCTGTATCAGTCATAAATATCACCAGTTTAGTATTATAGCACTAATATATAAATTATTCAATAAAAATAAAGGGCAAAACGCCCTTTATTTCTTAGTCCTAACACTTTTTACTTTGGACCAGTCGGAATAAATCTTTTTACCGCCGACTGTCTTATAAGTTCTGACACGGACGAAGTACTTTTTCTTTGCTTTCAGTCCTTTCACTGCTCCCACAGTCGTCTTGTTGCTGAAGGTAACGGACTTAACGCTTTTTTTGAAATTCTTATCCAGAGCATACTGCAACTGGTAGCCCGTAGTCTGCGTTACATTCTTTTTCACCGTTACCTTAAAGCTCTTCTTCGCGGCGGTGAGTTTACTAATCGAGGTGCCTTTCGGTTTTACTGTAAAGTGCAGCGTTTTCGTGCCGGCGTAATTGCCTTTCAGGGTGACTTTCACCGTAGCAGTGCCGACATTTTTATTGTTGCTGTATGCGACAGTATAAGAGTTTGCAGAAATTACCGCGCCATTACTGTCGGTCAGTTTAACAGAAGGCTTGAAGTATTGACCCGAATAGACATAGGAGGTCGCGGACAGTTTGACATTCTTTGCCTTAGGAATCTTTGTTGCCGTGTCGGGTTGCTCCGCGCCGCAGAGCGAACACGCCGTATAAGTCTTGCCGTCCGACGAGAAAGTCGCCTTCTTGATCGCCGGTGTATCGAATATATGCTCCGTATGCTGCGCGCCCCAGATGGTCGAATTATCCGTTCCCGCGGCAGTGAACACAATCACTTCCCTGCCTGCGGCACTCTCGTCCTTCTGTTTTGTAAATACGCCGTCATAAGTAACGCTGCCGAGCTTAAACTGCGCATAAGCACCGCCATCAGTCAGTTTCCAGGTACCGCTGACTGCCTTGGAGGACACACGCGCATTTGTAGTTGTGCAGGCGTAGTCACGCGCTCCGGTGATGGTACCGTCCGCCTTCAGCGAAATGTACTGCGTCGGCACGGTAATGCTCTCCCACTCAGAGCTGCCGCTCTCCTTACGGTGGGTCATATTTGTACTATCAATGAATTGATATGTGCCCGGGATATCGTCTGCATTAACCGCGGTAATCTTCTCGCCCTGGTACTCGTAGGGCAGCATCACGACCCAGCCGTCCTTGGTGCGTGCCATTTTATGCACCTTTGTATTAAAACCGATGCCGTTATCGGCGGAATAGCGCGAGTGATAGACCTGATAGAGGGAGCCGTCCGTATCAAGCAGACACGACGAGTGACCGCCCGAAAGATTCACCGTTTTCTGGCATTCGAACTGATAATTTGCATCAAGTTTCAGTCCTGTATTCTGATAATCGGTCGCAGCGTTTCCCATTTTATCAAGATACGGACCGTCCGGAGTCTTGCTGCGGTATTCGCGGATGTTATAGCCGCCGTCACCGGCAAGTCCGCCATAGGTGAGGAAGAAATAGTAATAATCACTTACGCTGTCATAGACAATGTAGGGACCTTCGCCCGTTCCTTCCGTGCCGTCATTTGTATTGGACAGGCGCTTACCGTAGTAGATATCGTAGCCGTCCTTCTTATGTGCCTTCATATAGTCATAATCGGGAAGACCCGTTTCATTATTGAGTTTCTGCAAGAAGCAGCCGCCACTGTAAGAGCCGTAAACGAGCCACATTTCGCCATCCTTATCGGTAAAGACGGTCGGGTCAATGCAATTCGGGAAAGCATCCTCTCCCCAGCAGTAATATGCGCCGTAGAAATTAAACCACTTGTAGGGGCGGTAATTTCCCGTAATATCCAGCATATCGCCGTTAATATAGCCCTTGTCGATGAGTTCGGGGATATTGGTATACCGGTAAGAAAGTGCTTTGATGACGGGGTCCTCGTGAATACTTCCGTCCTCATCAAGGATATTATTATTCACATTGTTAATATGCTCAAGTTTGGGATTGGTAATACCGCTGTAAATAAAGGTATCCACATACTCATAGGGACCCTTCACATTATCAGAAACGCAGAGCCAGATTGCTGATGAAGTTGCGCCCCATACGGATACCGCGCCGTAGAGACAATATTTTCCCATCGTCTCGTTATAGATAATATCGTGCGCCCAGTCGTTATACTCGAGTGCGTCGGGATGATACTTTTCGGGAACGGCGAGCTGATAGCGCGAGGTCCATTCAAGAGGCTCACTGAGGACCTCTTTCCAGCCTTTGCCGTCAGCCGTGAGATAGTCGTTATCGTAAGTATAACCGTCATCTTTCCAATGAATTAAGTCTTCTGACTCGCCCATCGCAAAGTGGGAGCCGACAACATAGTACTTGCCGTCCTTATCGCGAAAAATGGACGGGTCGTGGACAATTGCATGCTCAATAGCGTTATTCTGATAGATGTTTTCCTCAGCATACGCAGGAATACAGATACCCAGAAAAACCAGCAGCACTGAGAGAAAAACAGAAACCGTCTTTTTCATCATTTACCTCTTCGTTGTGGAGCCGAAACCGCCGTCTCGGATACCGTCTGCGCTGTCGTCAGTCGTAATACCGAAGGGCATAAAGATGCCCTGGGCAAAGCCTTCGCCGCCGTTTACGGTGACGCAGTGTCCGTCGTCGTGTGCATCGCAGGAAAGTTTCACCATAATATGCCCTTCATTTGAGGAATTATAATAATCGGCGTCGATAATGCCGACGGTGTTGTCGAGCTGCATTCTGTGCTTGAACCCAAGACCCGAGCGCGGGAAGATGCAGAGCACCCATCCGTCCTCGATACGCGAACGGATACCCGACGGAATAAGGGTGGACTTACCCTTCTCCACAGTAATCTCAGCGGGCGCATAGAAATCATAACCCGCTGAGCCTGTTGTCGCTCTCTCGGGGAGTTTAATGCTGTCGTATATCTTGCGTACATTCTCCGTTTCGGGAAAATTCTTCATCCAATCCTTCTCAAACTGTTCGAAGGAAACCTTCTCAAATGCGGCAATTCTGTTCATTAAATTAACTCCTTTATATTACTGAAATAATTGTAACATAAAGGAGTTATCAAGTAAAGGTTTATTTCGTTTTCGGCAGCATGACCTGCGCCTTAAATAAATCACCGTCTATGGTGATATTCAGATGACCGCCCTGTGCCTTGCAGAGCTCTTCGGCAATCGAAAGACCAAGTCCGTTGCCCTCATTCGCGCGTGACTTATCTCCGCGGACAAAGCGCTGTTTAAGTTCATCAGGTGAAATATTCAGCGGTTCAGCCGAAGTATTCTTAATCTCGAAGATGCTGAAATTCTGCGTCTCGTAGACATCGGCATAAACGCGTGTGCCGCGCAGAGAATACTTACGCGCATTGGAGATAAGATTCTCAATAATGCGATAGGTCTTTTTGCCGTCAGCAAAGGCGCCGATATTCTTCTCATCACCCTTAAAAACAAGGGTTAAACCGTTGTCGGCAAATTCCTGCTGATGCTCGACGACCGCCTGGGTCGCAAGTTCGCACAGATTGAGGTTAATTGACTCCACATTGATAACGCCGCTGGTAATCTTGGACGCTTCAATCAGGTCGTCAATCAGCCTTTTCAGACGGCTGCCCTTCTCGTCGAGGACGGCGATGTATTCCTTTGCATCCTCGTTTTCTATATCGCAGTTTTTGAGCAGGTCGACATAGGTAATAATCGAGGTCAGCGGAGTTTTGAGGTCATGGGAAACATTGGTGATAAGCTCCGTTCTCATCCTCTCATCACGCACCGCCTTATCGACAGCATTCTGAAGCTCGGTACGTGTATAATTCAGTGAGTTGACGAGCGTCTTAAGACTATTTGGCAGTTTATTATAATCCACCTGCGGCGGCTGTCTGAAATGTGCTGCCGTGATAATCGTATCCAGCGTTTTAATATACCGCACGATAAAGACAAACAGGGCGATATTGATACCAACGCTGAGCAGGAAAAGGAAACCGGCACCGCCGGGCGCATTGATCACAACGCAGAGGAGGAAAAACAAGAATAAAAAGAGTGCATTCAAAAATCCGTAACCGATGATAAAAGCGCGCAGCGATTTTTTGAAATTCGCAGGCTGATACGCGAAGAGAGATTTCAGATTCCTGAACAGAAATCCGCAGGGTTTTATCATGATATATTTAATGATTAAATAGAGAAGCGTGTTCTGATACAGCTTCTTTTCACTCCTGCACACGCGGATAAACGAGGTCAAAAATTCAATCAGGAGCGCCCACATCAGCGCCGCGATACCGTAAACGGCAAAATAGAGATACCGTTCAAACGGGTAAGCGAAATTCAGTATTGTATCGTAAACAAAAGCAAAGAGAAAACCAAGTCCTATTTGCACCCCGACGGTGAGCGCAAGATGTAAATCCGTGGGCAATTTATCAATAAAAGCACGTTTTATCTTGCCATTCTTGTCTTTCTTGCCGCAAATCGCAAAAATAATCACGGCAAAAACAAGAGACAACAGCGCCATTACCCCTGCGGCGATAGTGTTCGAAAGGAGATTGATATCGCGGCATTTATTTGCTGAATCAATGGCTGCGGTATAGCCGTTATAGCAGGTATTATCCGTCTCAACATAGGCATAGTATTCTAAATCTTTGCGAAACGTGTTTGACTCATCCTCAAAAATCGGATTGAAGCCGTTGCAGTAAACAGCATTACCGTTTTTCACTACGAATGCAAACTCGCGTTCCTTCAAAATCTTCTCGTCAAAATCATCAACATTGGAAAAGGTCAGATGATGCTTTGTGTCTTTAACAACAAAACAGAGGTCGTCAGTTGCTTCTGAAGGATAGAGGTCATAGACATAATTGGAAAAATTATTTGTATTAATAAACTCATCAAAAATGGTATTGAATTTTGCCTCGGCATCCTCATCGGAAGTGGTACCGAAATCAATCCCGTCGCTTTCATAGACAGGGATAGTGAAATCAAAATAGTATTCATTCGAATGATACTCTATGAGATAATCATAAGTAAAGAACTCGCCGAACTCCTCCTCGTCATAACGAACGGCACGGTCATACTCCGAGCGGCTCGATTTATATGCGGAGAGAGCTGCGTTTACAAAATCGTCGCGTTTTGATGATAATTCTTTACGGATTGCATCCGCATTTTCAAAAAAGATACCGTTATCCATATAGGCAATATCGCGGAATACCAGCGTATTGATCTGAACGGACTGTCCAACTTCCCTATTAAGAGATTTGCCGTTAAAATCCTCGAATCCTACATCGTATGCAATTGCAGTCGACACTACCCTTTCCGCGCAGCAGACAGACCCTGCAAACAACGAGACGGACAAAAGAATCAGAATGATTTTAACAATAATGCTATAGTTTTTCGACTTTGTAGCCAAGACCATACACCACCTTAATATACTTGGGCTCCTTGGGGTTAATTTCGATTTTTTCACGGATATTGCGGATATGCACCGTCACCGTTTTTTCGATACCGAAGGACGCTTCCTGCCATACGGCTTCATAGATTTGGGAGGAGGATAAAACGCTGTTCATATTCTGCATCAGATATTCGAGAATCTTATATTCCCGCGCAGTAAGATGGACGGGTTCGCCGTCAACGGTGACCTGCTTTTTCTTTGTATCAAGCACAAGTCCGCCCGTAACGAGCTGGTCCTTCGTAATCTCCATCGAGCCGAGGGTTGAATAGCGGCGAATCTGACTTTTTACACGCGCCATCAGTTCGAGCGGGTTAAACGGTTTCGTCACATAATCGTCCGCACCGAAGGAAAGTCCCGCTATCTTGTCGGTGTCCTCGCTCTTTGCCGAGAGCATAATAATCGGAAAATTATATTTCTCGCGGATTTTCAGCGTGGCGGAAATACCGTCCAGTTCGGGCATCATAATATCGAGGATGAGGCAATGAAGCTCGTTTTGCTCAATCACATCGAGCGCTTCCCTGCCGTTTGAGGCAGTAAGCACCTGATAGCCCTCCTGCTCGAGATAGATTCTGATGGAATTACAGATTGCGATATCGTCATCGCAGACAAGAACCGTGTACATATCATCCCTCCTGTGTACAGTAAACCATTTTCAATCAAATATAGGATAAAGCAATAATAAAGAAATGTCAAAGATATAAATCAAGATATAAAATGAAAAGGCGCTTTACGCCTTTTCGTCCTCGCCGGGAATACTTTCCGCCGTGCCGTAGAGCTTAATATCCTTGCGGGCATTTTCCTCAATCGGCTTATCCATAATGATATCCCAGATGTATTTGTACTTTTCCATCTGAAAATTCGGAAACACCGTCTTGATTCGACCAACGAGCTTGTTTTCACTTTGCAAATGATGGATGGTCCTGGCAATGGTTTCATTCTCGAGTGCCCTGACGTTCAGCTCCTGCACCTGCTCACGCGTTAAATCAACGCCCTTCTGCGTGCCAGTAATCATCAGATTCTGAATATGCTTGATGGATTCAAACACGCCCTTGAGGTCGGACACCGTTCCGACAAGGTCAATCAAAAACAGAGAGTACAGTATAAAGCACAGAACATACAAAACATTCTGCTCAATCATATCTATCAGATGAAAAACAAGCGGCTGCAGCACTTTGACAATCAGCACTGAGCCAAGCCCGAATATCAATAATCCGTTAAGATATACCCTGCCTTTTATATTAAATCGTCTTGAAGAATAATCCCACCACATAGCGTGGAACAGCTTTTCCAGAAGAAAATGCGTCAGGTATTCGAGCGTTCCGCAGAGCAAAAGTCCGAATAGAAATACGAGAAAAATATTGTTTACCCTGCCATAGAGTACCGCCGTGCACAGTACCGCGCCGCAGCCGTAAATCGGACAGACAGGACCGAACAAAAAGCCGCGTTTGACCACCTTTTTATCCCTGACAAGAAACAGCAGCGTTTCCATCGCCCAACCTGCAACGCTGTATAAAACAAATGTAAAAAAGTAAGCACAAATTGTATGAATCAACCTTCTGCCCTCCTGATAATCTCGTTGTAAACTTCCCCGAAACGCGCTGACAGCTTCAGATAATCATTCGTTGCGCAACGCTTATCGGTGAGTGTAAGAATCCACGAGCCGAGATACCGAGGCATCACCTTTGCCGTCGGGAACATATGCGAGAGTATCATATTACGCTGCAGGTCGCTGAGCCTACCGAAATGCGCCTCAATATTTTTCACCGATTCCTTAGGGTGGTAAAAAATATGGTTTTCGTCATGCTTTTCAGTGTACCACTCATAGAGATAAAAGTCGTGAAGAAGTGCAGCCCGGACAATCTCACGCTCGTTTTTGGCCCCCAGTCTTTCGCACGCCTTGAGCACATTATAGGACACATACACGCTGTGATAATGCGTGCTGATATCCCCGTGATGCCGGTATTTTTTCATAGACTGCACCAACTCGTCATTGAGCAAGTCAGATGTCAATTTAATATATTTTTCGATAAAGCAATTCTCTTTTGTAATATTCATAAATCATAGTATAATTAATAAGATATTATATGTAAATAAGTAAGTTATATTTTTTATCCAAATTTAATAAAATCAACCAAAATAATCTCGGAATATAATGTAAAAGGATGATTAAAAAAACAATAATGAGGCAAAAATATAAATGAGATTATTTTTAGGGTGATAAAAATGTATGTTAAACGCGGTGATATATTCTATGCCGACTTAAGTCCCGTCGTCGGCTCCGAGCAGGGCGGCGTAAGACCCGTACTGATTGTGCAAAACGATGTGGGCAATAAGTTTTCACCCACTGTCATAGCAGCCGCCATTACCTCGCGTCAGGATAAGAACAATCTGCCGACGCATATTGAGGTGGATGCAAAGGACTGTGGGCTTGCCAAGGACAGTGTTGTATTGCTCGAGCAGGTCAGAACGATTGACAAAAGACGGCTCAGAGAGAAAATGGGCACGCTTGACGGCACGGATATGGGAAAAGTAAATGAAGCGCTGACAGTAAGCTTCGGGCTATAAAGAATCCCCCGAGAGAAATCTCGGGGGATAGATTTTTATTTCTTGATAATTCCGTATTTCAGTTTAACTCTGAGGATGCGTCTGACAGAGGCATTAATGCGTTTCTCGGAGATTTCACCATCCTTTACTGCCTGATAAATCGCGTTTACAGAAGTAACGCCATATGGTGTACAGAGCATATCATTTCCTGCTTTTACCGCACGTACGGCAACCTCCTCGTTACTGCCGTATTTATTCACGACCCCCTTCATACCAAGACCGTCGGTGATGATAATGCCGTCGAATTTCATATCCTCACGCAGGTATTGATGCACCTTCTTCGACATTGAGGCGGGATGCTTTTTATCAAAAGCGTTTACGATATTATGATTTACCATAATCATCGGAACGCCGTCCTTAATTCCCTGCTCAAACGGAAGAAGGTCGCGCGACTTAAAGGTGCGCAACTTACGCTTGTCGACAATTATTTTCTTATGGGTATCGCCGTTTCCGCCATAACCCGGGAAATGTTTTAATGTGCCGACAACACGGCGCTTATTCATCATCGGAACGACGGTATGGATATACTTCGCCGTCTTTTTTGCATTATTGGAGAAGGTACGCTGATACATAAAATCCCTGCTCGAATAGGTCACGTCGGCCACGGGAGCAAGATTGGTATTAATTCCGAGCTTTTTCAGTGTATTGGACTTATTTGAAGCATCCTCTTTAATAAGTTTGTAACCGCCGAGCTTTGCAAGCTTGCGTGGAGATTTATACGGTTTTGAGCGAAACTGCTTGAATTTCGAGACGCGCACTACCGTACCGCCCTCCTCGTCAACGCCGATGAGCATCGAAATCTTACTGACCTTCTGCCAGCCGCCGATTTTGGTTGAAATCTTATCAGGGTTACTCTTTTTGAAGTTATCGGCAAAGAGAAGATAACCGCCGTACTGGTGCTTCTTCTGCTTTTTCTTCGCGTCCTCTTTGGGAACGTAGACGAAGAGCATCTGGGCAATCTTTTCTTTAAGCGTCATTTCATCAAGGAGGGATTCGATATATTCTTCGTCGGAAACTTTATCTTTTGCACTTGCCGTACAGACGCCAAAGGTGGTGCTGAAAATCAGCACCACCGAGAGCGTCACTATCAGAACATTTCTGAAATACTGTTTCATTAGTCTACCTTCGGGAGTTTTGCTGCGTATTGAGCGAGTTCCTCATCGGTGGGGATATAATCCTCCATCTTGCCCTCGTGGAATTTCTCATACGCCACCATATCAAAGTATCCCGTTCCTGTCAAGCCAAAGACGATCGTTTTCTCCTCGCCAGTCTCCTTGCACTTCATCGCCTCATCAATCGCAACGCGGATTGCGTGTGAGCTTTCGGGGGCGGGAAGAATGCCTTCCACTCTTGCAAACTGCTCAGCTGCCTCAAATACTTTCGTCTGCTCGACAGAGACTGCCTCCATCAGACCGTCATCATAAAGCTGCGAGAGCACGGGGCTCATACCGTGGTATCTCAGACCGCCTGCGTGGTTTGCCGACGGAATGAAATCGGAACCGAGGGTGTACATCTTCGCAAGTGGACATACCATACCCGTATCTGCAAAGTCGTACGCAAACTTGCCGCGCGTGAAGCTCGGACAGGAGGCAGGCTCAACTGCAATGATACGGTAATCGGCTTCGCCTCT
>SVOG01000057.1 GCA_015066525.1 Oscillospiraceae bacterium | reverse complement strand
TCCTTCATAAACTCGGTAACATCCGGCTCATAGTTCATCACTGCGTGCGGGATGGTCTCCCAGCTTTCCGCCGTCATATTGCTGACGATTTTTCGTGCGATACCAAAATGGGTTTCACTACTGATAGACATAAATTCCTCCAAATAATAGACCAATGTTTTTCTAAAAGTATATTTACCTTTATATATTATCATAAAAAAGCAATAAAATCAAGTCAATCTTGCTTCCTGCGCGGAAGGTGTTCGGTGATATTCTCCTTGATTTTGTCCCGTGTTTCCTTGCGCCGTTCCTTCGCCGCCTCGTGGTGTTCGAGCAGCATTTCGCGGTCGTCCCTGAGCTTTTCCTTCAGCGCGGTGGTAAATCCATTCATTTCCTCATCGGTGAAGGGTTCCTCGTTGAAGCGGCGCTTATACTCGAGAATCAGATGCGGTCTGAAACGCGGATGGGCAATCATAATCAGCGCCTTGGCGCGCTCCTTGAGCGTCTTACCCTTGAGCTGCGCAATACCGTACTCGGTGACAACGTAGTTCACGTCGTTTCGCGGGGTCGTAACGGCACTGCCCTCGGTAATCAGCGGGACAATGCGGCTGACCATCCCCTTCTTGGCAGTGGAAGGCATGGCGATAATCGACCTGCCGCCCTTACTCATCGTGGCGCCGCGGACAAAGTCAACCTGACCGCCAACGGCGGAAAACTGCGACAGACCGATGGTATCGCTGACAACCTGTCCGAGCAGGTCGACCTGGATACAGGAGTTAATCGAGACCATATTGTCGTTCTTCGCAATCTCAATCGGGTTGTTGACATAGTCAATCGGGTGCATCTCGACGGCGGGATTATTATTGATATAATCATTGAGTTTCTTAGAGCCAAAGGCGGCGCCGAGCACCGTTCTGCCGCGGTTGGCAGTCTTGACCTTATTATTGATAACGCCGCTTTCAAGCAAATCGACAACGCCGTCGCCGACAAGCTCGCTGTGCAGTCCGAGATTCTTCTTATCCGTAAGCTGGGCGCACACGGCGTTCGGAATGCCGCCGATTCCAAGCTGGAGGCAGTCGCCGTCCTTAATCAGCGACGCGCAGTATCTGCCGATTTCCATCTCCACGTCGGAGATATTCACCGTCTTAACCTCGGGGAGCGGCTCGTCAATCTCGACAAAGCAGGTAAAATCGCGTACATGCTTAATACTGTTACCGAAGGTGCGGGGCATATTCTTATTGACCTGAGCGATGACAATCTCGCAGTGGTCGGTCGTGCCCTTCGTGTAGTCGACCGTCGTGCCGAAGGAAACATAGCCGTGTTCATCGGGCGGCGACACCATCACGAGCGCAACGCGCGGGCAGATATAGGAGCGGATAATCTCGGGAATTTCATAGAAATGCGAGGTCGTAAACTCGCTCGTGCCGTCCGAAATCGAGGCTCGGTTTGACTGCGAGGCGAAGAGGCAATTTAATTTGAAATGCCCCTTCATCCGCGGCTCGCACCATGGAGAATTGCCGAGGGTGAGCATATTGATAATCGTGACATCGTGATACTCCTCATAATGCTCGACAAGCGCATTTTCAATGCCGAACGGCTCGCCGCAGCCGAAACCGACGACCACCTTGTCGCCGTCTTGGATGAGCCGAATCGCCTCCTCCACGCTCATTAATTTCTTTTCATAAATTTCTTTCCACATACGATACTATCCTCTTTTTATACAAAATAGATAAAATATACCAAAAATAATATAACATAAAAATGCCGAATAATCAACGCATTTCAGATAAAAATATGAATGCGGAGGTGATATATCATGACATCAAAGGAACTCATCTATGTCGAGGATGCGCTCGGACACGAGCAGTATTTCCAGACGAAGTGCACGGAGGTTGCCTCAAATCTGCAGGACGGCGAACTCAAAAACACGGTACAGAATATGCAGAAAACCCATCAGCAAATCTTTAACAGTTTTATGAACGAATTAAACTAAGGAGAAAAAAATGAACGACAGAGACTTAATGCAGGATATGCTCCTGCTTGAAAAAGGCGCGTGCGACCTCTATATGCACGGCACCATCGAAAGTGCCGGCAGCGGTATTCATCAGACCTTCAGAAGCGCGCTCAACAGCTCGCTTGCGATGCAGGACGACATCTATCAGAAGATGCAGCAAAAGGGCTGGTACCCGACTGAGCAGGTCGAGCAAACGAAGATTGACACTGTCAAGACCAAATTCGAAAACGCACAGATGCAATAAACAAAGGGCGGTTAATTCCGCCCTTTTCTCATTCGTCAAATTCGTATTCCATAATATCGCCCGGCTGACAGTGCAGCGCCTCGCACAGTGCCTGTAAGGTGGAAAAGCGAATGGCGCTGACATGCCCGTTTTTGAGTTTTGAGAGATTCACGTTTGCCACGCCGACCTTTTCCGAAAGCTCGTTGAGGCTCATTTTACGGTCAGCCATTACTCTGTCGAGTCTGAGTACAATTTGTCCCATTGTCACTCCCCCTTATAAAGTCTCGTCGGACTGTTTCTGCAGCTCTGCACCGTAGCTGAAAATCATAGCGAGCATAAAGATAATGAGGATTCCGAATACTACGGTTAAATCAATATTGAAGTCAAAGTTGAAATTCTTTGAGAACATGCTTCCCCAAGCGCTGTCCGTTATTCCTTTGAGCACTACGAACGGGATAAGCGAGAAGCCGAAATTCTTCATTCTGCCGATAACATCGTCGCAGAAAGGAGTCTCGCACTTTTCGAGCGATTTGAAGAGATAGCGAAGCATAAAGAGCGTTACAATAATACATACAACGTACGCAAGAGTCGCAGCAAGTCCGTAAATAATCCTGCCGAGGCTTACGGTAAACTTGGACGAATTGAAGTCAACCTTGTAGCCCTTTTCGGTTTCGGACACCGTTGCGTTGTCTAAAAGTTCATCTTCGCCGACGCTCGCAATCACAAATTCATTTGAGCCGCCTATAATGTCAGCCTCTATTTCGCCGTCCTCCTGAGCAACCTTAATGAGTTTTTTGAAATCGTTAAAAAGATTGCCGTCCGTGCTGATGTCAGCCGTGCCGTTAACGGTTACGTTGATGTCCTCCTTCGGCAGCGTACCTGCGAAAACCGTTCCGCCGAGTGTTGCTACCCCTGCAAGAATCATAAGCACGATTAAAATCATTGAAATGATTCTGCCGACCTTGCCGATAGTGTTGATTGTTTTGATATTTTTGTTTTCCATAATAATTCTCCTTTGCGTTAAAAAATTAACGTTTATCGTTAACTTTCACTTGCAGTATAGCACAGGGATTTATGTTTGTCAACACTTTTTTAATGTTTTTCGTTAATTTTTTTAATTTTGGCATAAAAACGGACCGATGTGGTCATCGGTCCCTACATTAACTAATTATTTAATTAATACTACTGCGTGGGCGGAGATGCCCTCTTCCCTGCCGGTGAAGCCGAGGCGCTCCTCGGTCGTCGCCTTGACGCTGACTTGCGACACATCTATGCCGCAGGCAGCGGCAATATTTTCACGCATTGTGTGAATATACGGTTTCATTTTCGGCGCCTGGGCAATCAGGGTGCTGTCGATATTCTCAATCGCATAGCCCTCGCCTTTGACGCGGTCGGCAACCGCTCTGAGCAGGACGAGCGAATCCGCACCCTTCCACTTTTCATCCGTGTCGGGAAACATCCCGCCAATGTCGCCGAGTGCAGCCGCGCCGAGGAGTGCGTCGGAAATCGCGTGAAGCAGCACATCCGCGTCCGAATGACCGAGCAAGCCGAGATGGTGCGGGATTTCCACACCGCCGACAATCAACCTGCGTCCCTCAACCAGTTTATGTACATCATATCCGTGACCTATTCGCATTCTGTCACCGCCTTATCCTGTTCAGTAATATATTCTCTGCGACGGCGATATCGTCGGGCGTCGTTATCTTAATATTCGAGTAGTCGCCCGTCACCATCTTCACCTTGCCGCCCGCGTACTCGATGAGCTGGCAGTCATCGGTAAAGTCCCTGCCGTCGCGCGCCGCTTTTTCAAGCGCCGCTTTGTAATGTCTGAAATCAAATATCTGCGGCGTCTGCACCGCAAAGAGCGTACTTCTGTCGGGGGTATCAACGACGAACGCGTCGCCGTCAATCACTTTAATCGTATCCTTCACGGGCACGCCGACCGCCGCCGCGCCAAAGGTTTTGGCAGCGATAATCGTATTCTCAATATCCGCTTCACGAATAAAGGGGCGCGCGCCGTCGTGGATGAGAATCAGTTCCGCCTCGTCGATGGTGTCAACGGCATTCTGCACGCTCTCCTGGCGGGTTTTGCCGCCGATGACAAAGGTGATGCGCTCGTCGTCGAGAAGGGCGGAAAATGCCTCAATATCCTCCTCGCGCACGGTAACAATCACCTCATCCACGTCGCTGACGGACAAAAACGCCTCCACACTGCGCTCAATCACGGTTTTGCCCATAATGTCGAGCAGGAGTTTACTCTTATCGGTTTTCATTCGTGTTCCCGACCCTGCGCCGAGAATCAGTGCCACATTACTCAATTTCTTTCACCTCGCTGAGTTCCTCCTCGTTCGGCGTGACATATTCCGTCTTATAATTATCGTAAATCACCATACCGAACTTAGCACCGTTCGGTTTGTGTACATTTTTGACGATGGTATAATCGACCGCCACATTCGAGGAGGCGTACGCCTTGGAATGCACGACGGCAAGCATCGCCGCCTCGCGAATCAGTTTATCCGTAAACTCCCTCTCCTTCTCGGCTGTCACGATAACGTGGCTGCCGGGCGTGTCCTTCACATGGAACCAGAGGTCGTAGTTCTTCGCGGTTTTGAGGGTCAGTTCATCATTTTGCATATTATTCCTGCCGACCGCAATTTCAAAGCCTTCGCTCGACAAAAAGCGCTTGGGCGGCAGTTTCTTCTCCCTGCCGCGCTTCACGTTACGCTTGCTGATAAAGCCCGCCTCATAAAGTTCGGTGCGAATGGCGGTAATCTCGCCGTCCGTTTCCGCACGGGAGAGCATATCAATAACGGACTCGAGGTACGCTGCCTCCTGCTCCGCCTCAGCGATGAAAGCTTTCAACTTGCTTTCGGCTACCTGTTTTTTACGGTAGTCTTTATAATACTTCTGCGCGTTCTGTGCCGGCGTCAGGGTGACGTCCGCTTTTATCCGCAGCAGTTTGCCGCCGTCATAGTAATTCTCGAGTTCATAGAAAGCGGCGCCCTTTTCAAGGCGATAAAGATTCGAGTTAATTAAATCGCCGCAGATTTTGAGCTGCTCCTTATTCTCGCACTCCTTGAGTTCGCGCTTACGGTTAATCGCTTTTCTGACCGAGCGCTCCTGCAAGACCGTCAGCCGATGAAAAAGGTCGTTGCTGCGCTGCTTGATACGCTCGCGGCGCACCTGCTCGAAATAGTAGTAATCTATCAGTTCTGAAAAGGTGTCAAACGTCCTGTACTGCGCGAGTTCGCCGTACTGACGGGGCTTGAAATAGGTATAGTCCTTCGGTTTATCAACAATGACCACCGTCGGCTCGGGATTTTTGATATGCTCACGCAGCTCCTCGAGCGTCATACCATACTCGAGTTCACGCGCAACAATCGGCGAAATGCCCTGCAGCACTTCCTGATAGGCAAGCGATTTTTTAATACCAAGGGCGTTAATACTGCTCTCAAGTTCGTGAATGTCGTACTCCAGAACGTTACGCTTACTCTGTTGCGGCGGGAGTTCATAGGGGATTCCCGGCAGCACCTCGCGCACGCTTGAAGTGAGTTCGTCAATTTTCTTCACGCAGTCGACAATGACGCCGTTCTCATCCACGAGTATAATATTGCTGTGCCGCCCCATAATCTCTGCCACGAGGTCGAAGGTCACGGGGTCGCCGAGGTCGTTCGTCGCATCAAACACGAAGGTCACGATGCGTTCAAAGCCGTCCTGCCTGATTTCGCGCAGTTTCGCTCCGCCGAGGTGCTTACGCAGTAACATCGTGAGCATCGGCGGTTTCTTCGGGTTCTCGACAAACTGAGTCGTCAACTGGACGCGCGGACACTCCGCCTTGGCGGAAAGGAGCAGTTTCTCCGTGCCGTCAAAGGTGCGGAATGTAAGCATCAACTCCTCTTTGGAAGGCTGATAAATCTTATCCACGCGAAAGCCGACCAGTTTATCGGTGATTTCGTTTTTCATTAAATGTAAGAATATTCCGTCAAAAGCCATTCGTCGCCGGGCGGCTTCGTGATGGAAACACAATGCAAGGCATGATGTTAATCATCACTGCGCCGTCACTCCTCCTCCGTCAAAAATTTCGCAAAGCTGCCTTTTTGACGGTAATTATACTGTTTTTATCGAATTAGTTTGTTTAGCGTCTATGAATTCCACATCGGTGAAAAGTTCTTCAAGTTTCTTCTTCAGCATCATAAAGGCGGTGTACTCGGTTTCGAAGTGTCCCGCGCTGATAACGGCATAGCCGTTTTCCGTAGCATCGAGCATGGCATGGTACTTCATATCGCCCGTGATGAACACATCGGCATTTTGGCACGCAAGTTCGGTATACTCCTCGCACGCACCGCCGCCGAGCGCCACGGTCTGAATCGTTTTTTCGGTATCGGTATAGCGGATACCGGCGCAGTCGAGCGTGTCGCTGACATATTCGGCGAAATCGTCGATACTCATCTGTGTATCCAGTTCGCCCTTCACAATCAGCGTATCCTCGAGATGCACGACATTCTTCAGTCCGAGGATGGCGGCAAGACTGTCGTTAATACCGCCGTTTGCCGCGTCATAATTCGTATGCGCGCAGAGTGCCGCAATCCCTGCGTTAGCAAGGGTATAGACCGCGGAATCGCTCTTTACATCGCTGATACCGCCGAAAATAATCGGGTGATGCGTCAGTACCAAATCCGCACCGATGTCGCGCGCAAAGGCGCAGACCTTCTTCGTCGCATCAAGCGCCATCACGCAGGTTTTGACCTCCTTGCGAAAATCGCCGATGAGATGGCCGGAATTGTCCCACTCCTCCTGCGTATCGAAGGGAGCGATGCTGTTGATATAATCATAAATATTTTTTACCGTCGTCATAATTTTTCCTCAATTTTGCTGATAATATCTGCAAAGTCATAGCCGCCCTTCTGCTTATTTCTGAGGTAATGCAGAAGGTGGATAAAAAACTCTTTATCTGAAAAATCCTTGATATTTCCAAGGAAACAGTCCGCCTCGGTATACGCACGATACTCTCCCGTATACACAGCGTCAAAGATGCTGTAATGATGCCTGCCGTCGGGGACGATGATATCGTGCTGAATTTCAAAACCGTGCTCAAACATCCACTTGCGCGCGATTTCCGGATGCGTCATCGCGTTTGTGATGATATGCTTTTCCTTTGCATAGGGGCAGCGCTCCAGAATATCCGCAATCAGTTCTCCACCCATTCCGGCAAGGAGAATGTCGTCAATTCCGTCGCCGTCGATTTGGCGCAGTCCGTCGGAGAGGACGCATTTGATTTTATCCTCAAGGTCATAAGACGCCACAAGCCCCTGACAGGAAGCAAGCGGACCCTCGTTAATATCACACGCGACGGCTGACGGAATTCTGCCGCTGAGCACAAGCGACACGGGCACATAGCCGTGGTCGCAGCCGACATCACAGAGCCGCGCACCCTCGCGCACAAGTCCTGCCGCAGCGTTGAGCCGCGGGGAAAGTTTCACGCCGTTAGTCATTACTGAAAATACCGTCAATCAGCGTTTCGTACACTGCCACGGGATTGCTGATGAATTTCTCGCGGATGACCTCCGCCTGCTCGCGCGTCGCCGCAAAGAGCGTCAGGCGCATAAAATCGGTATCCATATCGCTGACATGGAGCACGACGTCGAAGCCCTTATCCGTCGCGATAATCTCGGTCTTATTCTCGCGGGCAAAATCCTCTTTGGCAAGGATTTTCTGGCAAATTTTGATGCTCTGCTCGCGCACGGTAAGAGGCAAATCCTTTTCAATCAATTCTATCGGCGCGCCCTTCGTATCGCCGAGAGTCAGCGTACCGTCAGGATTTTCGATAATGAGTTTACTGTTTTTCAGTCTCGCAATAGCGTCGGCGACTTCGAAATAATTGGCGAGTTCGCCCTCCTCCATCGCGGTGGTGATGGTCTCAGCCTTCACCCTGCCCGACAGATTCGCCACAATATAGCAAACGAGAAGATTAATCGCGCTGATGCTGCGCAGACCGCCTGCCTTGACGCCCGCCATCATCGCATCGAAGCGAAGGAGCGGGTTTTCGCCGTCCTTGCTTCTTAAATCCTGAGTTGTCAGTTCGTCGTTATTCAGTGCCATAGCAACCTCCGCCGAAATAGATTGAGTATATAATAGCATATATTATATCAATCTGCAAATAAATTCGTGATGAATTTCTCCGCAGCAGAAAAAGAACGCACTGTCTCTGTCTGCTTCTCTTTCATTATCATTATCAATATCAATTACAATATCATTATCTTATTCTTTATCTTTATCTATATCTATATCGGTATCTTTCGTATACGAACTTATACGGTCGTATGCCATCGTATACCATCGTATGCGTTCGCATAAAAAAGGACTGCAAAAGCAGCCCTTTCAATCTTTATTATTCTTCCGTAGCAGCCTCTTCTGTTGCCGGTGCTTCCTCAACGGGAGCCTCCTCAACAACGGGAGCTTCCTCAACAGCGGGAGCCTCCTCTACTGCGGGTACCTCTTCAACGGGTGCCTCCTCAGCAGGAGCCTCCTCGGGCTCGTCCACTGCAAGCTCGGGGATGACTTCCGTCTCCTCCGGCTTTTCGAGAAGTTCCTTCATCGAGAGGGAAACTCTCTTCTTATCGAAGTCGATATCGATAATCTTTACCTTAACTTCATCGCCAATCTTAAGCACATCCTGGGGTGCCTTAATTCTCTCCCAGGAAATCTGGCTGATGTGGATAAGACCGTCAACGGTCGGCAGAATGTTGGCAAATGCGCCAAAAGTAGCAAAGCTGACAATTCTGGCATCAACAACGGAGCCGACGGGATAATCTCTCTTGAGGATTTCCCACGGATTATCTTCAATCTTCTTGAAGCCGAGGCTGATTTTGCGGGTTTCTTCGTCGAGTGCCTTGATGGTAACTTCAACGGTGTCGCCGACATTG
>SVOG01000056.1 GCA_015066525.1 Oscillospiraceae bacterium | reverse complement strand
TCCAAAGTAGTTGATGAAACCATCTTCTACTTCAACAATATCAAACCTTTAAGAAAACTTAATAAAAAAACGCCAGTCCAATATCGTATTGAACTGGCAGCTTAATTCTTTTTTGTGTCTACTAAATATTGACTATGTCACGCAGCAAGCCTTTTTGTTTTGTCTTAATCTATTTGTGTATAAAACACTTTAAGCACCGTTTCGGTCAGGGCATCCTTGTCGGGGTAGAACTCCGCGTGAATGATGTCCTTATATAACGGGTTCGTGTCATTCGAGCCCTTCATTTCACCCTTCAGCGTCGTACCCGTAAAATCGCGGATATTCTTTGACAAAAGGAGCGACGCCATATAGGTCGCATTCGACAGGGTCAGATTTGTCTTGGAATAATTCTTGGAGATATTATAGAGCCGCGACACCGTCGAGAAATCACGCATTACCGCCGGCAGCGCCTGCTGCGCGTACGCCTTCACATACTGAATCTGGCGCTCGGTACGGTTCAGCGACGCCTCGACATCATCCATATCACGCGTTCTGACATATTTCTCCGCCATATCGCCCTGAATCGTCACGGGGTCGCCGACGCTGATACCTTCCTCGGGGAAGGGATAGAGCGAATGTGTAATCTCCACGCCGCCGATGGCATCATTCAGCGGTGCGATACCGTCGAGGTCGAGGGTAAAGTATTTCTGAATCGGGACATTATTGAGAATACGGCTCATCGCGTCTACCGTGTTCTGGCAGCTCAGCGCGTCACCGTCGCCGTACGCATAGGCAAGGCAGAGCTGCGCGTTATCCGAGCGCAGGAGCAGTCCCGTATCGGCGCTGTACATATCAATATCGACCATCGTATCACGGGGAATGGCGATGACGTTCGTCGTGCCCGTCTCGGTGTCCACCGCGATAACCAAATCCGCATCGGCAGCACCGACGAAATCGGTATCGGCGGTCGTTTCGAGCGCGCGCTGGTCGACGCCGATAAAGGCGAGCGCTACGACGTTCTCGTTATACTTATATTTATGGCCGCCGTACTCAACAATTTCCTCGTACTTCACCTGCTCGGTGACGGCGGGCAAAATATCCTTCTTGCCCTTGCTCTTGAGCACCATAAAAGTACCGAACACGGTGCCGATGGCAAGCAGGAGCACGAGCAGAATAATAATCGCAACCTTAATCGCAGTCGGGAGACTGTTTTTCTTTTTCTTCTTCGACGAATGGCGGTGGGACGAGTGCTTATGCGACGAAGAATGGCTGTGATGGTGATGGTGGTGGTGATGGTGATGATGGTGGGATTCCTCCGCTCTCTCACGCGCCGCCTCTTCCTGCGCTTCTTTGTAATTTCTGACATCCTCTTTCAGCCCGAGATACTCCTCGCCTTCGCCGACGCCCTCCGTCGGCTCCGCCTTGGGAATATCGTCCGTCTCGGTGAGTGCAAACTCCGCACTACCGACGCTGTTTAAGATATCATCCTCGCCGAATCCCGCGAGGTTGGGGTCAATTTGTCTTTTCATCCTTTATTAAAACTCCGCAAACGAGGTATCTGTTGCTTCTCTGATTGGTAAAGCAAGTCGAGAGAATAACGACATTATCCTCAATAGTTATTTGCTTATTCAGCGATTTTCTGACATTCTTATTATTGGTATCGGGGGACTGAATCATTTTGAAAAAGTCCTCGATAACCTGCGTATTATTAAAGTCAAAGCAATTCAAAATATGCCTGTCGTCAAACTTAAACGCCGACACAATCTGATAAGTCAGTTTTCGATGCGGCATATAGATATAAAACTTTTCGTGCTTATTGAAGAAATCCGTCTTTTCAAATCGGTGCAGGGTGGTAAACATCGAGTCGCCGTAGCCGTTATGCCCGTAAACGACCGTCACCGTATCACGAAAGGTATTCGTATTCCCAAGTTCGGTATAAATCGCGCCGCTCGAGGACCATTTCTTATCGTACGCGCTGTGCTTAAGATAAAAATCATCGTCGTCGGGATGCTGCACAATCGGATAGTCCACCTTCGTTCCCGGTACCTTCAGCCAGGCGTAGATGTCCTTATTTTGTTTTTGCAGCGACGGAAAGTCAATCGGGTTTTCCGCCAGGCTCTCGTTTACCGCCGCGGTGGTCTGCGCCACACTCGAGGCAAACTCCTCATTCTGGCTCGCGGCATACTGCGCATAGAGGTAGTAGCCGAGATAAACCGAACCGAAAATGACCAGCAGCAGTCCGATAATAATCAGAATAACCCTGCCTTTTTTTCTGCGCTTTTCTTCGTGATTTACTGTTTCGCTCATAAAACCAGCCCTTTTGCTGAAACAAAAAAGCCCGTCAAAACGGGCTTTCATTCAGTTAATTAGTCTTCGTCTCTCTTTTTCGTTGCTGCAAGCACTGCAATGCCTGCGCCCGCTGCTGCAATCGCTGCACCCGCTGCTGCGCCGGTCTTGGGAGACTTTTTCTTATTATTCTTCTTTTTCTTGCTGGTGGTATCCTCTTTCACGATAGCATTCGCCGTAATGGGACCCTTATAGCCGTTGATAATCTGGATGGTGATGGAATTACCTTCCTCGGAGACAATGATATACTCCTGACCCTCTGTGATGCCGGGGAATTCCCAACCCTGGAGGTCGCCGTCGCCGGTATAGGTGAAGGTAATCTTAGTCGGGTCGTCCTTATCGGGCGTTACCTTAACCTCGTCGGTCTCGTTACCGTTAACCTCGGTATGAATCGGGTTAGTCATCTTAGTTGTGCTCTCGATACTCTGAACATTATCTGCTGCGAATACGGAGGTAGCCGCTGCGGATACAGAGAGAAGCATAACAAGAGAAAGAACGATGGAAATAATCTTTTTCATTTTTAACACCTCAAGTATCTCTAAAGATAATTATACATTATAATCAAGTAAATTATAACACGCTGTGCGTCATTTGTAAAGTGTTTTTACGATAAAAAATTTTAGGCAAAATGATACCCAAAATATAGTAATTCGGGTCGTTTTGCGGACTATATTTACGAAAGCTGCGCCTTGCCGGTGCACAGTTCGTAGTATCTGCCCTTCTGCTCGAGGAGCGCAAAGTGGTCGCCGCGCTCGATAATTTCACCGTGCTCGAGCACCATAATCGCGTTGGAATTACGCACGGTGGAGAGTCTGTGGGCGATGACAAACACCGTTCTGCCAATCATCAGACGGTCCATACCGTGCTCGATATGCGCCTCGGTACGGGTGTCGACCGAGGAGGTCGCCTCGTCGAGAATCATCACGGGCGGGTCGGCAACCGCCGCTCTGGCAATGGCGAGAAGCTGGCGCTGTCCCTGCGAAAGATTCGCGCCGTCGCCCGTAATTTCAGTCTGATAACCGTCGGGCAGATGCTTAATAAATGAGTGCGCGGACGCGAGTTTCGACGCGGCAATGCACTCCTCGTCCGTGGCGTCAAGTCTGCCGTAGCGGATATTATCCATAATCGTGCCGGTAAAGAGGTGCGTATCCTGCAGCACCATCGCAAGGGAGCGGCGCAAATCGCTCTTCTTAATCCGCTTAATGTCGATGCCGTCGTAGGTGATGGCGCCCTGCTGAATATCGTAGAAACGGTTAATCAGATTCGTAATCGTCGTCTTGCCCGCACCTGTCGAGCCGACAAACGCAATCTTCTGGGCGGGTTTTGCGTAGAGGTTAATATCGCTGAGCACGACCTTGCCCTCCACATAGGAGAAGGTCACGTCGTCGAATACAACCTTGCCTTCAACGGGAATACGGCTGTCGCCGTCGACCCAGAACCACTTTTTGCCCGCGTCGGTCTTGACCTCTTCGAGCGTCACGGTGCCCTCGTCGACCTCGGGCGCCGTGTTCATAATTTCAAACACACGCTCCGCACCCGCAAGCGCCGAGAAGATATTATTCATCTGGTTCATAATCTGGTTAATCGGCTGGGTAAACTGCTTCGTGTTACTCAGGAAGGTAAAGAAGGTACCGATGTCGAGCGAGCCGTGAAGCACGAGAATGCCGCCGACCATCGTAATCGTTGCATACGAGGCGTTATTGATACCCGTGGAGCACGGACCCATAATACCCGAATAGAAATTCGCCTTCGTGCCGACGGTTCTGTACTTCTCGTTGAGCACGTCGAAGTCGTCCTTGGCAGTCTCTTCGTGGTTAAAGACCTTGACGACCTTCATACCCTCCATCGTTTCCTCAATATTGCCGTTCATCTCGCCGAGTGCCGCCTGCTGCGCCTTGTAATACTTACGCGTTTTCTTAGCGATATAGACGGAGTTGATGACCATAATAATGAGGAACACCAGCGCAACGAGAAAGAGCTGCCACTTGAGATAAATCATCATAATGATGATACTGATAAACGAGAACACGGAGGACACGAGCTGCACCACCGTCTGCTCAAGCATCATCTGGATATTATCCACATCGTTGGTAAAACGGCTCATCACTTCGCCGTGCGTCTGCGCGTCGAAGAAACTGAGCGGCAAGGTCTGCAGATGGTCAAATAAATCCTTGCGGATGATGTTCGTCGTCTTATACGCGATGCTGACCATAATCTTCGCCTGGATAAAGCTGAAGAGCGACGCACCGACATAAAATCCCGACACAATCGCCAGATTCTTCGCAAGCTGTTTCACGCCGACCGTGGCGAAATTATGTGCCTTAATCGAGTCGGCAACGTCGTTGAGTATCGGCTTGAGCCAATAGGACGCGCCCATCTGGCACACCGTACCGAGCACAAGCATCAGCAACACAAAAATCAGCAGGTACTTGCTCTTGCCGATATATTCCACAATTCCCAAAAGGGTTTTCTTCGTATCCTTGGGCTTGACAACGCCCGGATTTCTTCCTCCCATAGGCGGCATTATTCAAGCACCCCCTTCTGCTGAGTCTCGTATATTTCCTTGTAAATCTCGCTCGTTTGCATCAGTTCGTCGTGGTTGCCGCAGGCATCAATCTTGCCGTCGTCGAGCACGATAATTTTGTCCGCGTCCTTCACAGACGAGATACGCTGCGCGATGATAATAACCGTGGTATCCTTCAGGCTTGAATAAAAGCTCTCGCGGATTTTTGCCTCGGTCGCGGTGTCGACCGCCGAGGTCGAGTCGTCGAGAATGAGAATCTTCGGTTTCTTAATCATAGCGCGGGCAATGCAAAGACGCTGCTTCTGTCCGCCCGAAAGATTCAGACCGCCCTGCGACAGGTCGGTATCGTAGCCGTCGGGCTGCTGCATAATGAAATCGTGCGCCTGTGCCGCCTTGCACGCGGCGATGATTTCCTCGTCGGTCGCATCCGCCTTGCCCCAGCGGATATTCTCTTTAATCGAGCCGGAGAAAAGCACGTTCTTCTGCAGTACGACTCCAATCATATCGCGCAGCGCGCTGAGGTCATAATCGCGCACATCCGTGCCGTCGACAAGCACCGCGCCCTCCGTCACGTCGTAAAGACGCGGAATAAGGTTGACGAGGCTGGATTTTCCGCAGCCGGTCGAGCCGATTAAACCGATAATGCTGCCCGGCTCCGCCTCAAACGAAATATTCTCAAGTACGTGGTCGCCCTCGTGATAGCCGAAATACACGTCTCTGAATGCGATACCGCCCCGCGGATTCTCGGGAATAAACGGGTTTTCGGGATTGACGATGTCAAGCTCGGTGTCGAGCACCTCGACCACACGGTCGCCGCACGCCTTGGCGCGCGTAATCTGGAGCATCAGAATCGACACCATCATAATATTCATCAACACCTGGATGATATAGGAAGCGAGTACCGAAATCTGTCCGACATCCATCGTGCCCGCCGCCGCGCTGTAAGCGCCCTTGGCATAGATAAACACGATGACGATATTGAGCATCAGCATCATAATCGGCATAATGGTAACGACCAGTCCTGCCGCCCTGGCGCCCTGCGCCGCAAGTTCGTCGGACGCAGTGTGGAACTTATCCTTCTCGCGTTCCTCACGGACGTACGCCTTGACGACGCGAATGCCGATTAAATTTTCCTGTACCACGCGGTTCACGTTGTCAATCCTCTTTTGCATCTTCTGAAACATCGGAAATCCGAATTTCAGTACCACCGCCACGATGGCAAGAATAATCGGGAACATCACCAGGAGAATCGACGAAATCTTCGCATTAATGCTGAACGCAAAAAATGCCGCAACAATCAGCAGCGCGGGAGCGCGCACCAGAATACGCAGCACCATCGCGAGTGTATTCTGCAGCATCGTGACATCATTCGTCATACGCGTCGTCAGCGACGAAGTCGAAAACGAGTCAATATTGCTGAACGAAAAGGCGCTGATTTTCTCGTACATATCCTTGCGCAGGCGGTAGGAAAACCGCTGGCTGACGACGGACGACGCGTGCATCGTCGCCAATCCGCCGAGCAGTCCGATGAGCGCCATACCAAACATCGCAGCACCCATCGCAAAGACAAACCAACTAATATCCTCGCCGCTTTCCGCCGACGCGGACACACGCGAATAGACCGCGTTTGCAATCGAGGGAAGCGCCATTTCGCACACCGCCTCGACAATCATACCCGTCGCGCTGACAGCACATAAAAACCATAAACCTTTGAGATATTTAGAGAGCTTTTTAAGCATATCCGTATTACCTCCTTTGACGATAGATTATTTTAGCATAATCTATTTTTTTAATCAATACTTTTAATATGACAAATTTTTTATTGAAAAGAAAATAAAAGTATGTTAAAATATTTGATTAATAATGACGAATCGGGATAATTGTGTATGACATACAATTTGTGCGACTACAACACCGTAAGCGGTCTATTAAAAAAATACGGATTCACTTTCTCAAAAGCACTCGGTCAGAATTTTCTGATTGACAGCAGCGTCTGCCCCGCGATGGCGGCAGAACTCGGTGCCGACGGGCACACGGCAGTCATCGAAATCGGACCGGGCATCGGCGTGCTCACAAAGGAACTGTGCGAAGTCGCAGGAAAAGTCATCGCCATCGAGCTCGACAAGCGGCTCTATCCCGTTCTCGGCGAAACGCTCGGCGGCTACGATAATTTTGAACTCGTTGAGGGCGACGCGATGAAACTCGACCTCGCCAAGCTCATCAGTGAAAAATGTGCCGGTTTTGAGAGCGTCAAAGTATGCGCCAATCTGCCGTACTATATCACCTCGCCGATTATGATGGCGCTCCTCGAAAGCGAAGCGCCGATTGACGAAATCGTCGTGATGGTGCAAAAGGAAGCAGCCGACAGACTGTGTGCCGAGATGGGCACCCGCCAGGCGGGCGCCGTGACCGCAGCCGTGCGCTACTACGGCAGCGCCGCGATTCTGTTTGAAGTCGGACGCGAGAGTTTTATGCCCTCGCCGAAGGTGGACAGCGCTGTCATTAAAATTACGCTCGGCAAAAATAACGACTATCACATCACGGATAAAAAAGCATTTTTCTCGCTCGTGCGTGCGGCATTTTCGCAGCGGAGAAAAACGCTCGTCAATTCCGTTTCTTCCACACTCGGCATATCAAAGAGCGAGCTTTGCAGTGCACTGAATGCGCTCGGTCTCAGCGAAACCGTGCGTGCGGAAAAAATGACAATGGAGGATTTTGCGGCACTGGCAGATATACTGTCTCACTGCAAATAAACATATGGCAAAAAAGGACAACACATTAGTTTTCAGCGAATATAAAATACCCAAAGCCGTGGCGGCACTTGCGCTGCCGAGTATGCTGGGTATGCTCATCAATATCGTATATAACCTCGCGGACACCTTTTTCGTCGGGCAGACGGGCGACGCGAATCAGGTCTCGGCTGTATCACTCTCGATGCCGCTCTTTCTGCTCTTCATCGCGCTCGGCAACCTCTTCGGGGTCGGCGGGTGCGCCTTTGTCAGCCGTTCGCTCGGCGAAGGCAACCGCGATATTATCAAAACCATCTCCGCCTTTTGTATCTACGGCGGTATGCTGGCGGGCATTCTGCTCGGGGGACTGTTTTTACTCTTTCGCCGTCCCCTGCTCTACGCCATCGGCGCGTCGGACGCGAGTATCGACTTTGCGTGCGATTATCTGATGTGGGTCGCACTCGGTGCGCCGTTTATCGTCACGGCAATCACCGTCGGCAACCTGATTCGCGGCGAAGGTGCGGCGAAGGCGTCGGTAGCGGGTATGATTATCGGTCAGCTCACCAATATCGTGCTCGACCCGTTTTTTATCCTCGACAAGGGGGATAAACTATTCTTCTTTCATTTACCGTTCGGGTTACATATGGGCGTCGCAGGCGCGGCGATTGCAACCGTGCTCGGCAATATTGTCAGCGTCCTGTTCTTCCTCATCTATTTCCTCAGAGGACGTTCGATTCTCTCCATCACGCCGAAACGATTTTCCGCAAAGAACGGCATCGCCAAAGGCGTCATCAATGTCGGACTGCCCGCAGCGCTCAACAATCTGCTGATGAGCGCGTCGAATATCGTCATCAATATGTTTCTGTCGCGCTATGGCGACACCGCCGTCGCGGCGATGGGTGTCGCGATGAAGGCGAATATGCTCGTCGTCATGCTCCAGCTCGGTCTCGCTCAGGGCATTCAGCCGCTCATCGGCTACTGCTACGGCGCGAAGAATTACAAGCGGATGAAAAACAGTATGCGATTCGGAATGCTGTGCGATGTCATCATCGGCGCAAGTATGACGGTTTTTTACATCTTCTTCCGCCGCCAGGTTATCGAATTATTTATCAACAACGCCGAGGTCATTGACTACGGCACCAAGATGCTCACCGCACTGATGAGTTCGGGCGCACTGCTCGGTATTATGTTCATCATCAATTTCTCCTTCCAGGGAATGGGCAAGGGTTTCCAGTCGCTGATGCTCGCCGTCGGACGGCAAGGACTGATTTATCTGCCGCTGCTCTTTATTATGGACCGCCTCATCGGACTGGAAGGCATCATCTGGGCGCAGCCCGCGGCGGACTATGTCTGCATTATTATGAGTATCGTTATGCTCGTCTTTGTTATGAAAAAACTTGAAAAATCCCCCGTCACAGGAGATGACGACTAATGCTATTAAAAGCCCTAAAAACAAAAGAAATCGCGAAACTCAGCGAAACGCTCGCGCCGAAACTCGTTGAGCACAAGCTCTTTCGCTTCCTGTGCCCCGAGCGCGAGGAGCGCGAGGCGTTCATCGAGGCGTATTTCAATTACTATATCCCGCGCTGGATGGAGAGGGGCGACTATCTGCTCATCGACGAGAATTTCGACGCGCTCGTGGTACTGCAAAGTCCCCGCAGCTCGTCGCATAAATTCAGCGGCAAGGGCGCAAAGAAACTCAAGAAATACCCGAACGCGCCCGCCATCTTCTTCTACCGTGGCAATCTCGCGTACATCGTGCATCTGATTGCGCCGCGCGGCAGAAGGCTCAAGGTAATGACCATCTTCGCCGACAAAACGCACAGCGAAGCGGCGCTCAATTTGGTCGACGAGGCAATCGGACTGTCCTATCAATACCATTTCAACCTGATGTACGACACCCTCACCCGCAGACATATCGAGGATATGAAGGAAAAGGGCTTCGTTGTCACCTATCAAAAAATGTTTGCCTCGACCACCTTCGTACAAACACTGATGATGCTCAATAAAGAAGAATGAAAAAACGGACTTGCAGTGCAAGTCCGTTTTCTTAATCTATTCTTATACCATCAGGTCGGCGATGCTGTCGGCGAGTTCGGTCGGGTTGTCGACCGTCAGACCCGCAATCAGACGCGCCTGGTTATAGAGAATTTTCGTATATTTTTCGAGGGTTGCCGCGTCGGCGTGGGCGAGTTTGTCGGCAATCGGATGCGCGGAACTGATTTCGAGCACAAGCTGTGCCTTCATTCCGTCGCCGCCCGGCATCTGGGAGAGTACCTTCGCCATCTCGAGGCTGACATAGCCTTCCGCTGCAAGCGATACGGCGTGGGTGCCGAGCTTATTCGTCAGTTTTACCGCCGTGACCTCGTCGCCGAGAAGGTCCTTCATCTTGCCGAGCCACTCCTTGGAGTCCTCATTTTTCTTCTGGATTGCCTCTTTCTCCGCATCGGTAGAGAGGTCAAAATCATCCTTGAGAATATTGGCAAAATGTTTGCCGTCATATTCCATCAGCATTTGGATAGCAAATTCATCCACATCGTCGGTGAAGTAAAGAATCTCAAATCCCTTTTCCTTCACTGCTTCACACTGCGGCAGCAGGGCTATCTTGTCCTCGCTCTCGCCGCAGGCATAGTAGATATCCTCCTGCGAATCCGCCATTCTGTCGCGGTATTCCTTCAGCGTGGTGTAGCCGCCGTTTGAGGACTTAAAGAGGAGCAGGTCCTTCAGTCCGTCCTTATTCATACCGTAATCGGCATAGACGCCCCACTTGAGCTGAACGCCGAAGGTCTTAAAGATTTCCTCATACTTCTCGCGGTCCTTGCGCAGAAGTTTCGTCAGTTCCGACTTAATCTTCTTGTCAATCGCCTTGGCAATAATTTTGAGCTGATGGTCGTGCTGCAGAATTTCGCGCGAGATATTCAGCGAGAGGTCGGCACTGTCGACCAGTCCCTTGACAAAGCTGAAATAATCGGGCAAAAGGTCGGCGCATTTATCCATAATGAGCACGCCGTTTGAGTAGAGCTGCAAGCCCTTTTCGTACTCCTTTGAGTAGAAATCGAAGGGTGCATTCTGCGGGATGAACATCAGCGCGTCAAAGGTTGCCTGGCCCTCGGTTTTGGAGTGAATGACGAGGGCGGGGTCAGTGTAATCGTAGAATTTCTGCTTATAGAAGTCGTTGTAATCCTCGTCCTTAATCTCGCTCTTGCTCTTGCGCCAGAGCGGAACGCGGGAATTGAGCACCTCGTCGTTAACCTCGGTGATGTACTCGCCCTCTTTTTCGGGGTCGGGCACCTGGGAGGTCATTTCCATCACGATGGGGTAGCGGATGTAATCGCTGTATTTCTTGACGAGTTCCTGAATCTTATACTGCTCGAGGTAGTCGTCATAGCGGTCGTTTTCGGTATTTTCCTTAATATGCAGGGTAATCACCGTGCCGACTTCGTCCTTCTCGCACGGCTCAATGGTGTAACCATCCGCGCCCTCGCTCGTCCATCTGGAGGCAGTATCCGCGCCGAGTGCCTTTGACACCACCTCGACCTTGTCCGCCACCATAAACGAGGAGTAAAAGCCGACGCCGAACTGACCGATGACCTCGATATTTTCCATCTTCTCGTCGCCCTCATTCTCGTTCTTGAAGTTAAGGGAGTCGGATTTGGCAATCGTGCCGAGATTCGTCTCGAGTTCCTCGGGGGTCATACCGATACCATGGTCGGAAATCGTAATCGTACGTGCCTCCTTGTCAAGGTCGATGCGAATATCGAGCGCCGAAGTGTCAATACTCGTATCGGTCAGCGACTTAAAGTAAAGTTTATCCGTCGCGTCGCTCGCGTTGGAGATAAGCTCGCGAAGGAATATTTCCTTGTGGGTGTAAATCGAATTTATCATCATATCAAGGAGTTTTTTTGATTCTGCTTTGAACTGTTTTTTTCTCAAAATAATCACCTCATAATTGTTGAATTAGCACTCTTATATCTCGAGTGCTAATACTATTATACCCTCTTTTTTCCATTTGTCAATAGAAAAAACGGGCAGATATTCCCGCCCGTACATTTCTCTCATTTCTCTTTATTTTGTTTTGACACTCCTGGTTGCCGTCCATTTACTGTAATACTTAACGCCGCCAACCGAACGATAGGAACGGACACGAACGTAGTATCTCTTCTTTGCCTTCAGCTTCTTAACCGTGCGCGAAACCGTCGCCGCCTTCTTGATATAGACGGATTTTGTCATTTTCTTCGTGAACTTCTTGGTCGTGGAATACTGCAGCTGATAGCCCGTCACGCCCGCTGCCTTCGTCCACTTCGCCTTAAAGCTCTTTTTGCCGGCAGTGAGTTTGGAAAAGGTTGTCTTGCTGACGCGAACTTTTAGCCTATAATCCTGGAAATCATTGTTCGTCTTAAGTTCGGGAGATTTGCCGACAAAAGCTTTTGCCGCATTTTTGTCGCCGTTTAATTTATAATCAAACCACGCAATCATATACGGATGCGTTTTCATAATGCTGTCGGGATGCTCTATGCCCTTCATACGCGCCATCACGACATCGCTCTTTATCTTGGAAAACGCGGGTTTCAGGCTCGTTTCAAGCGGTGAAATAATGCCGTTATCCGTCGCGCCGGTGCCCGAAATCATCAAAGTGGGAATTGCCACGAGCGACGCGTCGTACGGGCAGTTCTGCAGCGGGGATGCCTCCAGCTGCGGCGTCGGAAGCGAGCAGGCATAAATCGTCTTGAAATACTTACGGTTTGCATAGTTTCCCTTGCTCGACAGATTCAGACAACAGGTTGCGCCCTGCGAGTGGCCGCCGAGACCGGTTTTATAAAGGTTGAGTTTCTGATAAAAACGGTGTCCTTTGGTAGCGTTGAACTTCACAAGCTGTGACATTCCCGCATCCATACTGATGCCGACGCCCGTATTCTCATCGGTGTTTGTCAAACAGACAAAGCCATACGAAGCCGCCTTTTTCAGATAGGTTTCGGTGTCGGGCGTTTTGATGTAATTAGAACCGGTACCGTTGCAGTAGAGGATAATCGGACGTTTGGACAGTTCGGCAATATCCTTCGGATACCATACCTTATAGGTAAAATCGTTGCCCTCCACGGTAAAGGTCATCGTGCTGACCTTGTGCGAGCCGAATTTGGAATACTTATCCCATACAGGGGTACTGCTCTTAGCGAAAGCCGCTGCCGGCGCAGTCAATATAACCGCCAGCATAACGACGGCTGCAAGAAAAGATAACACGCGTTCTTTCATATATTTTACTCCTTTTGTATAAATTCACTCCCATTATATCGCATATGGCAGAAAAAATAAAGGGATTTTTATAAAAACAGGAGGGCAAACGCCCTCCTATCTATCATGAGATTTCCTCAATGACTGCCTCGGCAACACGCCGCGACGCCGCGCCGTCGTCGAGATAATTAAACTTCGGACGAAAAGCGGGATATTCCTTTTCAAAATCGAAGGTTTGAAAATCAATACCTTTAATTTCATCGGCAAGCGCGTCGGTCGTTTTGACAATCTTGCCGGGGAGTTCGCTCGTGTCGATATAAAAGCCGCGAATCTGTCCCGCATAGGCATCCATATCGTACATATAAAAGAGAATCGGTCGCCCGAGATTCGCATAGTCGAAGAATACGCTCGAATAATCGGTGACGAGCATATCCGCGGCAATGTAGAGACGGTTAATATCCGCCACGCCCGACACATCCCAGACGAAACCCGCGTATTTCTCAAAATCAAAGCTGTTCGCCACGAGATAGTGCGCACGGAAGAGAATGATGTACTCGTCGCTGAGCGCCTTTCGGAGCTTGTCGAAATCCGCCTCGGGCTCGTAGACATAGCCGAGTTCGCTGTCGTGCTGATTATCGCGCCAGGTCGGGGCGTAAAGAATGATTTTCTTATCCTCGGGCAAGCCGAGTTCCTCTTTGATTTTCTGTACATCCGCGGGGGTGTAGTTTATCAGGAAATCATTACGCGGATAGCCGGCAACGAGCACGGCATCCTCCTTGCCAATTGCCTTTAAGTTCCACGCCGAGGCGAACTTCTCACCCGCGAACTCGCTCGGGGCGAGAATGTACTTAAACTTCGCCGCGTCAATCTTATATTTCTCACGGATTTCCGTCTGCGAATTCATCACGTTGTCGGAAATCGCGATATCGTAGCCGAGGCGTTTCAGCGGGGTGCCGTGCCAGAGCTGGACATAGACCTGGTCATCCCTGGGGTAAATATAATCGGCGATACGGTAGTTATAGAGCCAGTATTTCGCCGTCGCGCACGCTAAATCGTACTGCGGCGTCGCGGGCTGGACAATATAAGTATTCTTATTTTCGAGCAGGAACTTAAAATCCTTAGGCGAACGAAACGCCCACACAAAGGTATAATCGTCGAATCGGCTGTCCGTCAGCATATACTCATAAATCGCCTTCGGGCTGTCGCCGTAGGACCTGCCGTCAAAAGTGGAGAATAAAATCACTTTCGGGTCGGTCTTAATATCCTTCGTGCGTTTTTCGTAAGCCAGCTTACGCTTCAGATTCAGTGCGTCGCGCGACGCCTTTCGAAAGAGCGCGCTCTTCTTCGCCACATCGAGGGCGAGTGCCTTGACCTTGCTGTCCTGCTTCGTCAGATGGGAAAAATCGGGGAGATTTTCCAGCTTATCCATATCCTCTTTGCCGTACCAAATCATAGAGAACTCTCCTCTTAATTACTAATTAAAGTATATATTTACAAAGCAGTTTTGTCAATAAGATAAAATCGGGCTGCGCGCGCAGCCCGATTTACGTTAATCCTGTTTTAAGTTTTCGATAATATTATCGTCCTTAATCTTGTCAGCCGAATAGAGCAGCGACATCAGAATGATGGCAAACACCGCAAGAACCGCCGCAACATAATACTGCCAGTTGGTTGAAAACGGTATCTGCATACCCTCCGCGCTTGACAGCGCATAATACATCAACGCGTGCAGCGCAACGCTGAGCGGCAGCGACCACAAAAGTGATTTCACGCCATAGCGCACGCTCTCCACATAAACCATCTTCTTAAATCCTTTCGGGGTGACGCCGACGGATTTGAGCATGGCAAATTCCGTTTTGCGCTCGTTCATCGAGTTTGAAACAGAGTTGATAATGTTGATGATTGCAATAAGAGTAATCAGCGTGATAAAGCCATACATAAAGACTTTCATAATCTGCAAAACTGCGTTAATCGCCTGAATCTGTGAGGTTGTATCCACGATTTCACAGGCGATACCCTTACTTTCAAAATACGACTCCGCCGCTTCCATCGCAGGCTTGTAATCTCTGACAAAGATATTAAACACACAGCCGTTTTGCTCAACGGGCAGTACGGAAATGGCGTCCTCCGGAAGTATGATGGAGGGGTAATTCATATACTTTGGCAGGAACAGTCTGCCGTCATACTCTTTGTCTGTAATGGCGCCGGCGGTTACATTAAAATCATGCTTGATATTGTTTTCGCCCGTGTTCTCGTCAATCTGATTGATATAACATTCAAGCGTTTTGCCCGCGACGTCTGCGGAAAATGCCGGAAAGCTTTTATGCATTTTGCCGGACACATCCGTAACCTGATTAAAAATGATTGCTTTTAAGCTGTCCGTGTGATGATACCCCTCCGGTTTTTCTCCAAGTGCCCTGAGATAGTCGTCAAATCTCTCGTTTTCCATCACAAAGAGATAGATGCTTTTTTCTTTGCTGTTATAAGCACTTTTTGCATCCGCAGTTAATAAATCCGTATTTTTCAGGGTGCTGTTTACCTGCAGATACGAAACGCAATCGTCAATGTCCGCCCTTTCAAAGTATTTCTTTATTTCATCTTTGTCCTCAATTTTTGAATAAACCTGAAAATCGGCGTTTTGTTCGCCCGTTTCCATCTGCACCAAAGATGTAAACAGCTGCGAGAAATTCGTTACCGAAAGAAACAATACAACGCTCATCACAAGTGCAAATACGATGGTGCGGCTGCGTCTGCCGTTGCGCTTGAAGTTTTTGACTGCAAGCTCGCCCTCAAAGCCGTAAAGCTTCTTTGTCAGCCCGGAAACGCGCAGGCGTTTTGCTTTTTTCACCTTCACGGTGTTGGTTCCCTTAATCGCGTTTATCGGCGTGGTTTTGGATGCACGGCGCGCCGGAATATAACAGGACACAAAGATTGTAAGCGCGCTTAGGGCGACTGTGCCAATTATAATATACGGACTGAAATGCACCTTTAATGTACCCTGAATCGGTATGGCAATTGTTGACAGAAAAGCTCCCTCAATACTCCTGAAGGTGATTGCCATACCGACAAAGCCGGCAATTATGCCGAGCACGGTTCCTGCTGTACCGAGTATAAAGCCTTCAAAGTAAATGGACGAGCGTTTTTGTTTTTTAGTCGCTCCTACCGAAGCAAGCATACCCAGATAGCGCTCACGCTCCTGATAGGACACGGCAAAGCTGTCATAAATCATAAACACGGAAGCAAAAACGATTACGGCAAGAATGATGCAGGTAAAAATCTTCACCGTTCTTATGGTGCTGCTGCCCCTGTTTACGCCCGAATAATCAAGCAAATCGGTGTTATAAGAAATATGCTTTGCACCGGTTTTCTTTTGCAGCGTTTCGGCTTTGTCATAAAACGATTCGTCAAGCGTTTTATAGCGGAGAGTTACATATGACACAGCGCTATCCGCATTTGCCGTAACCCCGTCACGGTTGTCAAAAAAGCTGACATTTCCCTGCGCAATACCGCAGATTTTATACTCCTTGAAGTATTCTTTTTCCGTGGCAAAATCGGCGCAGTAAAGACTGACGGTGTCGCCAACCCTCCAATTCAATTTATTGTTTTCAATATACTTATCGGTTATCAGAAGGTCGCCTTTGTTTTTCGGAAACGCACCCTCTTTGATTTTGATATTTCGCATTTTGACAACGGCTTCGTCCACTGCGTCAATCTGAGAATACGCCTTCGCCTTTTCTATATCCTTTTGATAAGTGAACCGGCACAACTGCACTCCGGCATAGTATTCCGTATCCTCGCTTTGAAACGCGGCAAGGTCGGGCGTTTCTTCATAAGTCAGCTCCGCCTGCCAGCTGCCGTCGTAAGCAAGCGTTGCATCCCTTAAAAAGGTTACAAATGAAAACACCGTGGTAAAAACTGCCGTTACCATCGCGACGGAAACAATAATGGACAGCACCGTTAACAGGGAACGGCGTTTGTGACTTTTGATGTGGCGGAGAGTCAGGGTGTTAACGATGTTCATTGTACTCTCCTTTCGTCGCGGACAATTCTGCCGTCTTTGATTTCAATCAGACGGTCGGCAGAAAGCGCAATCTGCTCGTCGTGTGTAATCATAATAACCGTCTGGCCGAGCTCGCGGTTAAACTGACGGAGCAGCGCGATAATCTCCTTGCTGTTTTCACTGTCGAGGTTACCCGTCGGCTCGTCGGCAAGCATAAGAGCGGGGTTATTTATCAACGCTCTGCCGATGGACACTCTCTGCTGCTGGCCGCCCGAAAGCTGGGACGGAAGATGCGAGAGCCGGTCCTGCAAGCCGAGGCGTTCGATAATGCTGTTTAGTTGCCGTTCATCGGGCTTTCTGCCATCAAGAAGCAGTGGAAGCGTCAGATTCTCCTCCACGGTCAGAATGGGAATCAGGTTATAGAACTGATAGACCAGACCGATTTGTCTGCGGCGAAAGATGGCAAGCGCCGTTTCATCGAGGGTGGAAATATCGGTTTTATCAATAATGACGCTGCCGCTCGTCGCGGTATCCACGCCGCCTAAGATGTGCATCAGCGTCGATTTACCCGAGCCGCTCGGTCCGACGATGGCAACGAACTCGCCCCTCTCGACGGAAAAGCTGACGTTATCAAGCGCCTTTACCATCGTGTCGCCGTTTCCGTATGTTTTGCAAAGATTGACTGTTTCTAAAATTTTCATCATTTTATCTCCTTTCGATGACACAATGGTACCCTTTTTATCTTACATTCAGGTGAATTTTTTATAACAATTTTGTCATATTACCGATTTGTAAAACTTGATTTCAAACTGTGTTCCGCGTCCTTCCTCACTGGTGACGGAGACGGAGGCGTTTTCTTTGCTGAGAATGGCTTTGGATAGCGCGAGCCCGATACCCACGCTCTCCGATGACGCATTTTTGCCGTGGTAAAAGCGCTCAAAGATATGGGGCAAATCCTCCCGCGCAATCCCGCAGCCGTTATCACGAATCACAATCCGCTTAAACACCGTGGTTTCATCCGTTTCAATACGAAGCGTGCCGCCCGCATCGGTATGCTCGATGCAATTCTTGATGATATTCTGCAGCGCCTCAGTGCTCCAGTTTTTATCGCCCGTAAACTGAAAATCGCTGATTTTCTTTTCCACATTAATATTCTTCAAATCAAGGGTGAGCATAAACGGCGCAAGGGCGCTTTCAATGATTTCGCCGACGGCGAGCGGTTCGCGGTTCATATCAGCCGTGCCGGCGTCAAGTTTTGACAGTTTCAGCAGCGTCTGCACGAGCCAGTTCATTTTATTGCACTGGGTGTGGATAATACCGATGAACTCCCTGCGCTTATCCTCGTCAGTCTCATCTTCGAGCAGTTCGGACACCATCATCATCGAGGTCAGCGGCGTTTTGAGCTGGTGCGAAATATCAGCAAGCGAATCGGCGAGATAGACCTTATCCGCCGCAATCACTTCATTCTGCGTTTTCAGCTGCGAAATTACCTTCAACAGATTATTCTGCAAAATCGAGAGTTCTCCCTCGGAATTGTCGCCGAGCGCCAAATCGTAATGCCCTGCGCAGACGAGCGATAAATAGTCATTCAGTTCGCTGATGGCGCGGTAGCGCTTCGCAGTAAACACGCCGAAAACGCACAGCAGCACCGCGCCCGTCACAGCGCAAATCAGCGCGCCGACAAGATTCACGCGCAACATCAAAGTACTTGCAACCGCCGTCACGGCAATGCCTATGAGCATCGGCAGATAAAATCCTTTATTTTTCAATGATGTATCCCATTCCTCTCACAGTTTTGATGATGGTCGGCTCGGCGGGGTTGTCCTCAATCTTATTACGCAGGCGCTTGATATAAACGGTGAGCGTATTATCGTTCACAAAATCGCCGTCCACGTCCCAGATATCCTCGAGCAACTTATTGCGCGTCAGCACCGCGCCGCGATTGTGCAGCATCGTCAGCAGCAGCCGGTACTCCATCGCGGTCAGAATCACTTCCTCGCCGTTTTTCCACACGCGCGCCTCGTTCATATTGACGCGCACGTTGTAAAGCGTCACGACCCCGTCCGCGCTCTCCTTACTGTAACGGCGCAGGACGGATTTCATACGGGCAAGTAGTTCTTTCAGCCGAAACGGTTTTGCGATATAATCGTCCGCGCCGAGGTCAAAGCCCATCACCACATTCGCCTCGTCGTCATAGGCGGTCAGGAATATCACGGGATAGTCGCCCTGCGCCTTCACCGCCTTGCAAATATCATAGCCGCTGCCGTCGGGCAGGGTTAAATCGAGAATATATAAGGAAAAGACCTTGTCTGCGATGACAGCCTTCGCTTCGGCAATACTCCTTGCGAGCGTGACACGGTAGCCTTCATTTTCAAGAGAATACGTCAGCGCCGTTGCGATAGCACTGTCATCTTCCAGAAGAAAAATATCCATTCTTTTCACCTCGTGGATATTGTATCATATGATACAGTGGGTTTCCATTACAATATTGTCACATTAAATTTTAATTGACAAATCAAAAGCGCAGTGTTATGATAGTTTTAATATTAAGGCAGTGACGGGAACACGGCAGTTTTGCCCTGCGTTTCAGAGAGCGTTTGGTCGGTGCAAAAACGCACGCAGAAGAATTGTTACCATCCCCGAGCCGCACACAGGAAATGGTGTGCCGTACCCCCTGCGTTAAAGGGTTTGAGTGATACCGCAAGGTATAATTCAGGTGGAACCGTGTAAACCATGCACCCTGATGTTTCAGGGCGCTTTTTATTTTTCAGGAGGAATGATGATGAATATCACTCTTAAAGACGGCTCAATCCTCACATATAATGAGGCAAAAACCGCTGCCGACATTACAAAAGACATTTCAATGGGACTTTTCCGCAACGCTTGCTGCTGCAAGATTAACGGCGCGGTAGCGGACCTGCGCACCGTTATCGACAGCGACGCGGCGCTCGAGGTATTGACCTTTGACGACGAGGACGGCAAGAAGGCATATAACCACACCGCGTCCCACATTATGGCGCAGGCGGTGAAGCGTCTCTATCCCGCGGCAAAGCTCACCATCGGTCCTGCGATTGACAACGGATTTTACTACGACTTCGATGTGGAAAACACCTTCTCCCCCGATGACCTCGAAAAAATCGAGGCGGAGATGAAGAAGATTATCAAGGAAAACCTCGAACTCGAGCGTTTTGAACTCCCCGTCGACGAGGCAATCGCGCTGATGGAAGAAAAGGGCGAGCCCTACAAGATTGAGCTCATCAAGGAGCACGCCGACAAGGGCGAGGCAATCAGTTTCTACAAGCAGGGTGAGTTCACCGAGCTTTGCGCCGGTCCTCACGTGGACAAAACCGGACACATCAAGGCAAATGCGTTCAAACTTCTCAGCAACAACGCCGCTTACTGGCGCGGCGACTCCAAGGGCAAGGCGCTGCAGAGAATCTACGGTATCGCCTTCCCGAAGAAGGAGATGCTCGACGAATACCTGCAGAAACTCGAGGAGGCAAAACTCCGCGACCACAGAAAGCTCGGTCACGACCTGCAGCTCTTTATGACCGACGAGCTCGTCGGCAAGGGTATGCCGATGTTTCTGCCCAAGGGCTACACCCTCTGGAGAATTCTCGAGGATTACATCCGCGACAAAGAAATCAAATCCGGCTATCAGCACGTGCTGACGCCCTGTATCGGCACCGTCGGTCTCTACCAGACCTCGGGTCACTGGGAGCACTACCAGAATAATATGTTCCCCGCCATGGAGGTGGAGGACGAAACCTATGTCCTCAGACCGATGAACTGCCCGCACCATATGCGCATTTACGCCAACACGCCCCATTCTTACAGAAGCCTTCCCGTCAGAATCGGCGAGATTGCACACGATTTCCGCTTTGAGGCGTCGGGTACGCTCAAGGGTATCGAGCGCGGCAGACATTTCTGCCAGAACGATGCGCACCTCTTCGTAACGCCCGAGCAGATTAAGGACGAGTTTGCGAAAGTTGTTGACCTCATTTTCGACACCTATAAGGATTTCGGCATCACGGATTACCGCCTCGTACTCTCACTGCGCGACCCCGCGGACACCGAGAAGTACCACCAGGACGACGAGATGTGGAACACCGCCGAAGACGCGCTGCGCGACGTACTCGACTCCCTCGGTCTCGACTATACCGAGGAAATCGGCGAGGCTGCCTTCTACGGACCGAAACTCGACGTCAACGTCACTCCCGCCGTCGGCGCGGAGTACACGCTCTCGACCTGTCAGCTCGACTTCTGTCTGCCCGCGAAGTTCAACCTCACCTATGTGGACAAGGACAACACCCAGCGCACTCCCGTTGTGCTCCACCGCGCTATCCTCGGCTCGCTCGACAGATTTATGGCATATCTGATTGAGGAGACAATGGGCGCGTTCCCGACCTGGCTCGCACCCGTTCAGGTGAAGTTCCTGCCGATTGCCGACAGACACCAGGATTACGCGCGTGAGATGATAGAGAAGCTCGAGGCTGCCGGCGTTCGCTGTGAGCTCGACGACAGAAGCGAAAAAATCGGCTTCAAGATTCGCAGCGCGCAGATGGAAAAAATCCCCTATATGATTCTTGTCGGCGACAAGGATATCGAGGCGGGCACCATCTCCGTGCGCTCCCGCAAGAACGGCGACGAAGGAGCTACGACGATTGACGAATTCGTTGCCCGTATCACCGAGGAAATCAACAGCAAAGCAAGATAATCACATTTTGCGTTATTGCAAAAATTGCAGGGAATGCTGACCGCGGCATTCCGCGGCGCGATGTGGTCATCGCGCCCTACAAACAATAAATACACCACAGGAATAACACAGGGATTTGTGATATACAAGTCCTTGTGTTTATTTTTTAACAATTTGTAAATCTCATAAATTCGAAACACAAGATATTGAATATTTTTGCGGAATATGGTATAATTAGGTCAACATATGGAAGTTAAGTAATGTGGGCAGCACAATTAATATGTATATATATTAATACATATTATAGTAGTCCGTATGAATACTATGAAAGGGAGAAAAGGTATGGCAGATGTAAAGATGTATGTTGTCTGGGCAGCGCTGATTGTGGCATTCGGCGTACTGGAGGGCATCACCGCGCAGCTCGTGTCCATATGGTTTGTCATCGGCGCGATTGCCGCACTGGTGGCGCAGATACTCGGCGCAACGTTGCTGGTACAGATACTCGTATTCATCGCGGTGAGCATTATTGCACTGTTAATCACCCGTCCGCTCGTGCGCAAGAAGCTGAACACCCAGGCGGAAAAGACCAACGCTGACCGCTGTATCGGCGGCGAAGCGGTCGTCATCGAAACAATCGACAACCTTGCCCCGACGGGGCAGGTCAAAGCCGACGGCAAAATCTGGACTGCGCGCTCCGCATCGGGAGAAACGATACCCGAGGGCACGGTCGTTACCGTCCAGAAAATCGACGGCGTTAAACTAATTGTCAAACAATGATAAATTGACGGTGTGCTTCGCCTACGCCCGGTAAATATATACGCGGAGCGAAGCGACCCGAAATTCATCATTCATCATTCATCATTCATAACTCATCATTCATCATTCTAAAGGAGAAATACTATGGGACCTTTAACAATTGTCATCATCTTATTAATCATCGCAGTATTTGCACTGGTATTTGCAAACATCAGAGTTGTACCGCAATCCAAGGCATTCGTTATCGAGAGACTCGGTACTTACTCGGCAACGTGGGACACGGGACTTCACGTTAAAATCCCGTTCATTGAGAGAATTGCCAAGACGGTATCGCTCAAGGAGCAGGTAGTTGACTTCAAGCCGCAGCCCGTTATCACCAAGGATAACGTAACGATGCAGATTGACACGGTCGTATTCTTCCAGATTACCGACCCGAAGCTCTACACCTACGGTGTGGAAAGCCCGATTTCCGCTATCGAGAATCTCTCGGCAACCACACTGCGTAACATCATCGGCGAGCTCGAGCTCGACTCAACGCTCACCTCGCGCGACACCATCAACGCAAAAATCCGCGTCATCCTCGACGAGGCAACAGACCCGTGGGGCATCAAGGTAAACAGAGTTGAGCTCAAAAACATCATTCCCCCGCGTGAAATTCAGGACGCGATGGAAAAGCAGATGAAGGCTGAGCGTGAGCGCCGTGAGGCAATCCTCCGTGCAGAGGGTGAAAAGCAGTCAAGAATCCTCGTAGCAGAGGGACACAAGGAGTCCAAAATCCTCGAGGCAGAGGCTGAAAAGCAATCCGCCATCCTGCGTGCAGAGGCTGTAAAAGAGGCGAAAATCCGCGAGGCTGAGGGTGAGGCTGAGGCTATCGCAAAGGTACAGCAGGCGTCTGCAGAGGCAATCAAAATGCTCAACGAGGCAAACGCCAACGACGCAGTGCTCAAACTCAAGGCACTTGAGGCATTCTCAAAGGCTGCCGACGGCCAGGCAACAAAAATCATCATCCCGTCAGAAATTCAGGGGCTTGCAGGACTTGCCGAAGGCATCGTAGAAGCTACGAAGTAACTTCGCTTGTAGGGAGCGATGCCTACATCGCTCCGCTGCTCAAGGCTCCAGACAAACACCAACCCGCAGCGCCCCCGGTGCTGCGGGTTTCAGGAGAAAAATTATGAACAACTTATATGAACTGAACTTCGATTATTCAAGTATTATTCCGTTCATCATAATAATTGCTATTATATTATTATATTTGTTCCGACTTTTCAAACTCAAAAGACGAACTATTGCGGTAAGAATATGCTGCGCTCTAATTGCGATTGGATGTATCGTTTTTGCCATAGTTCCAAGCGTATTTTTTATAAATGACTATAAAAGGTTGAAAAATGATGTTGATTCTGGTTACGCTATGACTATTTCGGGCACCGTGCAGAACTTTCACCCGCAGGACGAAAACAACAACGGCGACACTGAGCACTTTGATATTAACGGCGTACATTTTGATTATTCGCCTGATACGGTTACCTCGGGCTACAATACGCCGCAATACGACGGTGGCGTTATCACAGGCAACGGTCAAATATTGCAGATTAGGTATGTGCCGTATGAAACTGAAAAATCAGGCGATATCAACATCATCGTTCAAATTGACGAAATAAATGCATAATTAAGCCATTTATACAAACGGACGACCAATGGTCGTCCCTACGGTGTGCGTTAACTTTTATAGTTTCTGTAGGGACGATTATCAATCGTCCGTTAATTGTCCGAGCGTAGCGAGTAACCGATAATTGTAGGGAATGGCGACCTCGACATTCCGCAAATATAAAATGGATAACGGAGAAATAATATGAAACTCAAAAAAGTTTGCGCTATAATCCTAATGTTTTTGTTCTGTGTTTGTTTCCCTTATTGTGCTTTGGCAAACGGTTTGTCTCAACTTCAAACATCAAAAATTCCTGATGCCGAGTTAACGTATTATAAGGAGGTTTATTCCATAAGTCGTCTGGATAAAGAACTTCAAAATGAAACTATAAAATGTTTTGATGTTAATAACAAAGGCGATATTGCAATCGGAAGCAAAACGAATGATAAAGGGTATATTTATATATATGATTCGGATTTTAATCATATTTGTAGCTATTGTTTTACTAATGCAGGTTCCTATTGTATTGAATGGAGCAAAGACAGCAACTTAAGTGTATATTATATTAGAGATGATATAGCGGCAACATATAACGCAGCCGGCGAAATTGTCAACATTGAAACAATAGATGATACTATGGAAAACAGCGCCTATCTCCATTCGTTAGATAATACCGAAAGGCAAATCGGAAATGATCTATATAAAGTTCAGAATGATATGGGAATCCTTAATGTAGTAATTGGGATGTCGAGTTATTCTCAGCTTATTAAAACAGATGATGCCGGAAACACAACTGTTTTATATGATGTCAATACAGAGCAAACAATAAAAACAGTTATCATTTTGATTGCCGCAATCTCATTTACTGTATTATCAATTATCATAATAATAAGCGCAAAAAAGAAGAACGATAGATTTAACTGACGGCATCCTACATTCCGCGGGCGGATGATATCCGCCCCTACAGCCTGACCTTTCAGGGCGGTGCGCGCAAGTGTGCGCCATGAAACAAAAATCATCATCCCGTCCGAAATTCAGGGGCTTGCAGGACTTGCCGAAGGCATCGTAGAAGCTACGAAGTAACTTCGCTTGTAGGGAGCGATGCCTACATCGCTCCGCTGCTCAAGGCTCAAGACAAACACCAACCCGCAGCGCCCCGGTGCTGCGGGTTTTAAGAGGAAAAGATATGGTTTTACTGATTAACGCAAAGCGGATTTACCGCGGATTTGACTCGGCGGAGTTCAACCGGATTTGCGCAAAACTGAAAGAAAACGGCATTGAATTCAGACCGCGGGTAATCGACTACGGAACATATTCACAAACCGCCAACCCGACGCAATACCGCATCTATGTCAACAGAAGAGATGCGGAAACAGCAACAAGCATTATTTAGGGATACTAATGTATCTCTAAATTTTATATTGCAATCAACTGCAAAATATATTATAATTCCCTCGGTGATACATATGAGACCGAGACATAAGAAAAATCTGGACGCAAGGCTGGAGGCGGTGAGCGATTACTTAATCACGCTCAGAAATGAGAGCCTCAATTTTGCGGACGCAAAAAATGAAAATCATCTGCTCGATTTGGAGGCGCTCTTTGGCAACTCCAACCCCGTGCATCTCGAAATCGGCGGCGGCAAGGGTACCTTTGCCACGACGCTCGCCGCGCGCAATCCCGATATCAACGTGCTCTGCGTGGAGAAGGTGCGCGACGTTATCGTTGTCGGCTGCGAAACGGCGAAAGAGATGGGACTGAAAAACATTAAGTTCCTCGACTGCGCGGCAGAATATCTGCCGTCGTACATACCCGAGAAATCCATCGAGCTTATATACCTCAATTTCTCGTGCCCGTATCCGAAAAAGAGTTACGCGTCGCACCGATTGACGAGCGAGCGCTTTTTGAACATATACAAACCGCTACTTAAGGACGGCGCGCCGATTTATCAGAAAACGGACAATATGCACTTCTTCGAATATTCGCTCGAGTCGTTTTCCAAATGCGGATTCGAGCTCAGCAATATCTCGCTCGACCTCCACAACAGTGACTTCGAGGGCAATATCGTCACCGAGTACGAGGAAAAATTCTCGTCGCAGGGATTTCCCATTTATCGTTTAGAAGCGAGAATTAAAAAATAGTTATTGCAATCATTGCTATATAATGCTAAAATAAAGCGAAAATAATAAAGAAAGGCATAGGACTAAATTATGGAAAGACTCAAGTATTTTGTAAACGGTGAGTTCAGAGAATCCAAGACCGACGTCTGGTACGACCTTCACAACCCGTCAACGGGTGAGGTTACGGGTCAGGCTCCCTGCTGTACCAACGACGAGGTGCTCGAAGCCATCGAGGCTGCGGACAGAGCATATCCGGCATGGAAAAACACACCCGCAAGAAAGAGAGCAGCGATTCTCTTCAAGGTAAGAGAACTCATCATTGAGCATATGGATGAGCTCACCATGCTTGTTTGTGAGGAAAACGGCAAGACATGGGCTGAGGCTGCCGGCGATGTCGGTAAGGCACAGGAAGGCACCGAGCTTGCTACCCAGGCGCCTTCGCTGATGATGGGCGAGAGCCTGATGGACGCTTCCACCGGTTTCGATACCGTGAAGTATCGCGAAGCGATGGGTGTATTTGCCGGTATCGTTCCCGTCAACTTCCCCGCAATGATTCCGTTCGGCTGGATGGCTCCCGTCTGCGTTGCCTGCGGTAACACGATGGTACTCAAGGCTGCATCCCTCACTCCGAGAACGGCGATGAGAATCGGCGAGCTCTATAAAGAAGCGGGTATCCCCGACGGCGTTATCAACATCGTCACCTGCTCGAGAAACGAGATTAACACCATCCTTGAGCATCCCGCAGTAAAGGGTATCACCTTCGTAGGTTCCACTCCCGTCGGTCTCAAGATTTATGAAAAGGCAGCAGCAAACGGCAAGAGATGCCAGGCGCTCTGCCAGGCTAAGAACCACGCGCTCGTTATGGAAGACTGCGCACTCGAGAGAACCGTTGCTGGCGTTATCAACTCCGCATTCGGCTGCGGCGGTCAGAGATGTATGGCTCTCTCCGCTTGCGTCGTACAGGAGAGCATCGCTGACAAGTTTGTTGCCGAGCTGAAGAAGCAGATTGCTTCCGTCAACTGCGGCCCCGCATGGGATAAGAGCACCAGACTTGGTCCTATTACATATGAAAAGCACTATAAGGAAGTTCTCGCCGATATCGAAAAGGGTATCAACGAAGGCGCTGAGCTTGTCGTAGACGGCAGAAATCCCGCCGTTCCCGCAGGTTATGAAAACGGCTACTTCGTAGGCCCCACCGTATTCGACCATGTGACTCCCGATATGACCATCGGCGACGAAGAGGTATTCGGTCCCGTACTCTGTATCAAGAGAGTCAAGGATTTTGACGAGGGTCTCGCACTGATGAACGCAAACCCGTACGCAAACGGCTCTGTTATCTACACCCAGAGCGGCTACTATGCTCGCCAGTTTGCAAGATACACCGACGGCGGTCAGGTTGGTATCAACGTCGGTATCCCGGTACCGGTCGGATTCATCCCGTTCAGCGGTCACAAGCAGTCCTTCTTCGGCGACCTCCACTGCCTCGGCAAGGACGCATACCGTTTCTTCACCGAAAGCAAGTCAGTCACCCAGCACTGGTTTGACGAGGAAGAGATGAAGGCAAAGGAAGTCGACACCTGGGACGGACTTCTCTAACAGTCTTTGTAAAAGGGCATAACCACGCCGGCATTCTTGCTCTACGGGGTTATCCTTGTAGGGAGCGATGACCACATCGCTCCGTCAATTCAATCATCAGACAATAAAAAAATGCTGCAGGCATCGAGCCTGCGGCATTTTTGGCGTTTTCCGTCTTTTGCTCGGGGGGCGGTACCAATGTACAGCTCCCGCTCGCAAAATACGAAATTCTGCTCCTTTTCAAAAGCCTGTTTAATTAAATTTTTATTCCGTAAAGAGCGGAGTGGAGTAATATCTGTCGCCGCTGTCGGGGAGGAGGGCGACGATGGTCTTGCCGGCATAGGCATCCTGCTTCGCGAGTTCAATCGCAACGCCGAGTGCTGCGCCGGAGGAGATGCCGACGGAAATGCCCTCTTTCTTTGCGAGGAGCTTAGCTGCCTCGAAGGCTGCCTCGTTTGACGAAGTGATGACCTCGTCGTACACCTCGGTATTCAGTACGTCGGGCACAAATCCCGCGCCGATACCCTGAATCTTATGGGCACCCGCCGTACCCTTTGAAAGAACGGGAGAGGTCTCGGGCTCCACGGCGATGACCTTTACATCGGGTTTTTGCTCCTTGAGATATTCGCCCGTGCCGGTAACGGTACCGCCCGTGCCGACGCCTGCGATAAAGACATCCACTGCGCCGTCCGTATCGCGGAAAATCTCGGGACCCGTGGTTGCCTTATGAATCGCGGGGTTCGCGGGGTTCACGAACTGACCGGGGATGAAGCTGTTCTCGTACTCAGCGGCGAGTTCCTCCGCTTTTGCGATAGCGCCCTTCATACCCTTAGCGCCCTCGGTGAGCACAATCTCAGCGCCGTACGCCTTGAGGATATTGCGGCGCTCCACGCTCATTGTCTCGGGCATCGTCAGGATAATTTTGTAACCCTTTGCAGCAGCAATCGCTGCGAGACCGATACCCGTATTGCCCGAGGTCGGCTCGATGATGACCGCGCCTTCCTTCAGCACGCCCTTTGCCTCGGCATCCTCAATCATCGCCTTGGCGATTCTGTCCTTCACACTGCCGGCGGGGTTAAAGTATTCAAGTTTTACGAGCACCTTTGCGTTAAGGTCAAGCTCTTTTTCAATATTCGTTACTTCTACGAGCGGCGTGTTGCCGATAAGCTCCGCCGCGTTTTTATATACCTTTGACATTATTCTGCCTCCTTAAATGCATTGTCTAAATCTGCGATGATATCGTCGATATGTTCCGTGCCGATGGACAAACGGATGGTGTTTTCATAGATGCCCTGCTCAGCGAGTTCCTCCGCCGAAAGCTGGGAGTGCGTCGTCGAAGCCGGGTGAATCACAAGACTCTTCACATCCGCCACATTGGCGAGAAGGGAAAAGATTTTGAGATTGTCAATAAACTTCCAGGCGTCTTCCCTGCCGCCCTTGATATTAAAAGTAAATATCGACGCGCCGCCGTTCGGGAAGTATTTACTGTATAGCGCGTGGTCGGGATGGTCGGGGAGTGACGGATGGTTGACCTTCTCCACCTGCGGGTGGTTAGCGAGGTATTCCACGACCTTCTTCGTGTTCTCCGCGTGGCGCTCGAGACGGAGGGAAAGTGTCTCGACCCCCTGCAAAAGCAGAAACGCATTGAATGGGGAAATCGAAGCGCCCGTATCGCGCAGGAGAATCGCACGGATGTAGGTCACAAACGCCGCAGGTCCTACTGCGTCATAAAACGAAACGCCGTGGTAACTCGGATTCGGCGCCGCGATATTCGGATATTTGCCGCTCGCGGACCAGTCGAATTTGCCCGACTCGACGATAATGCCGCCGAGGGTGGTACCGTGACCGCCGAGGAATTTCGTTGCCGAGTGGACGACGATATCGGCGCCGTGCTCAATCGGTCGGATGAGATACGGAGTGCCGAAGGTGTTATCCACAACGACGGGCAATCCGTGGCGGTGCGCGAGTTCTGCAATCGCGTCAATATCGGGAATGTCGCTGTTCGGGTTGCCGAGTGTCTCAAGATAAATCGCTCTCGTATTATCGCGAATCGCGCCCTCTACCTCAGCGAGGTTATGCGCGTCCACAAAGGTGGTCTCGATACCGTACTGCGGCAGCGTATGGGAAAGCAGGTTGTAACTGCCGCCGTAAATCGTTTTCTGCGCGACGATGTGACCGCCGTTTGCCGCAAGCGCCTCAATCGTATAGGTGATGGCTGCCGCGCCCGATGCGAGCGCAAGTGCTGCGCTGCCGCCCTCGAGGGCTGCCACTCTCTTTTCGAGCACCTCCTGGGTGCTGTTGGTCAGTCTGCCGTAAATATTGCCCGCATCGGCGAGACCGAAACGGTCAGCCGCATGCCGGGAATCATGGAACACATAGGATGTGGTCTGATAAATCGGAACGGCTCTGGAATCGGTGGCGGGGTCCGCCTGCTCCTGGCCGATATGTAACTGTAATGTCTCAAACTTATAACTCATTATATAAAATCTCCTTCAAAATGTAAATATGTTTATTTCTGATTGCAACATCGACATCGACAGAAATCACACATTCGCATTTCAAAAAGCGAGGCATATATCCACTTGTTAAGCATATGACCATCTCCTTTGGTGATGTTGTGCTCATTATAATCCTATTCGCCTACCGTGTCAATAGGTAATTAAGAAAATTTTTCAGATTTGTATTGATTTACCTACTAACCCTGTGGTATAATAGGTAAAACTTGTGAAAGGAGCACAAAAGATGATTTCAACCAAGGGCAGATACGCGCTCAGAGTGATGATAGACTTAGCGCAAAACGACAAAGGGCATTATATTCCCCTCAAGGACATCGCCGAACGGCAGCAGATTTCAAAGAAGTATCTGGAAACCATCGTCAAGGACTTAGTCGGTGCTAAACTGCTGACCGGCGTCAGCGGTAAGGGCGGCGGCTACAAACTCGCAAGAAAGCCCGAGGACTATACCGTCGCGGAGATACTAAAAGTCACCGAAGGCTCGCTCGCAGTGGTTGCCTGCCTTGATGACGGCGCAGCCAAATGCCCGCGCGCGGCATACTGCGACACCCTGCCGATGTGGACGGAGTACAATAATATGATTAAAAACTTTTTTAATTCTAAAAGATTAAGTGATTTAATATAAGGCGAGGTGCGATAACGAAGGTTAGTCCAATAATCGCATCTTATCCGCTTCTATCTGCTTTGCAAGCCCAAAAAAGAGGTATTGACATAAAAAATATAATATGATAATATAGTTATGGTTAGCGTTGGCTAACCATATTTTTAGAAGCGTTAGTTAGCGGTTGCTAACCTCCAATGATTTGAACGAGGAAGAATTATGTCGCTTGATAAATATCTGGTAGAGCATTGTTCGCCCACACTGGCTTCGCTTAAAACCGCGAATATGTTTTCGTGCAGGTTTGATAGTGAAAAAGCGCTCGAAACAGCGATTGATTCCTGGAACGAGCTGTTCAGGGATAAGGGCGTGGAGCTGATTGTTCTGAAAAAAGAAAACGGTCTTGCGCTGATTTATGTGTGCAGAAGGAATATGCTGACGGCAGACTTGAATAAGGACGGCGTAAAGGAATTCCTGACGGCGTACGGTTACCGTTCCATCAACGCGGATTACGCAATTCAGACGCTGAAAAGCAGATTGCAGGCGCAAAAGGATTTTCCTCACGAAATCGGCATATTTTTGAGTTATCCGCTCGGAGACGTGAAGGGGTTTATTGAGCAGGGCAGCGAAAACTGCCTTTGCACAGGGTGCTGGAAGGTTTACTGCAACGAGTGTGAGGCACAAAAAACCTTCAATAAATTCAAAAAATGCCGTGAGGTGTATTCACGCCTTTACACAAGCGGTTCAAGAAATATTTTACAGTTGACAGTAAAAGCATGAGAGGTAAAAAATGAGTTTTGTTGAAATCAGGGAATTAAAGAAGCATTACGGCGAGGGCGACAGCTTTGTTCAGGCGCTCGGCGGAGTTGATATGGAAATTGATAAGGGCGAGGTTTGCGTTCTGCTCGGTCCGTCAGGCTCGGGAAAATCCACCCTGCTGAATATTATCGGCGGAATTGAAACGGCTGACAGCGGCGATATCACCGTAAACGGCGAAAAGGTTAAATTTATGAGTGAAAAGCGCTTAACGCAGTACAGACGCAAGCATCTCGGCTATGTTTTTCAGTCGTATAACTTAATTTCGAATTTAACAGTCCGTGAAAATATCGAGGTCGGCTCTTACCTCGGAAGCGACACGCTGGACGTGGACGAGTTGATGAAAACCCTCGGAATATATGAGCAAAAGGACAAGCTGCCGTCACAGCTTTCGGGCGGTCAGCAGCAAAGGACTTCCATCGGCAGAGCCATTGTTAAAAACCCCGACATTCTGCTTTGCGACGAGCCGACGGGAGCGCTTGACTACCATACCTCGAAGGAGATTCTCAAGCTCATTGAGGAGGTCAATCAAAAATACGGCAACACCGTTATTATGGTAACGCACAATGATGCCATTAAAAATATGGCGGACAGGGTGTTTACGCTCAAGGACGGTAAAATTACGGATCATTATCAAAACGAAAGCAAGATAGCGGCAGCAGAACTGGAATGGTAAGAGAATGAAAAACCCACTTAATAAACGATATAAAAAGGAACTGAAAAGCGACGCGGGAAAATACATAGCTATTTTCCTGTTTCTCGTTTTCTTTATCGGCGCCATGTCGGGCTTTTTTGTTGCAGATAATTCCGTCGTTACCAACTATGAAGAAAGTCATATAAAATACAATATTGAGGACGGACACCTTGCCTTTAATATTAAGCCCGCAAAAGCGGTTATCAGCGATATAGAAACACAAAATGATTTGAAGCTTTTTCCCCTGTACTACAAGGAAGAAAAGGTGAAGGACCTTGACGACACGCTTCGCATTTATGCAGACCGTGATGCCGTCAATACGGAATGTGTGCTTGACGGTAAGATGCCCGAGGCGGCAAACGAAATCGCGCTTGACAGAATGTATGCGGACAACAACGACCTCAAAGTCGGCAGCGTGATTACCGTAAGGGATACGGATTATACCGTTTCCGCCTTGATTGCCGTTCCCGATTATTCCTGTTTGTTTGAAAGCAATTCGGATATGATGTTTGACGCGCTCGGCTTCGGTGTGGCGGTGTTGAGCAATGAAGGTTTTGAGGCGATGAGCGACGCCCACCTTACCTATAATTATGCTTTCAAATACAACAAGGCGATTACTGACGATACGGACGCCAATACGCGCTCCGAGGCGTTGATTGATTCATTGGAGAGCATTATCAAAAAATACGACGAGCCGCTTCTTCAGGCGCAGGTTGACAGCGTTTACGAGGACGCAAAAGGCACGATTAAAGCGCTCGCTTCGGAATTTGAAACAGCGTCGGATGAGCTTGAAACAAAAATCCGTGCCGCCATGCGCACAGCCGGAATGCTCAATAACGCAGGCATTGCAAAGGAGCTCGGCACCACCGAGGAAAAATACAACGCTATGATGGACGCCTTCAAGGAGGCGGAGGGAATGGAGGATGATTTTGACCTCGATTCCCTGGATAAAGCGCCGAAGGTAAGCCTTGACGATTACGAAAGCGAAGCGGGCTTTGACAGTAAACTGAACAATGCAGTGGACACGGTTTATAAAATCGTTGACGCGGTTGAGGCAACAGGAATTTATGATTGTTCAAACATCCGCAAGAACCTGGATAAGCTCGACAAAATGATGGATATCAACATTGATGACAGCGGTATTCTGACGGTCGAGGATTATAATCCGCGCTACACGAATAAGGCGATTGCCTTTGTGATGGAGGATTCCACCTCCGACAAGGCTTCCGCTACCATGATGCTGTACATTATTATTGCCGTCATCGCCTTTGTTTTTGCCGTTACTACCTCTAATACTATTTCAAAAGAGGCAAATGTTATCGGCACCCTGCGCGCTTCCGGCTATTCGAGGGGAGAGCTGATACGGCATTATATGTTCTTGCCCGTTACGGTTACGCTGCTTGCCGCGCTTGTCGGCAATATTCTCGGTTATACGGTTTTTCAAAGAATGTTTGTAGGCGTATACTACGGTAATTACTCGCTGACGGAATATAAGGTCCTATGGAACGGCGATGCATTTATCCGCACAACCGTGGTACCGCTTATCCTGATGCTTGTTATTAACTTTATCGTGCTGAGCAGAAAGCTCAAAATCAGCCCGCTCAATTTCCTGCGCGGAGAGCTGAAGAAAAAGAGCAGAAAATCGGTTATCAGACTCCCGAAAAAGCTGCCGTTTTTCTCAAAATTCAGGCTCAGAATACTTTTTGAAAATATACCTTCTTATCTGACGCTGTTTGTCGGCGTGATTCTTGCGGGAATGCTCGTTGTTTTCGGCGTGATGTTTGAACCGCTTGTTCAGGATTACACTGCGCTTGTTAACGAAACCAAACTGGCAAGCTATCAGTATATTCTCAGCGATGAAGCAAAAACAGAAAATAACAATGCTGAAAAATACTGCGTTACCTCGCTTGAAACGATGTATAACAAATATCTGACCGATGACGTGATGATTTACGGTATTAAAAGCGGCAGCCGGTATGTCAAGGCAGAGATACCGAGCGGCAAGGTGCTTGCTTCCAACGGACTGCTCGATAAATTCGGATTAAAAGAGGGCGATACCATCGACCTGAAAGAGCCTTACGGAAACAAGGTCTATACCTTCACGATTGCGGGCGAATACCGATACGACGCGGCAATTTCCGTTTTTATGAGCCGCAGCGATTATCTTAAAATGTTCAATAAGGGCGACGACTATTTTACAGGCTATTTCAGCAACGAGGAACTGACGGATATCAGCGAAGATTCCATAGCCGCCGTCATAACGGAAGCGGACCTGATAAAAATGGTAACGCAGCTTGAATCGTCCATGCTTGACTTTATGGTGGTATTTAAGGCGCTCGGCATTGTGATTTTCCTGCTTTTGATGTATATCCTCACAAAGCAGATTATCGAAAAGAACACAAAATCCATTGCAATGGCAAAAATCCTCGGCTTTACGGATATTGAAATCGGCAGGCTGTATCTGATTATGACCTCGTTTGCGGTGCTTGCCTCGTTGCTGCTGTCAATCCCGATGATTGACGCTGTGCTGCGGTGGGCGTTCCACTCGTATTTGTATACGGAAATGACGGGATATATTCCGTATATTGTCAGCAACTCCTGCTTTGTTACTATGGTTATTCTCGGGTTGGTGTGCTACGGCATCGTTGCCGCAGGGCTGATGCTTAAAATTAAGAAAACGCCGAAGGGCGAGGCACTGAAAAATCAGTCATTATAAACAGTCTTATTGCGATTTGTCAATAAAGAATACGATTTTATTTGTGAAAATTTGGAGAGGATACATTTTGCGCGACAAGATGTCAACTCTGCAATGGGAAACAATGCTTTTTTGTTTAACAAAAGAATATATGAAAAACGAGCGGGAGTTTTCACTCCTGCTCATTTTGATAATCAACCTTATTTATGCGGGCGACAAGACCCGCCGGCACGGTTAGTATCCTAAATCCTCGTTGACGATGATGACCTTGATGCGGTCCTTATGGCGCTGCTTTGCCGAGACGACATAGTTGCAGCAGATACGGGAATCGAGCGCGCAGCCGTCGCAGAGATAGGGGTCGTCGAGCTTCAGCGAAACGCACGAGCCGAGCTTCGTACAGGGATTGGCAAGGTGAAGTCGCTCGCAGTTCGGCGGCGCGGCTTTTTCCTTCACGCGCTTAATAGCCGCGTTGATGTCGGGCACAATCTTATTCCTGCCGACCACCATAATCACCTGGCGCGGACCGTAGACGATGCAGGCAACACGATTTGAATTGCCGTCAACATTATAGAGCTCACCGCGCTCGGTCACGGCATTCGACGAGCAGAAATAGGTATCGCAGCCGAAGGCTCTGATGTACGCCTCGCGCACCGCCTCACCCTCAAGTCCCGTGCGGTCAATAAAATCGTAGTTGCCGCTTTTGATAATGTCAAAAATGCCGCAGGCTTTCAGCGTTTCGCTGCCGCCGTTAGAGATACTCTCGCCGTCTTTTATCAGCGATTTCACAATCGCGGCTACCTCTTCCTTCGTCTCGCAGTAAAAGGGTTTCATCCCGTTTTTCTCGAGATTTTTCATCGTGGTTTCAATATACTTTTCCATTTTTTCCTCCGTTACAGTATGTATTTTCTGTCGAGGCTTCTGTACTGAATTGCCTCGGCAATATGTTCCAGTTCAATCATTTCGCTGCCGGCAAGGTCTGCAATCGTACGCGCCATTCTGAGAATTTTATCGTGGGCACGCGGCGAAAGTCCAAGCGCGTCAAAACTGGCATTCAGGAGTTCATCCGCGTCGTCACTGAGAATGCAGAACTGCCGCGTCATCTTCGGCGTCATTTTGGCGTTGCACTTCACGGAAGTGCCCTTAAAGCGCTGATTCTGCACCTCGCGCGCCCGATTCACTCTCGCGCGAATGACGGCACTCGGCTCCTCTTCTCTGTCGCCGCGCAGCATTTCGTAATTCACGGCGCCGACCTCGATATGAATGTCGATTCTGTCGAGAATCGGCCCCGAAATCTTATCGTTATAGCGCTTGCGCGCCGCCTCGGTACATTTGCACTCAATCGTCGGGTGTCCCGCATAACCGCAGGGACAGGGATTCATCGCCGCGACGAGCATAATATCACTCGGGTAGGTAATCGTACCCGACGCACGCGTAATGGTCACGACGCCGTCCTCGAGCGGCTGACGGAGCGATTCCTTGGCGCGGCGGTCAAATTCGGGGAATTCGTCGAGAAATAATACACCGTTGTGCGCCAGACTGATTTCGCCCGGTTTCGGACTGCTGCCGCCGCCCGTGAGTCCCTGGGCGCTGACCGTATGGTGGGGCGAGCGAAACGGACGCCTGGCAATCAACCGCGCGCCACTCGGAAGTTCGCCTGCCACCGAATATATCTTCGTCGTCTCAATCTGTTCATCAAAGGTCATCTGCGGGAGAATTGAGCCGAGGCGTTTTGCCATCATCGACTTACCCGTACCCGGGGTGCCGACCATAATACAGTTATGTCCGCCCGCTGCGGCAATTTCGAGCGCACGCTTCACCTTCGCCTGCCCCTTGACATCGGCAAAATCGAGCATCTCGCCGAGTACGCTCTCCTCGTTGAGTTCCTGAAAGGCGGGCGCAATCAGCCTCTCACCCTCGAGGTGGGCAACAACCTCGCTGATATGCCGGGCGGGCAGAACGTCTATCCCGCTGACGACCGAGCCCTCGTCGGCATTGTCAAACGGTACAAAAACCGCGCCGACGCCGCTCTCCTTCGCCTGAATAACCATCGGGAGCACGCCGTTTACCGCGCGAATTTCGCCGTCGAGCGACAACTCGCCGATGAAGGCGTAGTCGTCCGCATTTGCCTTAAGCTGCGAGCTTGCTCTGAGCAGTGCAATTAATATCGGCAGGTCGTAAAACGAGCCTTCCTTCTTCACATCGGCGGGGGCAATATTCACCGTGATGCGCGAGACCGGGAACGTAAAACCGCAGTTTTTCATCGAGGCACGCACCCTCTCGCGGCTTTCCTTCACGGCGGCATCGGGTAGACCGACCACGTCAAAACGCGGCAGTCCCGAGCTGATATCCGCCTCCACCGTCACATCAAAGGTATTCATGCCGTAGAGACCCTCGCTCTTAATCTTTGCAAACATAATATCACCGATTTTATTATACTAAATAATTGTAATATTGACAACACTAAATAATCATATTAAAATAGAGAGTGAATTAATTTATAAAGGAGTAATTGATATGGATATGAACGCTTTATATAACGAATGGCTCGAAAAAGCGGACGGCGACCCCGACCTCAGAGCGGAACTCGAGAGCATCAAGGGTAAGGACGACGAAATCCTCGACCGTTTCTACCGCAGTCTCGAATTCGGTACCGCAGGTCTGCGCGGTGTCATCGGTGCGGGCACGAACCGTATGAACATCTACACCGTCGGCAGAGCAACGCAGGGACTCTCCGATTTCCTCAACAAGAATTATGAAAACCCCTCCATCGCCATCGGTTATGATTCGCGTATCAAGAGCGATTATTTCAGCAAGGAAGCGGCATCCATCCTCGCGGCAAACGGTATCAAGGTATACATCTACGAAGAGCTTGAGCCGACGCCGTGTCTGTCCTTTGCGATTCGCCATTTCCACACCTCGAGCGGTATCATCCTCACCGCGTCGCACAATCCCGCAAAGTATAACGGCTACAAGTGCTACAACCCGAAGGGCTATCAGATGACCGACGAAGAGGCTGCCGAGACCTACGATTTCATCCAAAAGGTGGACTACTTCACGGGTATCAAGAAGGTGGATTTTGACGAGGCGGTTGCCGACGGACGCATCGAGTACATCGGGCAGGAGGTCATCGACGTATTCCTCGACGAGGTGCAAAAGCAGTGCATCAACCCCGACATCGTAAAGGCTGCCGACCTCAAGGTTATCTATACCCCGCTCAACGGCACGGGCAACAAGCCCGTTCGCCAGATTCTCGACAGAATCGGCATCGACAAGGTATACGTCGTGCCCGAGCAGGAAAAACCCGACGGCAATTTCCCGACCTGTCCGTTCCCGAATCCCGAAATCAAGCAGGTATTCGAAATCGGTCTCGAGATGAATAAGAAAATCGGCGCGGATATTCTCCTCGCTACTGACCCCGACTGCGACCGCGTCGGTATCGCCGTACCCGATAAATCGGGCGAACTCGTACTGATGAGCGGTAACGAAGTCGGCGCCATGCTTCTCAACTACATCCTCTCCGAGCGCAAGGCAAAGGGTACGCTCCCCGCAACGGCTATCGCGGTAAAGAGTTTCGTTTCCACCGACCTCGCAGAGGTAATTGCCAAGAAATATCACTGCACCTTTAAGAATCTCCTCACCGGATTCAAGTACATCGGCGAGCTCATCACCAACCTCGAAGAGGAAGGCAGAGCTGACGATTTCATCATGGGATTTGAGGAGAGCTACGGCTATCTCGCCGGTACGCACGCAAGGGATAAGGACGCCGTTGTCGCGTCGATGCTCATCTGCGAAATGGCGGCTTACTATAAGTCAAAGGGTATGAACCTCGTCGATGTGATGAACGCGCTCTATGACGAGTTCGGCTACTATAATAACACCGTCGAGTCCTACACCTTTGAGGGCGCGGCAGGTATGGAAAAGATGGCAGGCATTATGGATACCCTGCGCGCGAATCCGCCCGCTGAAATCGGCGGCTACAAGGTAACGGCAGTCTCAGACTATAAGACGAGCAAGACAACCTTCACCGACGGTGGCGAAGAGGCAATCGACCTGCCGAAATCCAACGTGCTCGCATTCGCTCTCGAGGGCGGCAATAAAGTGATTGTACGTCCGAGCGGCACCGAGCCTAAGATTAAAGCGTATATCACCGCCATCGGCGAAAGCAAGAACGACGCAGCTGCCATTGCTGACAAACTTATCGCCGCTGCGAACGAATTTATGAAATAAGGTGGCGCTATGCATAAGAACTGGACACGCATTATTGCACTCGTCCTCGCCGCGCTGATGGCAGTCAGCGGTCTCGGCGTAGGCATCGTAGCATTAATGAACTGATTATTTCACGGGCGGATTCATTCCGCCCGTCATATTTGGAGGATGTATGAATCATTCTAAGAACCGCAGGCTGAAAACCGCTATTTATCTCGTATCGGTCATCGTCGTAATTCTCATAATTGCCTCGCCGAAACTGATAACCTCGACGCAGACAAAGGTGGATTACAATACCTTTATGTCGCAGGTTGAGGAAAAGAAAATCGAAGAGGTTAATATTGACGAAAGTTCCGATAAAATCACCTATAAACTCGATGGCAAGAGATGCTATACAAATTATCCCGATTATGAGAATTTCAAGAGCGAACTTCTCAAGAGCGGGGTGGATATCAAGATTAACGAAACGAGCATTCTCTCTGAGGTATTCCCCTATCTCTCGCTGGTACTATATGCGCTGATTGTCTTTGTCCTGCTGCGCAATATTAATGGCGGCGGACATTTCAGCATAGAAAACAGCGCTTCCATTAAGACCCGTTTCAGCGATGTGGCGGGTATGGAGGAAATCAAAGAGGATTTACTGCTCATCGCCGATATGATGAAGAATCCCACCTATGCCGAAAAGGGAGCGAGACTGCCGAAGGGCATCCTGCTCGAAGGTCCTCCCGGTAACGGCAAGACCTTCATATCGCGCGCCTTTGCCGGTGAAACGGGCGTTAACTTTATCGCGGTCAACGCGAGTGACTTCAGCAGTTCTCTCGTCGGTGCAGGCTCATCAAAAATCCGCAGACTTTTCAAAAAGGCAAAGGCGAATAAGCCCTGCGTCATTTTCATTGATGAGATTGACGGTGTGGGGTCAGCGCGCAGCAGCGACAACAGCGCTGCTGGACGCGAGATGAACACCATTATCACCGCTCTGCTCAATGAGATGGACGGATTCGATGCATCCTCCGGTATTATTGTTATGGCGGCAACCAATCGCGCGGACAGTCTCGACGAGGCACTCATCCGCCCCGGCAGGTTCGACCGTCAACTGGTTCTCTCCTATCCCGACAAGAGCACCCGACTGGCATTATTCCGCCTCTATTCCAAGGATGCTGAATTAAACGACGATGTCGATTTGGACAAGCTCGCTAACCGCACCTACGGATGCTCGTGCAGCGAAATCGAGTGCATCGTCAACGAGGCGCGCATACTCTCCATCAAAAATGGTCGCGACCGCCTGCACACGGATGATTTCGAAAACGCGATAATTCAGATGACAATTAAGGGTAGTATCCGCAAAGACGCGAATCAGAGCGAAAAGACCCGCATCCACACAGCCTTCCACGAAGCCGGACACGCTGTCACGGGGCATCTGCTGGGCGACGAGGAAATCGCGGTTATCTCCATTAAACCCACCACCTCGGGAGCGGGCGGATTCACTGTGTCGGGAATGGATGACGAGACGGATTATTCCACCGCTAAAAATATCCGGAATAAAATTATGATGTTGTACGGCGGCAGGGCAGCCGAATATCTACACGGCGGCAAGAATCCCGACGTTATCAGCACGGGCGCTGCGGATGATGTCAGAAAGGCAACACGCTATGCTATCACGCTGACCGAACTGCAGACCGGCATTGACTACTCGCTCTTCGCAGACGACGGCAAGGCAGAGGTCATCAAGCGTTGCCAGAGCACGCTGAATAACGCCTGGGAGGATACCGTCAAACTGCTCGAAACGAACTGGCACTATGTCGAAAAAACTGCTGAGCTCCTCATAAAAAAAGAAACCCTCACGAAAGAAGAGTTCCAACAAGTATTTGAATAAAGGCAAAAACGGGCTGTCTCATCTGAGACAGCCCGTTTATGATATCTATCTATTTTTTGAGGGAAATCACCCAGTAGTAAATCGGTATAATGAGAAATAATACCCACATCGTGCCCCAGGCGTGCGCAAAGAAGCCGCACATCAGATAAAGCAGGACAATGAACTCGGGTATCGGTAACAGTGCGGCAAATGCTTTCTTACCGTTTGCCTTGCACGCCGTCGCAATACGGTAGTAAATCGGCAGCGTCAAAAATACCAGCCACAACGGATGCCAGATATCAAACGCATAAGATAACCCCACATAGAGGATAACGACGATAAGCGGATACGGAAATTTCGCCATCGCTGCCGCCGTTTTCGGATATATGCCAAAATCGTTTACCTTCGAGAGTAACGACTTCGCTTTACCCTTGATGTCCTTCTTTTTAGACGGCTCGGGTGTAATCTCGATGACATCTTTTGAAGTATTGAGCAAATCATCGAGCGTAATACCGTATAACTCCGCCAGCGCAATCAGATTATCGGTATCGGGTGAGGATTCCGCGCGTTCCCACTTGGAAACAGCCTGGCGGGATACGCCGATTTTTTCGGCGAGCACATCCTGAGAATAGCCGTTCATCTTGCGCAGCTCAAGCAGTCTGTTTGCAGTCACAATATTCATCATTCATTCTCCTTTGTAGAAATGGATAATAAAAAATCATTGAGCTTCTGTAATAATGCTTTCATTCGTATCGCCCCTTTCACTTTCAACATATCAGAAAAAGGGGCGGATTGCTACCGCTTTTGGTTTACAAATAGCCCTGCAACCGATAGTTGCGGGGCTAAAATACTAAAGATTATTTACTAAAACATCGTATGCTTCTTCCATCTTCATCCCGCGCGAGCCTTTTACGAGGACGACATCGCCGGCGGTAAGAATGCCGCTTTTCGCAAACTCCTTCACTTTCTCAAGAAAGTAGTCGCGCTCCTTCGCGTCGCAGGTGATAGCTTTCTCGGGCATACCCTCGGCAAAGGAAAGATAATCCTTGCCGATGAAGAACACGCCGTCAAGACGGTGCGAAGCGCAGAGTTCGCCGAGTTTTCGGTGCTCTTCGGCACTGTAATCACCGAGTTCGAGCATTTCACCGAGCAGGGCAAATTTCTTGCCGCTCTCATTATATGTTTTCAGCGTTTCGAGTCCCACTCTCGCCGAGTCGGGGCTTGAATTATAATAGTCGCGGATAATCGAAACGCCCTTCACCACCGCCACGTCGGCACGGTTTGCCTCGGGAGCATAATCGCGTACGGAATCGAGCGCCGCCTTCACCTCCACACCGAAATGAATGCCGCAGTAAACCGCCTCAAGGAGATTCGCGACATTGTATCGACCGGGCAGTGGAATAAAGCCGTCCGTCTTTTCGCCGTTATAGTCGACGGTGAACTTCGTTCCCTCGCCGCTCGATGCGATATTCTCGGCAGTCAGCACCGCGCCCTTCGTCTTATCAAAACCGATATAGGCGGTGCGAAATCCCTTCTTGTCAGCGCCAAAGAGATAGGGGTCGTCGGCGTTGAGCACAATCGTGCCGCCATCCTTGAGTCCCTCTAAAATCTCGAACTTCGCCTTGCATATATTCTCCTGCGAGCCGAGATTGCCGATATGCGCCTTGCCAATATTCGTGATGACCGCGAGGTCGGGCTTGGCGATATGGGTCAGCGTGCTGATTTCGCCGAGGTGGTTCATTCCCATCTCGAGCACGGCAATATCATAGGAATTGTCGAGTTCGAGCACGCTTTTCGGCAGACCGATTTCGTTGTTAAAATTCTTCTTCGTCGAGTAGACGCTGTATTTCGTACGCAACACGCGCGTAATCATATTGCGCGTCGTCGTCTTGCCATTACTGCCCGTCACCGCAACGACCTTGATATCCAGCGTGCTGAGATAATATGCAGCAATCTGCTGGAGCGCCTTTTCCGTATCGGGCACGAGAATCACGGGCACCGTAGTATCCACGGGTTTGGAGCACACGACGGCAACCGCGCCGCTCTCCACAGCCGTATTTACATAGTCGTGACCGTCGAATTTTTCACCGACCAGCGCGATGAAGAGGTCGCCCGCCTTCGTCGTGCGGGTATCGGTATTGACATCGAGGATGTCAATATCCGTCGCAGCGTCGCACGAGCAGTCGATATGTTTTACAATGTCAGAAAGTCTGAGTGTATTCATAATCTATCCTTATACTTATCCAATGAGAGGTCGATAATCATCTGGCAGAGGTCGTCATATGCGATGCCGACCGCGGCTGCCTCCTGCGGGAGCAGGCTCATCGAGGTCATACCGGGGAGCGAATTCGCCTCGAGGCAATAGAAATCCTCCGTGCCATCCTTGAGAATAAAATCAATTCTGCCGTACACGTCAAGACAGAGCGCGTCAAAAACCTGCTTTGCCTGTGCCTGCATTTTACGGGTCAACGCCTCGTCAAGCTCAGCGGGGCAAATTTCGACGGTCATCCCCTCCTGGTACTTATTCTTATAATCATAAAATCCCTCTTTCGGGATAATCTCAATCGGGGGCAGCGCTCTGCCGCCGACGATACCGAGCGAAAATTCTCTGCCCTTAATGTACTCCTCGATAATAATATCGCTCTCGTACTTCGCAGCCTGCTGCAGCGCAGCATCGTATTCACTCTGCTCGGTTACGATGGAGACGCCGACGCTCGAGCCGCCCGAAAACGGCTTAATAACGCACGGAATCGGAAATTCAGGTGCCTTCTCGCCGCCCTTGGTGATAATATATTTTGCGTTTTTGATGCCGTGCGCGTCCATCAGTTCCTTCGCCACATATTTATTCATCGCGAGCGCCGAGCCGAAACTGCCCGAGCCCGTGTAAGGAATTCCCATTAAATCAAACGCCGCCTGCACCTTGCCGTCCTCGCCGTCCTCGCCGTGGAGCGCGATAAAAACGATGTCCGCCGCCTTGCAAAGCGAGATAACATTCTCGCCGAAGAGACCCTTTGCGTCACCCTTGCGCGCGGCTAAGATTCCTTTGATGTCGGGGTCGGTATCACTGATGCGCAGCGTTTCATCAATGCCGTCCGTATCGAAAAAGCCGGCAGCGTCGCCTTCATATCCCATAAACACGTCGAGAAGAGTGGCTCTGTGTCCCTTTCTGCGCAGCGCTTTGGTCACATTTTTACCCGTGATGAGCGAAACATCACGCTCGGTGCTTGTGCCGCCTGCCAGTACAACTATATCCATATAAAGTATCTCCTGTAAAAACTCGTTCTATATATTATAATATATTCTGTCGCAAAAGTCTATATTAACATTTACAAATCCCCGATTAATTGCTATAATGACCGTGGTGATACAATGAAAAAGGAAATCAAAGAAAAAACACTCCGGCATATCCCCGCCGATTTCGACGGTGTGGTGTTCGACCTGAAGAGCAAACTCGAAAACAGTTGCCCCAAAGCGAAGATTATCTCCGCTGCCGGAATGCAGGATTTAGAGACGCAGGAGGCGGGCAGCGTCGATATGGCGGTATGTCTGAAACTCCACAAATTCGACTGCGACAAGGCACTCGACGAAATCCACCGCATTCTCAAACCGGACGGCACCTTCATCGCCTGTCTGAAACCGCACGAAGAATTCCGCACCGCGCTCAAGGAAAAATTCCACGTAAACTCCTACCACACGAGCGAGCACTACGCCTACTTTGAGGCACAAAAAAAGTGAGCATTAAAGCTCACTTTTTTCCTTTATATATTCGCAGTAATCTTTTAATATGTCCATATCCGTCTTTGCGTAGAGCATCCGCGCGCCGACAGCGTCCTCAAGCTCATTAAAGACGATTTTGCCGTCGTTAAAAACGAAATCCATACCGTAATAATCCCCGTCAACGAGCGAAATAATGCGCTGTATCAGCGCCGTTTCATCGGGGTTGAGGGTATACGGCAACGCCTCACCGCCGAGGCAGAAATTCGAGCGGAAATCCGTCCTGCTGACGCGCAACATCGCCGCGCGAATCTCGCCGCCAAGCACCCACACACGCAGGTCCCGCCCGAGGTCCGAGGCAGGTTTCTGGCAAACGAAAGCCTCGTCATAATCCTCCGTGCAGTGGCACATCACGACTCCCTGTCCGCCGTGTCCGTCGCGCGGTTTTTTCACAAACGGGGGGATGCGGTAACGCGTGGGCATCACCTCGATGCCGTGTGCTTCCATAAAATCATACGCCGCCTGCTTATCGTTCGCAAGGCGGGTAAACGATGCAGGATTAAACACTCTGACGCCTCTTTGCTCGTAATATTCAGCAATGTGATAATCGTTTGAACGGTTGATGACGACATCCGCTTCGCCCCTATAATCAGGACTTACAAGCTCTGCGCCGAGCAGTTTTTCAAATTTTTCCACGGCAAAGGCGTTACGCTGCGCCTGAGCATCGGAATAAACCAATACGATCTTCATATCTTTCGTCCGATTGCCTCAAAAATGAACGGCGCAATATCAATCCCGGTAGCGTTCATAATATTGATAATATGCGCGTTGGAATTCACTTCGCAGACATAGCCGCCGCTCAGAATATCCACGCCGCCGAAGGTGAGCCCGAGCGTTTTGCAGGCGGTAACGGCGAGGTCAATTTCGGCATCCGTCGGGGTGTAGGGCGCGGCGGTGCCGCCGTTCGTGATATTCGAGCGAAAGTCGTTATCATTGCGGCGTTTCATTGCGGCAACACAATCGCCGTCCACGATTTCAAGGCGGACGTCCTCGCCCGCGGAGGAAGCAATAAATTCCTGCAGGAGAAACGGCTTTTCGCTGATGCGACTCAGTATTTCATCGACGGTACGGCAGAGATACACCTGCTCGCCAAAGGAACCGAAGCACTCTTTGAACACAAGCGGTAATCCAAGAATTTCCGCCGCTTTCCGCACAAAGCTCCGATAATCCGCGCCATAAAATGAGAGCGGTGCAATGAGTGTTTTCGGCTGCTTCACCCTGCCGTCAAGGGCGAGATAGGTCTTTGCCTTATCGTCGCACAGGGCAATCGAGCGTGCGGAGTTAAACACGGGAATGCCTTTATTTTCAAGGGCTTTCGCAAGATTCACATCCTTGTCCCAAAACAGGACGAAATCGCATCCCTCGCCGCAAAAGAGCATTTCCTCATTATTTTTCAATTTCAGCGAAATATCCAACCTTTCGGCACAGTCAATCAAATGCTTGTGCAAGGTGTCAAACTTTTCGCCGCGCAGATAAGCGTTTGCCACCAGAATACCCGTCATTTTTTCACCTTCTTTGCGTTTATTATAATATGTAATCTTGCATTTTTCAATCAAGTATTGTAAAATAGCAGAGGATTAATTTCAGGAGGTAGACAGGATGACCGAATACAAACTTAAATACGGATGTAACCCGAATCAGAATCCCGCGAGAATTCATATGGACGGAGCGGAGCTCCCCTTTGAAATCCTTAACGGTGCAGCAGGCTATATCAATCTGCTCGACGCGTTTAACTCGTGGCAGCTTGTCAAGGAACTCAAGGAAGCGACCGGACTTCCGAGTGCGGCTTCCTTCAAGCATGTATCCCCTGCGGGCGCCGCAGTAGCGCAGCCGCTCAGCGAAATTGACCGCAAGGTATGTATGGTACCGGACGGACTCGAGCTTTCTCCGATTGCCGAGGCTTATGCCAGAGCAAGAAGCTGCGACCGTCAGTCGTCCTTCGGTGATTTTGCGGCACTTTCGGACGTCTGCGACGCATCGGTAGCCACCTTCCTGCAAAAGGAAGTGTCCGACGGCATTATCGCCCCCGGTTACACCGACGAGGCGCTCGAAATTCTGAAGAGTAAGCGCCGCGGCAATTTCCTCGTTATCAAAATCGACCCCGATTATGTGCCCGAGGAGATGGAGACCAAGCAGGTATTCGGCATCAAATTTGAGCAGAAGCGCAATAACGCGAAAATCACGATGGACCTGTTCAACGATATGCCGACTAAGATTAAGGACATTCCCGAGATTGCCAAAATCGACCTTCTCATTTCGATGATTACGCTGAAATATACGCAGTCAAATTCCGTCGTTTACGCACAGGGCGGACAGACGCTCGGCGTCGGCGCAGGTCAGCAGAGCCGTATTCTCTGCACCCGTATGGCGGGTAACAAAGCAGATATGCTCTGGCTGAGAAGAAACGAAAAGGTGCTCAGCCTTCCCTTCATCGAGGGAATCAGAAAGTGCGACGCGGACAACGCGATTGACCTTTACATCAGCGATGATTCCGACGAGCTGCTCAAGGACGGCGTATGGCAGCGCTACTTCACCGAGTGCCCCGCACCCTTCACTACTGAGGAAAAAGCAGCATGGCATAAGGAGATGGACAATGTCGCTCTCGGCTCGGACGCGTTCTTCCCGTTTGAGGATAATATCGAGCGCGCTGTGAAGTCGGGCGTCAAGTATATCGCGCAGCCGGGCGGCTCAGTTCGTGACGAGCAGGTTATCGAATGCTGCGATAAGTACGGCATCGCAATGACAATGACAGGCATCAGACTTTTCCACCACTAATAGAATTGAGAGTGTAGAATGTAGAACGGAGAATTTCGGGAGGGCTTCGCCCTCACCCATTATATAATCGGGTGCGGGTGTCCCGCCATTAATTCTCAATTCTCAACTCTCAACTCTCAATTAACAAAGGAGTAAGCATTATGGTAAGAGCAATAGTCGGCGCCAACTGGGGCGACGAAGGCAAAGGAAAAATCACCGATATGTTCGCTGAGCAGAGCGACATCGTTATCCGCTTCCAGGGCGGCGCTAACGCAGGACATACCATCATCAACGAGCACGGCAGATTCGCGCTTCATCTGATGCCGTCGGGTGTGTGCTATGACCACACCACCTGCATTATCGGCAACGGTGTTGCGCTCGATATCAATAAATTCATCAACGAGCTCGAGCAGGTTAAGAAAGCGGGGCTCAACCCCCACCTGTTAGTCAGCGAGAGGGCGCAGATTCTGATGCCTTACCACATTCTGCTCGACGAGTACGAGGAGGAGCGCCTCGGCAAAAACGCCTTTGGTTCGACCAAGAGCGGTATCGCGCCGTTCTTCTCGGATAAGTACAGCAAAATCGGTATCCAGGTCAACGAGCTGTTCGATGACGAAGTTCTCAGAGCAAAGCTCAAGAATATCTGCACGCTGAAGAATCTCACCCTCGAGCACGTTTATCATAAACCGCTTCTCGACGAGGATGAACTCTTTGCCACCTGTATGGAATATAAGGAGAAGATTGCGCCCTATGTCTGCGACACCCATAAGTATCTCGCAGATGCGATAAAGGCGGGCAAGAATATCCTTCTCGAAGGTCAGCTCGGCACGCTCAAGGACCCCGACTTCGGTATCTATCCGATGGTAACCTCTTCCTCCACACTCGCAGGTTACGGCGCAGTGGGCGCCGGTATCCCGCCTCATAAAATCGAGGATATTGTCGTCGTTACCAAGGCGTATTCGTCCGCAGTAGGCGCAGGCGAGTTCGTCAGCGAAATCTTCGGCGACGAGGCGCAGGAGCTGCGTATCCACGGCGGCGACAAGGGCGAATTCGGCGCTACGACCGGCAGACCGCGTCGTGTCGGCTGGTTTGACTGCGTAGCATCGCGCTACGGTATTGAGTGCCAGGGCGCGACCCAGGTCGTTATGACCGCGCTCGACTGCCTGTCCTACCTCGAGGAAATCAAGGTATGCGTCGGCTATGAAATCGACGGTGAAGTTACCAAGGACTTCCCCACCACGCCCCTGCTTAAGAAGGCTAAGCCGATTCTCAAGACCTTTAAGGGATGGCACTGCGACATCCGAGGCATTAAGAACTATGACGACCTCCCGCAGGAGACCCGCGACTATGTTGAGTTTATCGAACAGGAGATGGGCTGCAATATCACGATGGTATCCAACGGTCCCGAGCGCGAGGCAATCATCTATCGCAATAAGTAAAACAAACGGGAGGGTATGAGCCCTCCCGATATTTTTTGGAAAAAATCAAAAAAAGTTGTTGACATTGGTATATTAATTTGTTATTATATTTAAGCACTCACGAGTGAGACATTCCTCTTTAGCTCAGTTGGTAGAGCACTCGGCTGTTAACCGAGTTGTCGCTGGTTCGAGCCCGGCAAGGGGAGCCAAAAAATAAAGGATACCTTTATGGTATCCTTTATTTTTTCCCCTTGTCGGGCTCGAAACGAACTCCAAGAGGCGCGCAGAATGTGCGCCGATTGGGAGAAAGGTCCGGTGGACCTTTCGATAGTTGAGAAGAGAGTCCGGCAAATTCATATCGGAGCGATGTGCCCTTGGAGCGGGCGCCTCACCCTTTTGTCACCTGCGGTGACATTTCCCCTCACAGGGGAATCTCACCGCTCCCTACGGTTGCTCGTAGGGGCGTGGTTTTGTATCGGAGCGTCGGGGTCGCCGCTCCCTACAATAAAAAAAGGACGCCCCTTGCGGGAGCGTCCCTGTTTTTATTTTGCGTTAGATACCGAAG